>DATBTE010000286.1:0-1621 GCA_036559425.1 Pseudobdellovibrionaceae bacterium | reverse complement strand
TAATGGTGAGTGGACGAGATATTTCTTTAGACTTTAAGCAAACAGATGAGGGTGTAAGAGTGAATTTGTCCCTTTTACTTGAGATAAACCAACGTCAAGTTTGTAATTGGACTCCTGGAGCTCCGCCAAATATTCCTCCTTCCCAAAACTGCACATTGCAACAGGAACCTGTCTATCTTCGCGGACAATTCATTCGTTAAGACTTTCTCTGCAAGCACCATTTAGCATTTGGAAAAAGCACCTTTGTCGAATACATTTCCCTCCATGAAAGATCACAAAACTCTTTTAAAATGGTATCATGAAAATAAACGGGATTTGCCGTGGCGTCGAAGCAGAGATCCTTATCACATTTGGATTTCCGAGGTTATGTTGCAGCAAACAACAGTCGCTGCGGTCATCCCTTATTATGAGAAATTTCTAAAACTCTTTCCTACGGTGATCGATCTTGCTCAGGCGCCGGAACCCCAGGTCCTCGAAGCCTGGGCAGGACTGGGTTATTACTCGCGCGCCCGCAATCTTCATAGGGCGGCTAAAATAATTGCACAGTCAGGTTTTCCAAAAACCGCCGCAGAGCTTTTAGAACTTCCTGGATTTGGGCCTTATACTTCACGAGCTGTGGCGAGTATTGCTTACGACGAAGCCGTGGGAGTTCTTGACGGCAATGTGATTCGCGTCCTTTCTCGCAAATACGGAAAAAAATTAGAATGGTGGACCTCTCCAGGCCGAGACCAGTTGCAAAAGATATCCGATGAACTGGCCCTCCGCGGATCTCCCGCCGAGATCAATCAAGCGTTGATGGAATTGGGAGCGACCCTGTGCACTCCGCAGAAGGTCCAATGCCTTTTGTGTCCTTGGAGTTCGGGCTGTTTAGCTCGCAATAAAAATTTAATTACGGAATTGCCTTTAAAAAAACCCCGCAAAGAAAGTGAAATTTGGGTTTGGCGGCCGGAAATCCATGTACGAAAAAGTCCAGCAAAAGGACATGAAGTGGCTTTGGTCCAAAATCACTATGCCCCCTTTTTAAAGGGCCAATGGATTTTCCCGGGAATGGTCCTGACCTCAAAAGAAAAACCCAAAAAATTTGATGTTAAGCACTTTATCACTCATCATGATATCTACATTCAGATAAAAAAGGATTTACGCGCTCCAAATGTTTTAAAAGAAACTCAGTGGGTGCAACTCAAAAATCTGAAACAAGTAAATCCTTCGAGCTTATTAACGAAAGTTTTAAAAAAAGTGGAGACGTCTTGAGTTTCGATGTGAGTTTCTCTGTAAGATTTTGTGTAAAACTTTTTTTGTTGACCGGACTGTGTATGGGAATTTTCGCCTGCCAATCCAGATCAAAAAAAGCTGAATTGCCAGCGGAAGTGGACTATTTACAAACCAAGGATGCCAGCGTCGTCCTTTCTCAAGGTTATAACCGTTCCGCTGTTTTCTCTGAAGATGGAGAAAAGATTTTTTATATCAGCAAAAATCGCAAAGGACACAAAAACACTCAAATCCACGAGTACGATCTGACCATGCAAAAGGATCGCAGAATAACTTTTCAAGATGGAGACATCCTCACGCTGTTCCCTTTAGAAAATGACCAGATCTTATACTCCTCGACCACCGATGAAAT
>DATBTE010000285.1:0-9476 GCA_036559425.1 Pseudobdellovibrionaceae bacterium | reverse complement strand
CCACCCATCAAGTAATTCATCTTGAGGTCGTACCAATGAAGATATCTTTGATATTTCTTCGGAGGTTTACTGCTAGAGAAAATTCCAAGTCCAAGGCTGCTGATGTTCATTCCCGTGCCTTGAATCATCTCATAGGGAAGCGACAAGCCCCAGGTTCTATCTTGGAAGTGGAAGCCAGGATTCGCTCTCCAGAGGAGTTCCAGATGGCTTATAGTAACGCTCGTTTCATCTGTCTTTTTTGTCAGTCTCAAAGACTCTTTAAAGTTTATTCCCCAATGGAGCCGAGCCCAGAGGGCTTCACTGGTCAGGAAGTTTTCCATCCACCAGTTTAAAGAAATATCAGCAAAAAGTCCTGAATGACTCCAATAAGTGCCCCAGAGCGCCGACTCAAAAGAGTAGTCACGATAGATGTCATAGGCGGCTAGGTATGAGTTTTCCTTGTGCTGGACGCGAAGATAGTGACGTGAGGTTTCTCCACCCGGAATTTCTGTGAGGTGCCAGCGGAATTTATTGAAATCGGTTTTTTCGACATCTTCATTTTCAGTCGTTGCGCTGACGGAAGTGCCGGAAGCAAAGGTGCCGGAGAGGTTGATCTCGGATTTGTAGATATGATCAAAGGAATCCTTTTCTAATGAGGGACGGGCTTGCTCCGAGGGGATATTTCCTTTGATATAAAATTCTTGGCGCATGGGAATATTGCCTTCGCCTTTGAGGTAAAGAATAGGTCGACTGGCATCCAGTTTAACTCGCCACTCGTTCTCTGAAAGGCGTTGGATGCTTTCCTCGTTGACGGGTTCCGCACCAGACGCGGTAAGGATGATTTCTTTTTTATCCTCACTTAAAATTATATCTTTGAAGTCCACTGGTTTCATACGAGTCTCAACTTCCAGGTAGGCTCCGGATTGAGAGACTGCGCGGAAACCAATATTTTCACTTTCGTTGTTTAAAAAAATAATACCTTGGTTGCCGACGCTCTTGCCATTCACCTCCACGAGAGGAGTTCGTTTTTCTTGGGAGCGAGCCTTGACGAGGAGGTGATTGTCTTTGCTTGTCAGATAAAGCTCTTTAGAGCAAAAATAAATCCGTGTCTCTTGCGTGGTGTTAGCGATACAGAAAGTCATGAAAGGGAAGTATTTCATGTCTTCAATCAGATCAGGATTCAGCTGGTCTATGACCATTTCCGCCACTTGAGTTCTAAGGTTCTTATTTTGGAGTTTGTTTTGCTCATTGGTTTTGGGCTCTACGAGCCGAACAGATCTCCGGCTAAAGTTCGCTGTCCACACAGCTTTGCCGGTGTTATTTTTTATCAAAAGGGAACCCTCTTGTAAAAGGCTTGAAGGCCACGTGAATTTCGCCCGATATTTTCCTGGGAAATTGGCTGAAGGAAGAATTTGAAAACCAAAGGTGACATAGTTGATAAGTATGTCACCGATTTTAAGTTGATCTTCGTCAATCAAATTGTATTCAAAGCGCTGAGGTAATATCTGAATATTATTTTTATCAGCTTGGAAGAGCAGGGGAGTTCCATTTTCGAAAGAAGCCGCAGAGGCCCTGGGGGACAAGATGGTTTGGAAAATGATTACAGAAATAACTACGAAAATAAGAAATCGTATTGTGTTCACCATAAGATTTATTGTGAACATGGGTGTCTGGCTTGTAAATCATTTATCAAATTAATTCGAAGTTTTTTCGAATGATTTGTAGATCCTCCCCTTTGAGGATTGCTTGAATGACCCCATAAGCCGCCGCCATTTTGGCCAGGAAGTCTTTTTTCTCGCCGATTCGGACTCTTTGGGGGTGCATTCCCCAAGCATCAAGGATGCGCTGATTCAGCGATTGAGCCTCGGAATAAGATTCTGTTCTTACGGGATTGGTTGAGTCATAGTGTTCGGCGCTAGCGGTATCAAGGTGCAGGACCCAGTCGTAGCGTGAGTACTCTTTCTCTGGGGTGGAGTTGATGACCTTAAAGAAGCTTTGTGGAGTTTCGGGCCAGTAAGCCAGAGCATCCATTGATCCGCGGTCGCAGACTAAAAGTTTTGTCGGTTGTTCCATGGAAATTAAATCCTCCAGCTCTTTTTGGGTATAATAAATCGCCTTTTGAGCATGGATGCGTCCATTGTGAGATTTTATGCGTGGAAATCCACCGCGATAAAGGATTGTTGCGGACTCAGGGACCACAGACACAGTTTTCCCCATTCCTTTTTGCAGAGCTTCGATAAGAGTGGTTTTGCCCCCAGAAGGACCTCCAGTCACAGTAACTTTGATCAATTTCATATTTCCTCTCTATGTGGAAGTCTGTGTGGAGTTTAGAACCAATATCTTAACTTGAAAAGAGTTTTGGTAATCCAATTTTTTAAAAAGAACACCTTCTGGTAACGAGCCAGCTCCAGAGGCTGGCACTCTTTTAAGTCCTGTTCGAATCTCGTATTCATATTACAGAGACTTTCAGCATCTGTCAGCACCGCCTCGACCTCGAGGTCATGTAAAAGACTGCGATGGTTGAGGTTAAAAGACCCCAGACTGGACCACTCATCAATGATCATATATTTCGCGTGAAAAACCCGAGGTTGAAATTCAAAAATTTTTACGCCTCCCAGATGAAGTTTATAGGGAAGTTGATGAGCGGCCCACTTTACCAGGGGAATGTCACTGGGCCCCGGAATCAAGATGCGGACATCAACTCCCCGTTGCGCGGCTTTGGTCAGCGCTCGAGCGATGGCTCGCTTCGGTAAAAAGTAGGCTGTGGCAATATACACTCGGCTTTTCGCATGAAGAATGCGTCGACAAAGATCCTTGTAAAGATGTCTGCGAATTTTATCATTGGCATTGAGCCGTAAGAGACTCTGCCATCTTAAAACCGTTTGAATTTTTTCACGAATATATTTGTCATGGGTGGGGAAAAGAGCTTTTTTACGGGCAAAGGTCCAAGCCAGATCAAAGGCTGCAATCAAGCTTTCGATAGCCTCTCCTTGAATTTTCATTCCTGAGTCACGCCAAGCTTTGTTTGCTCCGACAAGCATTGCGTAATGCACCTTCGTCATATTAAAGCTGCCAAGAAATGCCACTTGCTGATCAATGACCACGGTCTTGCGATGATTCCGGCGATTGATTCTGCGAAGGACCTTTGGAGTCTTGGCAAAGAGGGCTTCCAGCGCATGGGCGAACCATTGCAAGAATCCAGGGAGGGGGTGATAGATACGAAAGTGAATACCTTCATTCTGACAGCGCTTGCTGAGGGCTTCGAGCCAGAAAAATGAGCCCACTCCATCTACTAAAAGATGGACTTGGCAACCGCGCAAAACGGCCATCTGAAGTTCGGAGAAAAGAATTTCCGTAACCTGGTCGATTTCAAAAATATAGAATTCCAACGTGATGCTTTTTTGCGCCCGTCGGATACCAGAGATAAGTTCCATAAAAAACTCATCCCCACTATGAAAAAGCTGAACTCGATCCCAGGTTTTTATCATGTTTAACCATGTTTTAGCCATGATGCAATGTTGAATGATATTTTGGTCGACATCCCTAAAAAGTCGAGTTCATAATATTTTTATGAACAATATCGCTGTGCGTTTTTATATTCGTTTTATTATCTTTTCGTTCGTGTTTTACACTACTTTCGTTACTTCTGCAAAAGCAATGGCTGAAGATAAAGTTGTTATAGGTTATTTTTCAACAGAAAACCAAGAGACTTTTGAGAAAAATGTAAAACCGGCCTTTGAACGGCTTAATGGAGCCTGCAAGAAGTGCGAAATTATGAATTTGACTCCCTATGATGAAAAGGGAGTTTACTCTGAGAAAGATCTTCTGGAAAAGCTGAAAAATTCGCCGCCAGAAATATCTTTTTATTTCTTTTCTTGGAATAAAAAGGCTACAGACCGAAACAAAGAACTTATAAGCGCCCTGGGTGAAAAGATCGAGGGTGGTAAGTTGGTCATTGCACCCACGGGTCAAGCGGCTGAAGGGGAGCCTGGATTGCCTTTGAGTCGCACCCTGATGGGCCAAACTAAAGATGTGATTATCATTGGCGAGATTATTGGTAACGAACGAATGTTGCCTCAGAGTTATTTTGGACCGGAGATGTTAACCGCCCTCCGCGCTCCGAAGGATTTGGCTGTCCAAGGCATGGGCCCGATGTATTTTGTTGGTCGCCTTGCGAATAACTGGAGTAAACGTAAGCCTGAAGAATGGCTCCAGCACTTTAAGACAAAGAAAATCAAAAGCCGGAAAATCTGGTTAGATGCCGATGACCTATTCGGTCGATAAAAATAATTATCTTCCGGGAAATAATTCAACCCGATGCCGATGTTTTGCAGGAACCTGTTGATAAACTAACTTCTGAGCCTCTTCCCAAGTATAGCGGCTGGAAGTGTGAATCAAAACGATTTTTTCACTTTCTATTTCCTCAAGGCGAGATAGAATTTCATGCAAATGTGTATGCCCCCAAGTCCTTGCATGTTCAATGGGTTTCCTGTCGTCCAAATACGTGGCCTCTAGTAATAGGATTTTGGAGTGTTTAACCCAGGGGCGACTGTGAAGAAACTCAATTTGCGTATCCCCAGTAAAGCTTAGCACAGGAGTTCTGATGGATTCATTGAGGGGATGGCCCTCTTTTTTTAATTTCATCAATTCATCTTGAGAAAGGCCTTGGTATTTTGGGGAAAGTTTTTTGTGAAACTCGAAAAGGGTGTAGCCAAACGAATCAATGCGATGTTTGGTGGGGAAGACTTTTACAAAATAATTTCCCTTCACAGGAATTTCCAGATCTGCTTTCACGGGGATGAAATCATATTTGTATTCATGACCTTCGATTTGCTGCCAGATTTTCATAATGTGATCTAAAGGCTCTACGAGACTCTGTGGCATGTAAAACTGGGGAGGGGGCTGATGATTCATGGCTTTTTGCGAAATGATGTAGGGAACACCGGCCGCATGATCCAGATGACCATGGCTTAAGAAGAACTGTTTTAGATTTAGAAGAAAGGGATAGCCCTGAGCGACATCAAAGGTAAGGGAAAGATCTGGGACACTAATAGCGGTGCGAATACCTGAAAGAGAGAAGCCTTTCAGGTTGAGACCCGCATAACTGTAATTAGCTCCGTTACTTAAATCCATTATTGAATACAGCGTGCCACAAGTTCATGCCCGATCCAAGCTACGGGACTTTGTGGTTTCCAGGAGTCGTGTAACATAACATATCCACAAGATTTAAACACCACTTCACTGAGTTCAAAAGTAATCAATTTTTTAGAATCTTTATGAAGCCAGATTAACTTGTCCGAGGCTGTGAGCATGATCTCAAGCTGTTGCTTGCTGCTATGTTGAGGCCACGCTTTGAAAATGCAATGGGCCTTGATTTCGGGATCAACGAAGTAGCTGTTGGCAATCTCTTCAATATCACTCAGGCTGACATTCTCTTTTAAGAGGGCCTTACAGTCAGCAAGGATTTTTTTTCCAGCAACAGAGGTTCCACACTCTTTCTCGATGGCTTTGGTGAGGGGATAAAGTGATACTTCAACTCCCTGAAAGATGGAGCTTGAGTTTGTAAGGATTTCGGGACAGTTATAAACGCAGATGTTGATGCCTTTTTTGTGAGCCTCAGTGGCTATTTTTTCAAGATCCAATTTTGCCCAGCCTTGAATGTAAGGAATATAGGTTTGCCACTGGTATTGACCATCAATCATGATTTCAGTGCCGTGATACCCATAAGCCGTATAGGCCACATGGGAGCCTTTAGCCTCTAGTTTTTGACGAAGCGGTGTGGAAAGCTCCACCAAATGGCGAAGAGTCTCGGCTGTAACTTCTTTAAAGTTTAAGGCGCAGAATTTGCCTATATCTGAGTTCCAAAATTGCTCTGAAGACAAATAACGATCGCCACTGCCTTTGCAGGTACGATTCATCAGCGGCATGACAATTTTAGTGCGAGGCACACCTCCTGCCATTAAATGTGCAAAAACAAGATTTGCTCCGGTGGGAATGTGGGACTCCAACTCTTGAAGAAATGCTTCAACATTTTTACGAAAGCGCGCCACTGCCTTTTGACGACTTTCTTCGAGAGAGGCAAAGTTGATTTTTACATTTTCCCATTCAGAAAGTTTGACCTCTTTGAGTTGGTCGACGGGAGCATGCCCCTGAGAATCAGGTTCAAGATCGAAGCCGGCCTCTAAGGGAATATTGATAAAGGGTTTTGGAACATTTTTTAATTCTTCGGCATTTAAAGTTCGGAGTTGGCCAGCTTCACGGCGACCGACAGTGGCGTAGACGATGGTCATCCCACGGGATTCAGCCTCTTCTACCAGACCGTTGGCATAACCTCGTTGGAAAAGTTCACCAAAGAGGACCAGGACATCGCCTTTTTTATAAGGGCTGAGGTGAGGCTTTCTCTTTAAAAATGCAGTAGGGTTCATAGTTGAATTCCTTCATAGGTAAAAACTATTTTTCGCTTAGTGATAAGGAATGGGTCAAGTGACAATATACCAATCTTGACTCGACAAGCAATAATTGGTGGTATCAAAAGATGCGAATTGTCTCGATGGTGCCCTCATGGACGGAAACATTATTACGGGCTGGGGTTTCAGTGGTGGGAAGAACGCGTTTTTGCATTCACCCTACGGAACTAGTTAAAAACATCCCGGTCGTGGGTGGAACCAAAGAAGCCCAATGGGATCTTATCAAGGACCTCCAGCCTGATTTAGTCCTATTGGATAAAGAAGAAAACCCCTTGGAAATGGCCCAGGAATGCCCCTGCCCTTATCTTGCCACGGATGTTCACTCTTTAGAGACCTTGCAATTTGAATTGCAACGTTTAGGGGCAGAGTTAAAAAATCCAAAATTGATCACCTGGTCTTTACAACTGCAAATGATTCTGGATCGTGGCCCTTTATCTTGGAATGAGGAAAATATTCCGGGTTTGATCGAATGGGTGATTTCACCTATGCGTCCGGGGCCCATGCCTGTGCTCTATATGATTTGGAAAACACCTTGGATGGCCATTAGTCGTGAAACCTATATTGGTTCGGTATTAACTCAATTGGGAGCTCAGGTTGTCAATTTCCCTGAAGACAAGTACCCGGTTGTCAAAATACAAGATTTTCAAGAGGCCCTGATTTTGTTTTCATCGGAGCCCTATCCTTTTCACAAAAAAATAGAGGATCTCCGCCGCGAAGGCCTCGCGGGAGCCGTCGTTGACGGAGAAGCGTATTCTTGGTTTGGCATTCGGAGCTTGGAATTCCTAAAGAAATGTTACGGGCATTAATCATATTAATTAATGAGTGTCGTTGTAACTTCCCGGTACATTCGTAAAGCCTGTGTTAAAGAGGTTATTTAAGTTCGTAAAAGTATTTTTTTGTTCATCGCTGGAACGATCTGCCGTTTGCGGTGTTTTGATATTCCCTTTCATGAAATACATTAAACGCTGGAATTCTTTTTCTCCGCGGAGGGCCATGAAGAAATGGATATTCCTGAGATCGCCGTTATCTTGGATTTGCGTGTCACCTGGGGCTTGATTTAGCTGATAGTAATTTTCATTGCGCACCAGAGGAGTGGTATTGTCCACGCCGGTGCAAATCATGAGTCCTCGGGAAGCGATTTCCGCTTTTTCCGACTCCTTGAGCTTTGGTTTCAACGAATTAGAAAAAAGGCCCTTTTTTAGGAAGTGTTGAGGATTGATTTTAATCGAAGCACATTCTTGGTAGCGTTTGAATTTCAGCTGATAGACATTTTGCTCCATGCTTAGTGGAATATTCGAGCCAATAGAAACGCTATTGGCGTTGCCTTCGTCTTCAGAATCGGAGTGGGAAATCGCATAGTTCGCTGAAATGCCAATAGAAAATATTTTTGCGAATTCAAAAGGGATCATATTTAAGCTTAAGCCCAAGGACTTGGAAATGGAAGTGGAATGAGACTCGGACTTTGTCAAAGTGATACTATTGCCAACGGAGATGGGGTAGGTATAACCATTTAAAAAGCGGTAGCTCTCGAGTTCTTTCACGAAAAGGCGCTTTTCAACGGTGAAGATTTGCTCAGGATGATTCGCGCGAAGGTCACATTTGATATACTCGTGATATTTGAAAAATCCATCGAGCTCATTGACGATAAAATTATGAAACCAGTATGAGCAAAGGCCTTTGCTTAAAGACGTGTCCAACTTCCCGGTGGTTGCGAATTGGCTTAATAGATTTTTAATTTCAGTATTATTCAGGCGAGGCAGGGACTTCGCGAGGGCTGCGCGGAGATGCTCAGAGCTTTGAGGCTCTTTGAGAGAGAGTTGTCTTAAAGAATTGTTCTTAGCAAAAAGGGTGATATCCGCTTGAGCTCTTTGTGCCTGGAGATTATCGGAAGCCAGTTTCTCGCCATACTTTATATATTCTCGGATCATGGATTTACCGCTTTCAGCAGGGGGCGGCAAGTTTGCGTTGGTGAAATACTGGTTGATGTCTTTAGACTCAACGGGATTAAGTTCTAAGAAACCTGATTTATCGCCCAAACCCATGACTGTGCTAAAGGTGCGACTGTAAAGTCCCGTACTGCGATCGATGATCTCATCCAGTGAAGTCACTTTTTCTTTTGCCACCAAGTTGCCCTGGGGATCGACAGTCACCTTGTCTTCTTTCACAGGATCTATTTCGAGCAAGAGGGTGTCATGGCTTTTAAGGGCTTTGAGGTCGGCTGTTTTGAATTCTATATCCCCTCGGAGGTCGCCATTGGCAGTGGCGACGAGTTTTTCAACTGAAGTGATATAGGTTTTTTGATTATAGTAATCGCGGTTTTTAACTAAAGCTAATTTGAGCAAATAGATTCCGGGGCGCAGTCTCTGAGCGTTTTCAACGCGCCCCTTACTCATGTCACTAAAGATATTTACTTCTGAATCGATTTTAAAGCGGAGTTTCTTTTTGACTGTCAAATTTAACAGGTGATCTATCTCATAGTCATTAGAGAGAGTCGAGTAGGAGATCGTTTTCAATGAAATCATCGCAGGTAAAATACTTTCCTTTTTGCACTCATTAACCAGACTTTCTTGATTGTCCACATATCTGAGGTCGCGGGCAAATGTGCCTGCGGGTTCCCAAGGATTGATGGCGACTTCGATTTTTTGTTTCAATGCGAGATCTTTGTTCTCAATCTGGACAGAACCTTTAAGGTATTTGTGGCATTCGTAGTATTTAAAAGTCAGGGTTTCGTCCCAATTAATACAGGAGGAATTATCGGCTGCGAGCGCTACAGTCTTGAGGGGCGCGTTTGCGGTTTCACTTTCGGCTTGCTGGAAGCCGCTGACATTAAAAGTAAAACCTCGAGTGATTTTTTGATCAAGGCCATTTTTAAAGCAAGCTTTGATATTGTAAATAATTTCCCGATCCGAGGTGTCTTTTCCGACACGGAGAAATTTAAATTCCAAGGGCGCGATTTCGATCTTCGGCTGGACATAGCCATTGTAGTTTCCAGAGCCGTTAAAGTATTTTTCATCCATGTTTGAATTTATA
>DATBTE010000284.1:0-3932 GCA_036559425.1 Pseudobdellovibrionaceae bacterium | reverse complement strand
GTGCCATGGTGGTTCTCAGCTTAACCCGCGGTATTTGGATTGGATTTGCCTTTGCTCTTTTGTTTTGTGCGGGCTTTTTGGGAAGAAAAGTTTTTGCCAGTTCGGTTCTGGCCCTAGTTTTAACGGCGGGGCTTCTTTTTTATGGCTCCCGTCGTATCCAAAATCGAGTGATGGGTAAAACCAATGCGGAGTCTCAAAGTAACAACGAAAGAATGCTGTATTGGAAAGCCAACCTGCAAATTTTTAAAGACTATCCTTTATGGGGCATTGGTTACAGCCAGAACAATATCCACGTCGAAGAGTACTTAAAGAAAGAGGGCGTGGAGGGGTTGGTGGGAACCCATGCACACAATCAATACCTTCATTTTCTGGCGGGAACGGGTCTTTTAGGATTGGCCTGTTTTCTGGCTTTTTTGGCTTTGGTTTTTTACTCCCTCTTGCGGCGTCTTTGGCAGTGGCGAAAACAAAAAAGCAGTTCTGATCAGTACTATTTGTTACTGGGCGCTTTTGCCGCCATCCTCTGTTTTGCCATTGGTTCTTTAACCGAATCTAATTTTAGCATTGCAAAAAACCGTTTTGCATTCTTATTTATCGCGGCTTTGGGATATGCCATGAGTACATCTAAAATATCCGCTAACTCAGCCAATCCCTCTAAGAAGTAGGAACTATGTGCGGAATTTTTGGATTGATTGGGAGTCGTGATAAGGAAGAAATAAAGACCGCTAACCGTAGCATCGCTCATCGCGGGCCGGATGCGGAGGGCTACTGGTTTGATGATGAAAATTCGGTCGCTCTTTGTCACCGCCGATTGTCGATATTGGATCTTTCGGAATTGGGTGCGCAACCTATGCAGTCGGAGAGTGGACGCTACGTAATATCTTACAATGGCGAACTTTATAATTTTCTCGAGCTCAAGACAAAGCTACAGAAAACAAATTGGCGCGGCACTTCGGATACTGAAGTTTTATTGGCTTGTTTTGAAGAGTGGGGCCTTGAAAAATCCCTGGATAGTATTGAGGGCATGTATGCCATCGCTCTTTGGGATACGCAGTTAAAAACTTTAACCTTGATCAGAGACCGCCTGGGCGAAAAACCTCTTTATTATGGAGTGGTTCAAGGGGTTTTTACTTTTGCCTCGGAGTTAAAGCCTTTTATAAGTCTATTTAAAAAAGATCTTTCTATTAATCCCTTGGCTCTTGAAGATTTTTTTAAGCGAAGTTGTATTTCTGGCGATAAGAGTATTTTTAAAGGAATCCATAAACTTCCGGCGGGTCACTTTGTGATCATCCCCCTTCAGTCTCTGAGAGATAAAAAAGCTCTCAGTGAGTCCAAGAAATACTGGGCCTTGCAGGATCTTTCTTTGGGAACATGGACGCTGTCTCGAGAAGAAGCGCTTCAGCAGTTGGAAGGCAAACTCCATAAAGCGATCCAGCAACAGATGATCGCAGATGTTCCCTTGGGCGCTTTTTTATCTGGGGGCATTGATAGTTCTTTGATCGTGGCACTGATGCAATCCTTAAGCCCGAAAAAAATAAAAAGTTTTTCCATCGGCTTTAGCAGTCATCATCACAACGAAGCTCCGCATGCAAAGGCTGTTGCCGCTCATCTGGGCACCGAGCACGAAGAGCTTTATGTGTCGGAAGCGGATCTCTTGGCCCAAGTTCCATTGCTCGCAAGTATTTATGATGAACCCTTTGCGGACTCTTCGCAGATTCCCACCATACTAGTCAGCCAAATGGCTCGTAAGTATGTCAAAGTGGCTTTGTCAGGGGATGGCGGGGACGAACTCTTCGGAGGTTACAATCGCCATGCCTTCGCTGAGCAGCACTGGGGAAAAGTCCGTTTGATTCCTGCCCCTTTAAGAAGCGTGGTGGCGAAGACTTTGACTTGTCTTCCGCCTTCGGCCTGGGAGTCTGTGTTTAAGCTCATTTCTTCGGGAGCTTCACAGCCGCATGAGAAAATTTATAAACTGGCTGAGGTCCTAAAGTCTTCGAGCATGTCTGATTTTTATCGCTCGGTTTCCACTCATTGGAATGACACTTCACCCTTGTTAAATAAAAATAAACAAGTAAATCAGCATAATCAGGACTGGGACGTGCACTCAGCTCTTGAGATGAGTCTTGCGGATGCCAAGTGGTATATGCCGGATGATGTCTTGGTTAAAGTCGATCGAGCCGCTATGTCACAGAGTCTGGAAACCCGTGCGCCCTTTCTCAGTAAAGAGGTTGTGGAGATGGCTTTTAACTTACCGATCGACTTTAAAATATATCAAGGGCAGACAAAGTGGATCCTTCGCCAAATTCTTTACAAGCACGTCCCCAAAGAACTCATTGAGCGTCCCAAAATGGGTTTTGGTGTGCCGCTGGATTCATGGCTGTGTAAAGAGCTTAAAGAGTGGGCGTGGAGTCTTCTCAGTCCCCAGGCACTCAATCAGCAGGATCTTTTAGATGCGAAGACGATTCATCAGAAGTGGGATGAACATCAACGGGGGCTGCGCAATTGGCAGACGGAAATATGGGATGTTCTGATGTTTTTATCTTGGCGGGAGAATTATGAAATTTAATTCAAAAATAATTGAACAGAAAAGCTTTTACACCTGGCTGACCTTGGTTTTTCTTTTTGGTCAATGGGTCCTCATCGCTCTGACTTCAGTGAATGTGCCGGCGGGAGATGAATGGGAGAACCTCAATGCGGGGGCGCTTCCCAGTGGATTTAGTTTTGAATATCTTTTTGCTTTTCATAATGAACATAGGATTGTTTTTACTAAACTGCTCACCTATGCTTTCTTTTATCTGACCCATTGGAATCTTTCTTATCATGTTATATTTAACTATACGCTTTTCGCCGCTGTCGTTTTGTTTTTCATGTTTTTTCAAAAAAAATTCATTTCTCAATCAAGCAAGGGCCTCTGGATATTGCCTTTTTTTCTGACTTCGCCGCTTTTGATTGATAATCATAACTGGGCGATTCAATCTTGTTTTCATTTTTGCGTTTTGTTCGGAGTCCTAGGGATATTCTTCGCGACCCGCGAACATTTACGAAACATTCATTTTTGGTTGGCGGGCCTTTTGGGCTTAGGCTCGATGTATTCATTGGCGGCAGGGGCCTTTTTTACCCTAACGGTCTTATTTGTTTTGCTTTATAGATTACTGGTGGGGCCGCGAAAATCCCTTTCGGAGTGGGCTTTGCAAACAGCCGCGGTGGCGGCTCTCATTGCAGGAATTGGGGCCTGGTTTATTGGCTTTCATAGCCCTAGCGAGCAGCCGGTCTTCACTTGGCCTTATAAAATAGATTTTTGGTATTTTTATGCGAATCTCATTTCACTTGGATTCGGTTTTAAAACTTCGAGCGCCATTATAGCGGCCTTAGCATTAGGGATCGTGGCTTTTGTTCTGGGGAAAAGCTTCAAAGCCGCATTTTCATTCAAACAGCATTTTGTATCCCTGGGTTTTTTTGGATCTTTAGCTGTACTCGGGGCTTTTGGATCTATCGCCTTAGCAAGGACGGGTTATGGCATCGGCCAGGCAAAAACCTCTCGCTATGCGGAACTGGGTGTATTGTTGGTGTTATATATTGGTTGGCTCTTATGGAAAATGGCGCAAGAAACACCAAAGTATCAGAGGCTTTTTAAGTATTTTATCTGGTTTGTTTTTATCGGATTTCTAGGCGATTACTCTTACCCAAAATATTTTAGCGTTGCAGAGGAAAGACAAGAAGGTCTTCGCTGCATCTCAAAATATTATTCCGGGGAAAATAAAACGGGAGATTGTCCGGTGCTTTATCCGGGACCTCTGGCGGAGCGTTTGGAGAGGGCAAAAGCAATGAAACTTTCGTGGGTGCCTTTTTAAGGCTCAAGCCGAAGCTTATTGCTGGATATCCGAGATAAAGATTTGCGGTTCATCGGCGGTCATTTTTAAGTGAGAAGACCTGCC
>DATBTE010000283.1:0-41430 GCA_036559425.1 Pseudobdellovibrionaceae bacterium | reverse complement strand
TACGTCGAAGCTAAGTTCAATGACACTGAGATTTTCTGGGCGTGGCAGCTTCGCGAAAAGGGTTTTGAATCTATTAAGCTAAACTTACCTGAACTCGAAGAAGACGGTTATTTATCTGAAAATCACAAACACGACAGGCATGTTTTGGCTTTTCATTTGGGCGAGTGGCTGGGGAGACGACCGGAGCGCATTCTGTTTTTCTCTGAGCAGGAACTGCGACGGTGCTCCAAGGACCAATACCCGGATTGGATTCCAAAAACCAAAGACCATCGACCGGATGGATACACCCGCGTGCTTGGACTGCAAAAGGCTGTGACCTATGCCATTGAAGTCGAGCTTTCACCGAAGAGCACCAGTCGCTATGAAAATGTTATTCAGTTTTATCGCCATCAACGCCAGGTGGACCGGGTTCTCTGGCTGGTGTCAGATCCTTTAATCATGGCAAATATTCTTCGGGCTAAGGATTGCGTAAAAGACCCTTCGGAAAACATCCACCTCTTTGTGGACTTGAAAGAATATATGGAAAAAGGTCTCAACGCTGTAGCAATCAACCAACGGTCAGAAACCCTCTTCACCTTGCGCGAGAATTTACGGGGACTTCTCGGGGATTTTTACGGGGATATCCTCGGTACTTCACGGGAGCTGAATAGAGTTACCGCGCATTACCATCCGACGAAAGTAATCGGAAAATCAAAGACTTAAGAACCACACTGATTCAGGGATGAATCTCTGACTGTATACCCCCTGACCTATTCTCACACAATTACCCACAATCAAAGGAGCCCGTCTATGAAACGAGTCTTCTCGTTATTTCTATCATTTTGTCTCACCCTAAATGCGTGTGTTTCCAGTAATAAAAAAGTTCCAACAAATGACATTAAAAACCCTCCACCGAGTTTATTGAAACCCGTCGTTCAGAAGATATGGATTCCTCCAGTAATTAAAAATGGCGGGGCCGAATGGGAGGAAGGTCACTACCTGTTCCGAATAGAGAAGGAGACAACATGGAGTCGCTAACTGAGAATATTATTACACCGACAAACAAACCCAAGGCGACTGAGAGAATCTGCCTAGGCTCTGATGAAGCCACGAAAGCCCAAGGATGGCTTGAACAGATCAACAGTTCCTCAAAAGGATTTTTAGCACTGTCAAAATCGGATGTCGTAAATTTTCTTATTCGCGAGTTCAAATCGGAACTCACGACCAAAGAAATGCAAAAGATAAAATTCTATCACTACGATCCTATCAAGCATCTTAATTGGATTACGCCTCGTCTCAAAGAGGCTCTGATAAATGGAGACACTGAAAAAGTTGCTGAAATTCAGGAGGAAATCCGAAGCATTGAGCTTGCCGTAATTCAACATGCTGACACAAAGATTGCCGACAGACACGAGACCATGGTGACACCACCAAAAACCCGCAAGAAACGTTCTAAAAAAGACATGAGCGAAGCTCCATCAAACTCGCCAGAATCCATTCCCCTCGCGGATATTAATGATGTCGAATCTGCGCGCAAACTAATTCTTTGATTGATTTTCCAGGAGACTTACATGAGAATAGATTCATCAAGGGTGAAAAACAATTCACCCTCGCTCTTTGAAAAAACGAATAAGTTGGTATGGACGATTGATGATGTGGCAAAGGAACTTAGCTGTTCTATTCGCCATGTGAGAAAGTTAGTTTCGAAAAATAGAATTCCTTATTTAAAAGTAGGAAGACTGGTTCGCTTCTCTCCTCAACGAATTTCTGAATGGCTCCACAAAGGTGGCACCAGATGAAAAAGAAAAAGGAAGAAGCGCTAAAAAATTATCCTGGAATTTATAAATTGTTGGATTGGAATGAAAAGCTTAAAAGATGGCAAGATTCCGGAAAGTACCGATCGATACGCCGAGTGCGAATCGAGGGAGAACTTTCAAAAAAAGAATCTTGTTTCTTTGATAGCCTTGAGGACGCTAAAGAGTTTCGTATCGGCAAGCTTGCCAAGCACGAAACGGGAAGGCACCACAAGAATGTAACTCTCGACTCTAAGGATAAATTGCGATTTGCAGCTTTATTGCAAGAATGGAAAGACTTTCATTACATGACAATTGATTTCACGACCCGGCAAACTTACGACAAAAAGCTCCCACCTTTGAATTATTTGTCTTCATATTATGTTGACGAAATCAGTCCCAAGGTGATCGATCAAATGATTCGACATTGGCACGAGAATTATCCGCGCCGAAAAACTCGATTCTCATTTGAAAAGGAATTGGATGCCTTGAAGGTGGTTCTTAATTATTACAGAAAAAGAGTGAACGCACTCTATCCTCTGCCGATTTTCAAAGAACACTATCAAGCCGCAAAAGTTGTAAGACGCGCAAAACAGCCTGTGAGATCACTAAGACCAGATGATTTAGGGAATTTTCTAAGAGCTTTAAAAGCACAGAAAAATCCTCTTTATTTTCCGCTAGCACTGACACAGTTTGGACTTGGACTTCGCATTGGTGAAGCCTGCGGTTTAACTTGGGATGCATTGGACCTTGAGAGAAGTATTGCGACCATCGAGCAGACGATCATTTGGGATCAAGAAAGTTGGGAACCAAAAATCAAATCTTGCCCGAAGAACGGTCAGGTAAGGTTTCTGGTGATTCCGGAAATTCTGGTGGAAGAGTTAAGACTTCTTAAAAAAATACGCTCCCCGAATACTTCGCTGGTTTTTCATTCGGAGGGAAGGCCGATGATTCGCAAGAGTATTGGCTGCGCTTACAACCGCGCACTGAAACTTTGCGGAGTGAATTACGTCAGTGGCACTCACCTCATTCGCAAGACTTCTGCGACTCAAGCAAATCGCATTACTGGAGATTTTCATGCGGTTTCGTTGAATCTAGGACACTCAAGTTTAGATGAGACTCAGAAGTATGTTGAGGAAGTGGATGAGGGGAAATGGAAAGTAGCAAGAGCATTGGATGGAGTCGCGAGAGCCGTACTGGCATTGCCTGAGAAGGCGAAGGAATGCATTGGCGGGGCGAGTTCAACCCCGCCTGTCCCGCATTGTCCCGTAAAAGGAAATTAGCATTTAGAAGAGAAATTTAAAGTAGAAAAAAAGCATAAAAAAACCGAGTACTTAGCCTCGGTAATTTTATCGGTTCTATAAAAATGGCGGGGTGGACGGGACTCGAACCCGCGGCCTTCCACGTGACAGGCGGACGTTATAACCAACTTAACTACCACCCCGCATAGAGGAAACATTTATACTGATCTCAACGTCGCTATTCAACAAAATTTTACATAGAATTTATTAAAAAATAGATAAAATCAGATTTTTAGGGATTTTGCTCTCTGTTTAAGCAAATTTAGGAGGGAAACAGAACAAAAACTTCTTACAAAGGCCTCCACCTCACACCCCCTGTCCACCCGTTCGGCCCATTCCGCTGAATCTTCTAAACCACTGCCTTCCGTCACAAAAACTCAGAATCCTTAAAATGAAATTGTTTATCTCCGCATTTTACTCTCCTTGCATTGCAGCCAAGTATTCATTTAGATTTAGACCATGAAAAATCATAAACGAGGACGACTCCTTATTATTGACGATGAGGCAGATCTGAGAGAGGTGCTGATTGCTCTTCTTGAGGAACATGTCCTGGAGATCGTTCAAGCCTCTAATGGCAAAGAAGGCATAGAAATTCTCACTCATAAAGAATTTGATGCCGTTCTCTCTGACGAGAAAATGCCTAAAAAATCAGGGCTCGAGGTCCTTAAGTGGATGCGCGAGCAAGGCCTGAAGACTCCCTTCATTATTCATTCGGGATATCGCCATCAGGATAGGGCCTCCGAAGCTATACGTCTCGGCGCCTTTGCTTTTATTGACAAACCATGGGATGAAAATAAGCTTATTCAAACGGTCTGCGACGCAATTGATGTCGGACTAGCAAAGAAGAGTTAATGGAAAAATTGTTCTGGATTGATATGGAAATGACAGGCCTCGATGTTAAAAAAGAGGTTATCATCGAAGTGGCTGCGATTATTACTGATTTTGATTTTCAAGAGTTAGATCAGTTGGAAACGGTCGTACGACAACCGCAAATCTACCTCGATAATATGGATAACTGGAATAAAGAGCATCACAAGAAGTCCGGACTTACCGCCAAGGTTCCCTATGGCATGGCCCTGGATCTTGCCGAGGCCAAGCTCTGCGATCTCGCCAAGAAACATTTCCCTGACCCGCGAAATAAGCCCATCTTGGCTGGCAACTCGATCAATCAAGATCGCCTCTTTATCGACAAATACATGCCTGAGTTCAGCGAGAGGCTGCACTACCGCGTGGTTGATGTGAGTTCCTGGAAAGTGATTATGAATAAAAAATTCGGCATCACTTATAGCAAATCCAATCAACATCGCGCCCTCGATGACGTCCGCGAAAGCATTCAAGAACTCAAGGCCTACTGCCGCTTTATCGAAATCCCTAAAAAGTAAATTTCTGTCAGTTAAAAAAGACAAAAAAAAGCCCCGTCCTTTAAGACAGGGGCTTTTTCGCGACGCGCTACTAGAAAGTAGGCCGTACCTTCTAGTAACGGTAGTGGTCGGGCTTGAAGGGGCCTTCGGTGTCGATGTGGAGGTACTTGGATTGCTTGCCGGAAAGCTTGGTTAGTTTTACGCCGAGCTTTTCGAGGTGCAATGCCGCTACTTTTTCGTCCAAATGTTTTGGAAGTCTGTAAACCGCGATGTCTTGGTATTGAGCGTGGTTCAAGAACAACTCCATTTGCGCCAATACTTGGTTCGTGAAGCTGTTAGACATTACAAAGCTTGGATGGCCAGTGCCGCAACCCAAGTTGACCAAACGACCTTTTGCCAAAACGATGATTTGGCGGCCGTTTTTCATGGTGTGGATATCCACTTGTGGTTTGATTTCACGCATTTTTGAATTTTTGTTCAACCAAGCCATATCGATCTCAATGTCGAAGTGACCGATGTTGCAAACAATCGCGTTGTTTTTCATCTTGCTGAAATGCTTCTCAGTGATGATATCGCAACAGCCTGTTGCCGTAACGAAAATGTCAGCAAAAGGAGCTGCCTCTTCCATGGTTGTCACTTCAAAACCTTCCATCGCTGCTTGCAATGCACAGATAGGGTCAATCTCTGTGATCAATACACGAGCACCCAAGCCGCGCATAGAGTGCGCACTGCCTTTACCTACGTCTCCGTAGCCAGCAACCACCACGATCTTACCAGCCACCATTGTATCGGTCGCACGTTTGATACCGTCGGCAAGGGACTCACGGCAGCCATACAAGTTATCAAATTTAGATTTAGTCACAGAGTCGTTTATATTGATCGCTGGCACTTTCAAGCGGCCTTGTTTAAGCATGAGCTCAAGATTGTGAACACCGGTGGTGGTCTCTTCAGAGATACCGATGATTTTCTTCATTTCTTTAGCGAAACGTGGCTCGTGCATCATATTTGTAAGATCGCCGCCGTCATCAAGAATCATATTGAAGCCGTCTTTGCCCCAACCTGTGATGGTTTGCTCGATACACCAGTTGAACTCTTCTTCTGTTTCACCTTTCCAAGCGAAAACAGGAATTCCCGCCGCTGCGATGGCTACGGCCGCATGATCTTGAGTGGAAAAGATATTACAAGAAGACCAACGGATTTTTGCCCCCAACTCCACGAGAGTCTCGATCAAAACCGCTGTTTGAATAGTCATGTGTAAGCAGCCGGAAATATTGGCGCCTTTTAAAGGCTGTCTCTTTTTATATTCCTTACGAAGAGCCATCAAACCTGGCATTTCGGTTTCAGCAATAGAAATCTCTTCACGTCCCCAACGCGCCAACTCCGCGAAGACCTTTGGATTTTCCATGGCTTCTTTACAAACCATGTAATCCACAACGGGAGTTTTTGTTGGAGTTGTATTTTTGGTTACCGCTTTCGCTGCAATTTTCATATTTTTCTTCATGGCTGCTTTCCCAGTATTCGTCGTGAGAGACATTTCCCGTCCTTTGTTTGTTAGCTCGTTAATTGATTTGTATATGTTTTGTAATTTAATTAATAATTAGCTCTGTAATGTTAATATTTCGTATCCGGTGTCGGTCACCAATACCGTATGCTCAAACTGAGCAGACAGCAAGTTGTCTGCGGTTTTATAATACTTAATTGATGAGCCGTGGATATCAAATTCTATAAATTCATTCGTCCCTTGGTTAATCATGGGCTCTACGGTGATGCAATGGAAAGGGACCAGAAGCTCCCCTTTGCCTTTTTTACCATAAGCCGGAACGAAGGGCTCAGAGTGGAAGACACGGCCAATACCGTGTCCACCGATTTCCCTAATAGCCGTATAACCTTTACGGGTAATGAACTTATGAGTCTCAAAGCCAATATCCCCCGTATATCCCTTAGGACGAATGGCTTCGATGCCAATATCACGGGCCATGCGTGCCGCTTCCACCAGGTCTCGGGCTGTATCTGAAACCTTTCCCATCATATAAGTCTTTGAAGTGTCCCCGTAAAAGCCATCAATAAAAGCGGTCACATCCACATTCACGATGTCACCCTCTTTGAGGGGCGTCTCGTCAGGGACTCCGTGGCAAATGACTTCATTCACGGACACGCAAGAGTATTTCGGATAACCGCCATAACCTAAACATGCCGATTTTGCCCCACGTGTGAGCATATAGTCGTTGGTAAGCTCATCCACTTCATTGGTGGTCATACCTATTTTAATATATTTATCGAGATAAGTGAGGGTGTCTGCGGCTATACGGCAGGCCAACTTCATTTTTTTTATTTCTTCAAGAGACAGCGGCTTAATTCCCATGGGGAACTTATAGCATGACAAATAGAAAAAGCCTAGGGTTTGAGCCTAGGCTTTTCACATTTAGAGTGCCGAAAAGGATCTAAATACTATTTCAAATGTTTAGAAACAAGTTTAGTCATTTCAAACATAGAAACAGTGTTTTTGCCGAAGATTGGTTTCAATTTGTCATCAGCATTGATGTTTCTTCTGTTTTTAGAATCTTGAAGGTTGTTCTTTTTGATATAAGCCCAAAGCTTTTTAACAACTTCAGTGCGTGGAAGCGGATTCGCTCCAACAACAGCAGCTAAAGTAGTGCTAGGAGTAAGAGGTCTCATGAACGCTGGATTTGGCTTTCTTTTAGAGGCAGCCTTTTTAGCTTTAGGAGCCTTCGCAGCTTTTGCAGCCTTAGGAGCCGCTTTTTTAGTAGTTGCTTTTTTAGTAGCAGTTTTCTTAGGAGCGGCTTTTTTAGTCGCTTTCTTTGCTTTTGCCATTTTTGTATTCCTCCATTAATGGTTTGCTTTATTTTTTAACTCGAATGACTTCAGTGTAACCAACTCTTGGTGTTTGTCCAAAAAAAAATGCAGACTGCTTAAGATTTTTCTATTTTCCCCTCTCAAATTGAATTTTTCAGAGGAGAAAACTCAATTTTCCCTCGAGAATTCATATTAAAACAGCATTTTCTCCTCGAGAAACGGATCTTTCTTTAAGAAGTTTTTGAGGTTTTCCCGGAAAAAATCTCCATTTCTATAGGGAAAAAGGTCTTTATTAGAGGCAAATCTGCCCAAAACTATGACTTTCTATTGTGGGAATCGTCACAAATGACTTTCTAAAAGAGATCTAGACTCGAGATTTCCGCTTGAGAACCGAAAAGATCTCCATGGGTCTACAGGCAAGCTTTCAGCAAATTCTTGAAAGTAAAATTAAAATAGCAAGCGATCCGCGCGATCTGAATAAGTCCCCTCAGCAAGACTTCGAACCCGCTCATCTGGCTTATCTGATGGGCCATATCCGTCAGACCTTCTTCCACCCCCCACCTCAGTTGCGGGTTCATAAGATCTATCCGTCGCCCCCTCGTCCCCCTCATACCTTGAGTGAGGAGCAACAGGTGGCAGTTTCCTTTTTTCTCTTTTATGGGGCCTCCCTTAGTCCTGCTTTTCCACAAAAAGAGCTGAAGAAAGCTTTTAGAGCGCTCGCCCTGAAACTTCACCCTGATATGAATAAAGGCGCTACTAGCGCCTTTATTGAGCTTAAAAATAATTATGAAATGCTCAATAAGCTCTTTTGCTAATTGATAGATCTAAAACGAATCCGTTTCGGTGCGGCATCAGCTCCGAGACGTTTTTTCCGATCCTCTTCGTACTCAGAGAAGTTTCCATTGAAAAACTCCACTTTGGAGTCGCCTTCAAAGGCCATAATATGAGTGCAAATACGATCTAAAAACCAGCGATCATGGGAAATAACAATCGCCGAACCACCGAATTCCAAAATAGCTTCCTCGAGGGCGCGCATGGTATTCACATCTAAATCATTGGTCGGCTCATCCAGTAAAAGTAAATTGGCGCCTTGCTTCAAGATCTTCGCCATGTTCACGCGATTTCTTTCTCCGCCCGAAAGCACTCCCACCTTCTTCTGCTGATCCGATCCAGAAAAATTAAACCAGGAAACATAGGCTCTGGAAGACATCTCCTTTTGCCCGAGCTGAATCAGCTCATTGCCCCCGGAAAGTTCTTCCCAAACCGTTTTGTCAGCGTTCAAGGTCTCGCGACTTTGATCCACGTAGGCCATTTTCACGGTTTCTCCGACTTTAAAGCTGCCACTGTCAGCCTTCTCTTGACCCGTGATCATACGGAACAGAGTGGTCTTACCCACACCGTTGGGCCCAATGACGCCCACAACAGCCCCTCGAGGGATGGTGAAACTGACATCATCAAAGAGCAATCTTCCATTATACGCTTTCGTGATATTTTTCGCTTCCACCACGATATCCCCCAAGCGAGGTCCAGGCGGAATATAAATAGACATTTCTTGGAGCTTCTCTGGTGTTGGCTCCTTCAAGAGATTTTCATAGGCCGAGATCCTAGACTTGGCCTTGGACTGTCGAGCCTTGGCTCCTTGACGAATCCACTGGAGTTCTCTTTCCAGCGTCTTATTTCTGCGCGCATTGTCCTTTTGCTCCTGAGCCATACGATTGTCTTTTTGCTCAAGCCAAGAGGTGTAATTGCCCTTCCAAGGGATGCCCTCGCCACGGTCCAGTTCAAGAATCCATCCGGCCACATTGTCCAAAAAGTAACGATCATGGGTGACCGCAATGACAGTGCCAGGGAATTTCGCAAGATATTGCTCCAACCAAGCCACGGATTCCGCATCCAAGTGATTCGTCGGCTCATCCAATAACAAAATGTCCGGATCACTCATCAGCAGACGGCAAAGAGCCACGCGACGTTTTTCACCACCAGAAAGTGGGCCAATGGGAAGATCTCCCTCTGGACAACGAAGGGCATCCATAGCGATTTCGATCTTTTGATCCACCTCCCAACCACCCAGGGCTTCCAGTTTTTCTTGAATGGCTCCTTGTTTTTCAATGAGTTTATCCATTTTATCGGGATCAAGGTCAGGATCATTGAACTGTTCACTGATCTCATTGAATTGCTTCATCAGAATGGGCAATTCGCCCATTCCCGAGAAAATATTTTCTTTCACCGTCAGGCTTGGGTCCAGGTGTGGCTCTTGTTCAAGATAGCCCACTTTCATTTGTTTCGCTGGGAAAGCCTCACCAAGGAAGTCCTTGTCTAAGCCTGCCATAATTTTTAGCAGAGAGGATTTTCCGGAACCATTCAAACCTAAAACGCCAATCTTAGCTCCGTAGAAATAAGAAAGGTAAATATTTTTTAATACAAAACGATTGGGTGGATAAACTTTTGAAACACCCTTCATCGTATAGATGATATCTTGAGACATGCATGGGCCCCTTTAAGTAATACTTTAAGAATGACAAGAGATCCAATCTATCAGTCTGAATTATCTTGTCAAATGGAGTTCATTTCCCTTACAAATTAATAAGTAGGTGTGAATAGATGGATAAACCGAACAAAGATGAAACCAAACCTTCTTGGGATCATATAAATACAGATTTAAAAGGGGCACTCGATTCCTGGACTGATCTCAGCGGGAAAGTGGCGAATAAAGTCTCGCCTGAAGAGAAACAACTCCGCGATATCAAAACCATCTTAGTCACTCTCAAAGATCAACTCAAAGAATTTAGCGACGACGCTCTAACCATAGAAGATAATAAAAACAAAGAAGAGGAAAAAAAGGCTTAAGCCTTTTCTGTTTTCTTTAGCTCTGACGAGATCCGCCCCGACATTCAGGGGACACCATAACGAAAGTATCTTTAATTTGCAGCCACTCTGGCGGGGTCAAGGTTCTTTGCGAAAGAGCATGAAGTCCTTGAGCCATCAAAGGCTTCATCAACTCGTTGACCAGACGGCTGCGATCCAGGCGGGATTTCCCCTCGAAACTCTTGGAAACCACCAGCAAACGAAAATGAGTTTCAGAATTTGCGGGCACCGAATGCCGGTGGCTTTCATTCTCGAGCTCATAGTACTCGGGAGTGAAAGCCGTCTCGATTCTTTCACGGAGGAGCGCTTCGATGGGACCCCTATTATTTCTTATGGAGTTTTGACTTTGCATACTCAAGACCCATTTTGGCCATCATAAAGACGCCTTTTTCTTCGAGCTTCTTTTCCACTTCTTTGGCTTTACGAAGTCCTGCGGCCACCGTAATTTGCGCCAACGGATGGCCCAAGGGAACGTTTTCGAAATTTCCATCATTCACCCATTCCTCAGCCACATTCTCCGCAATATCGAAAGCTTTCGGAACTTTGGCACGAACAGCTTCACTGTACGGGAACTCGATGTGAATCTTTTTTCGCAGAGGAGTTTCTTCTGAATCCGAAAAGGACTCAGAGGCGGACTCAGAAGCGGATTGAGAAGTCGACGTAGAGGCCACAGGCTCTGATAAATCTTCTTCACTAATTTCTTCACTGACTTCTTCACGTCCTGGACGTCTGCGGGCTTTTTTCTTTTTTGATATATATTCTTTACTGGTTGGCATATTCGCCCTTCCTTAAGAGATCGCTAAAACTTCGCGGGTGATCAAATCATAATCCTCGCGAGCGTTTGATTTGGTATGGTAAATCGTCTTTCCCGTACCGATGGTGTTTTTCACCTCAGTGGAAGTCCTTATATAACTCTTCATCAGCAAATGCTCAAAGGAATCCATGCATTTTTGTAAAAGTTCATGGCTGACTTTTTCACGCGCATCAAACTTAGTAAAAAGAATCTTCTTTGAAAAATCAAGATCAAAGTCCTTCTTGATTTCCCGAAGTTCTTCCAGGTGTTTCTCCAATCCCATATAAGAGAAACGATCTGGATTCACCGGTAAAATGACCAAATCTGAAGCCACCACCACGGCCGTATTGGTGGCGCTCAGGGCAGGGGCCGTATCAATCAGGATAATGTCGTAGTCCTTAGAAATTTGCTCCAAAGGACTTTTGACCGCCTGAGCCCAGTTGCGATTGGAATTCAAAAGAACACGGTCTAAAACGGAGTTATTAAGGTTTGAAGGAATCAAATCAATTTTGTCGGTCAATTTTATAATACAATCTTGGATGGTGGCTTTTTTCTCCACAATATCCAACCACACAGGCTTTTCCTCAGCCTCTTCCACCCCTACTCCGAGAGCGAAGGTCAGATTGGCCTGTTGGTCCATATCGATAAACAGGACCCGGGCATTATAGCTGGCGGCACCAAGGCCGATGTTCAATGTTGAAGTTGTCTTAGCAACTCCGCCTTTAAGCATTTGCACTGAGATCACTTTATAAGGAAAGGCTTTTTTGGCTCTGGCCACGGAGGTCCTCCTAGATCAGTCTCTTAATTTGAGATTAATCCCATCCTGAAGAACTTTCTAAGTCAAGCTTAAGTCAAGGCTGCGTTTACTTGCTTTGTGTTTTATTCCCCAGGCCCTTTAAAAAGCTCGAAACAAGATCCTCGCGTTCTTGTCCTGAGACAGGTCTCGCTCCGGCAGGATATTCTTTATAAAGCTTTTGTGCGACCTCCAACAGGAAGCGCGAGGGGGCCACCGGACGAACCACCCCGTGACGTTTTCGTTGCTGGCAGCGGGACATGACCAGGCGTTTTTTCGCTCGAGTGACACCCACATAAAACAAGCGGCGCTCCTCATCGATATCGGAACCCAAGGTTTTGTGTGGAAGAAGATCCTCTTCAAGACCCGCTAAAATCACTACTGGAAACTCCAAGCCCTTGCTCGCGTGCAGGGTCATCAGTTGCATTTTGTTTTGCTGTGCATCTTCTTCATTGACGTCATCACGAAGCATCATGGCATCAATAAATGATTTAATATTCTCAATTTCATAACTGCGCCGCCCAAGATAGGCATCCAGGATGCGCCCGACGATTTCCACGACTTGCCATTTTTTCTCGGCCACCGTGGGATCCCCGGCTCCGTTATAAATAAACTGGCGATAGCCCAGTTCTTGCATGATTTCAACAAAGTGAGCACCGGGACTGGAGCCCACTTTATAATCTAAAATCTGCGAGGGCAGTGTGTGGCAGAAGGCCAATAAATGATCGATGGACTCCCCGGTTTTTTCTGGAATCCCCGCCTCTTTCCACTGCTGGCAGGCCTCGAGAAAAGTGATTTTATGTTCTTTCGAATACTCCGTCAGTTTTTCAATCGTGGTCTCGCCAATTCCTCGCGGAGGCACATTAATGATACGACGGAGAGAGACCTCATTCGGCGCCAAAGCCTGCTTTAAATAGCACATGACGTCTTTGACTTCTTTGCGGTCGAAGATCGAAGTTCCACCCGTGATCGTGTAAGGAATATTCGCGCGGCGGAGGGAACTCTCGATCAAGCCTCCCTGAGTGTTGGAACGATAAAGCACGGCAAAATCTTTATAACCATACCCTTGACGCATGAAATGCTGAACTTCACTGACGACGAAGTCACATTCATCTTCTTCGCGTTCCAGCACGAAAACCTCAGGTAGATCGCCCGTTTCGGCGGCCATGTCAGAGCGCAGGACTTTGCCATGACGATTTTTATTCTGGGCAATCGCCGCATTGGCCACCGCCAAAATCTCCGTGCTCGAGCGGTAATTACGCTCAAGCTTAATCACTTCGCAACTTTTAAATTCCTTAGGAAAATTGAGAATATTTTGCACATCAGCCCCACGCCAGCCATAAATAGACTGGTCATCATCACCCACCGCCGTGATATTATTATGGGTCTTGACGATTTGATGAATCAGTTCCATTTGCAGGCGATTGGTGTCTTGGAACTCATCCACCATCACTTGCGTGAAGGAGTTTTGGATTTTCTCCAGAGTTTCGGGATGGTTCCTGAAAAGCTCCAAGGGCTTAATCAATAAGCCCTCAAAGTCCACGACCCCCAGCAGTTCCAATTTTTTATTAAACTTGGGAGTCAAGACCTCCACCATCTCGTGGTATTCATCAAAGGCCTCCGTCTTTGGAGCCATCCCGGTGCGGCGTTCATTGATCATATTGAGAATTTTATCGACATCAAATTTGTCTTTGCCGGAGTTCTTGAGGTCCTTCATCAGTTCTTTGATGATGGAATTGCAATCACTCTGATCCACAATACCAAAGTAGGGGCTGAGGCCCACTTGCTTATGAAAACGGCGAAGCACCTGCAAACCAAAGGAGTGAAAAGTTCCGGCCCACAGACCTTTTTTCGCCTGGGATCCGACCTTGCTCGTGACTCGATGTTTGAGTTCTTTGGCGGCTTTATTGGTAAATGTCAGAACACAGATTTCGTCCGCGTTGGCAATGCGGTCCGCGATAAGTCGACCGGTTCTGGAAACCAGAACCGTGGTCTTTCCAGATCCGGCTCCGGCCAGGATAAGGAGCGGGCCAAAATCGTGTTCCACAGCTTTGATCTGCTCAGGATTGAGGCCCTTCGTCCAGCGATTCATTATTGACGGTTATGGATGAGATTACGGACTTCGTCGGCGAAAACCACTTCAATTCTCTCCAACTGTGCATCACGGATAACACCCAGGCCGAACTTAGGATGCTCAATTTTTTGATTCTTCGTAAATTTCCCTTTGATACTGTAAGTGACAGGGCTGGATTTTTCGTAAGTCTCTAAAAGCAGTTCGTACTCTGCGTTGTGAGAAGATCTGCGAGCTGTCTCAGAGCCAGCACGGGGACGCGTGACTTTGGGTTTTCCCGTCGAAGAGCTGCTCGCTTTTGGTAATGAGTAAGACTTCTGGCTGCCGCAAACTTCGCATTTTATTTTAGCCGTTCGCGAAGTCGTGTGAGCCAGGACTGTATGGTAACGATCGGAATTACATTTTTTGCAAAAAGTAAAAAATGATTTCGCGACAGGAGGCAATTGATTCACTGGCATCTTAATATCCCTTTGGTTTGTAGATGGTTAAAGATTCATCTAAATTTTTAGCGGCAATTTCCATAGCGTTGAGATAAAAAGGACCCTCTTCTTTCTCAATCTTTTTTTGCAGATCCAACATGCTCTGCTCGTTCTTAGGGTCAATTTTCGAATCGCTAGGACCATAGTTTTCCAAGAAAGCTAAATCCTGTTCCCTTGAAAAGAACTGCTCCCAGCAAACAGTATTCACTTGGGTGCGATAAGTGACGGTTTTCGCATGCGAATGCACCGGCGCATAAGCGCCCACAATTTCGAGATGACCGAAGTGACTGTGCAACTTCAAAGCGGGGCTTCCCCATTGAGTCATGCCTGAACATTGCTCCACATTCGCATACCACAGACCAAAAGCCTTCGAAAGAAAACCCAGACCATAGAACTGATGTTCTTTCGCTAGCAAAGAGTTCACCGAGCAAAGATTATGGGCCACCCACTCTCCTCGATGCATTGTCGGAATAATAATAAAAAGCGAAAGCGGCACCCAATCCATGTCATCCAAAGACTTCACAATCATGGCTTGAGCCTCAGCCAGACTGCTTTTAAAAATCGGTGAGTTCGTGGCGGGAAATTTCACCGGGTCTAAAATATCCCGCACTTCTTTCTTAAGAGCTGAAGGTCTTGCGGCAAAACCGGCGACAAAACCTGGGATCACCGCGCAGTCGTAGAAGACCCAGCGGGGCATGGCCATGTTCGAAGGGCCGAAAGCGCGCTCTTCAATGGAGTAGATGCGATCCGCAAAGTTGACTTCAACGATATCTAAAGGATCCTTATAAACAGACCCGTGGCTAAACCAATCCAACTTATGGCGAGTTCCTGGATTCGCAATCTGATTCTCTGGACGAACAAAGACATAAGGCTTTATATCGCCCGATTCCATCCAACTCGCTTTTTGTAAGAGCGGATTGAGTTTTACGCTCGCGTTTGCGTTTACGTTTGCCAACGTCTCTCCTTTTATCTATTTGCCCAAGGGGTGAACCATGTCCTCCGGCCTTACTATCTTATCAAATTGCTCAGCAGAAAGAAGTCCTAACTTGACTGCTTCCTCTTTCAAGGTCGTGCCATTTTTATGAGCTGTTTTCGCGATCTTAGCGGCATTATCATAACCAATATGGGGATTCAAAGCCGTCACCAACATCAAAGAGTTGTCCAAATGTTTTTTAATTTGTTGGCGATTGGCTTCGATACCGCTCACGCAATGATCGGTAAAGGACTCACAGCCATCCGCAAGAAGACGAATAGAATTCAGAACATTAAAAACGATCAAAGGCTTGAAAACATTGAGCTCAAAGTGTCCATTGGCCCCCCCCACACTCACCGCCACATTGTTTCCCATCACTTGAGCACAGACCATGGTCAGGGCTTCGGATTGAGTCGGATTCACTTTTCCTGGCATGATAGATGATCCCGGCTCGTTCTCTGGAAGCTGGAGCTCACCGATGCCACAACGAGGACCTGATCCTAAGAGGCGAATGTCATTGGCAACCTTCATCAAGGAGACCGCGATGCTATTCAAAGCGCCGCTGACTTCAACCAAGGCATCATGGGCAGCCAAGGCTTCGAATTTATTTTCGGCGGAGACAAAAGGGATTTTGGTTTCTGCGGCGATCGTCCTCGCTGCTTCCCCTGGAAATTGAATATGCGTATTCAAACCCGTTCCGACAGCGGTCCCCCCCAAAGCCAATTGATGAAGATGCGGCAGAGTGTTTTTCACTCTTTGAATGGAATATTTTAACTGAGTCGCGTAGCCCGAGAATTCTTGACCCAAAGTCAAAGGCGTCGCATCCATCAAATGAGTACGGCCAATTTTTACCACATCTTTGAACTCTTCTTGTTTTTTGACCAGAGCGCCATGCAACTTTTCAAGCATCGGCAACAAACGATGGTGCACTTGATGCGCCACCGCTATATGCATCGCTGTGGGAAAAGTATCATTCGAAGACTGCCCCTTATTCACATCATCGTTGGGATGAATTTCTTTATTCGGAAGCTGCAGCCCTTGCATATTCATGGCACGGTTGGCGATGACTTCATTGGCGTTCATATTGGTTTGCGTACCAGATCCGGTCTGCCAAACCACCAGAGGAAAATGCGCATCGAGATTTCCCGCGATCACTTCATCCGCGGCTTTCACGATGAATTCGCATTTTTTTGCATCCAAGAGTCCCAATTTAGCATTGGTCAAGGCCGCGCACTTTTTAAGAACACCTAAAGCCTTGATCATTTCACGAGGAAAGGTGTCGCCACCGATTTTAAAATTTTCCCGAGAACGTTGCGTTTGAGCTCCCCAAAATTTATCAGCGGGAACTTTCACTTCACCCATGGTGTCTTTTTCTATTCTGAAATCCATCATGCTCTCCTCACTACTTGGCCAACACTGGCTTGATCGGTTGGGTAAATCACTAATTCTTGAATATTCACATGGGACGGCCGTTGCACGCACCACAGGATGGTCTCCGCAATGTCTTTAGGACTTAAGGGAGTCATTCCTTCATAAACTTTATCCGCTTTTTCTGGGTTATCGAATCTGACCAAAGAGAATTCACTTTGCACCATACCGGGCTCGATATTAGTCACCCGAATATTGCTTCCGGCTAGATCCATACGGAGTCCCTCGGAAATCGCGCGCACGGCAAATTTAGTCGCACAATAAACGGCTCCGCCCGGATAAACCAAGCGCCCCGCCACGGAGCCAAGATTTACGATATTTCCCGACTTTCTTTTCACCATCGAAGGTAAAACGGCTCGGGTCAGATAAAGAAGGCCTTTAACATTGGTGTCAATCATCTGGTCCCAGTCAGAAATCCGCGCCTCTTGAACTTTCTCGGTGCCTTTAGCGAGGCCCGCATTATTCACCAGGACCTGGACTTTCTCTAAGGAGAGGCCTTCGGCTTTCACAAAATCATCAATTTGGGATTTTTTAGTTACATCTAACGGAAAAGTTTTAAACTCTTGAGACTTCCCAGATTGAACGAAGTTTTTCAGGAGATGGTCTTTCAGCTCTTTGAGACGATTTCCACGGCGTCCGATCAGAATCAGGGAATAACCCGCGGCTGCAAACTCTTCGGCCGTCGCCCAACCAATACCCGCTGTGGCCCCTGTAATGATTGCCCATTTTGTATTCATCTTAAGTTTTTCCTTAGAGGAGAGAACTTACAATTTTTTCTCCTTGAAATCACCCTTACGAATCAATATAACGCACAATATCTTATCCAAGAGAATTTCTGAGAGGGACCCTATGAACTACTGGCTGATGAAATCTGAACCTGATGTTTACTCCCTTGATCACCTTGAAAGAGATAAAACCACCTGGTGGGAAGGCGTGCGCAACTATCAGGCCCGCAATTTTATGATGAAGGAGATGAAAATTGGAGATCTGGTTCTCTTCTATCACTCGAATGCGGAGCCCTCAGGAATCGCAGGAATCGCCAGGGTTTCGAGCCTGGCTCAACCCGATAAAACCCAATTCAACAAAAAATCAGAATACTATGATGAAAAAGCCACCAAAGAAAAACCTCAATGGTTCTGTGTTCAAGTGGAGTATGTTAAAAAATTTAAACAGCTGATTTCTTTGGCCGAGCTTCGCCAAGTGAACTCCCTGGCAGAGATGCTGGTGCTTCAAAAAGGCAGTCGTTTGTCGGTGCAGCCCGTGAAGGAAGAGCACTTTAACATCGTTAAGAAACTAGGAGAACATTAGATGCGCTTGCTCCTAGCTCCGATGGAGGGAGTGGTTGATTGGGTGATGCGTGACACTCTTTCACAAATTGGCGGTATTGACCAATTTGTGACTGAATTTTTACGCGTCACCGACAAACTCCACCCCGAAGCCGTGATCTATCGCAATTGTCCTGAACTCAAAACCGGATCCCGCACGCGCCAGGGCACTCCGGTTTTCGTGCAACTTCTCGGCGGTCAGGCAGAACCCTTGGCCCTGAACGCTCTCCGTGCCGTGAAACTGGGAGCCTTGGGCATTGATCTCAATTTCGGATGTCCGGCCAAAACCGTGAACCGTCATGATGGCGGAGCCAGTTTGCTTAAATCCTGCGATCGTCTGTACACCATCGTTAAAACAGTGCGCGACGCCGTTCCATCCGCGATTCCTGTCACCGCAAAAATTCGCTTAGGCTTCGAAGATCCTTCGGTTTGTATGGAAAATGCCCGCGCCATCGAAGAGGCCGGAGCGACTTGGCTCACCGTTCACTGCCGCACCAAAACAGACAGTTATAAGCCCCCGGCTTATTGGGAGTGGATTCCCCGTATACGCGAGACCACAAAGATACCCCTCATTGCCAACGGCGAAATCTGGAACGTCAGTGATTTCCTGCGCTGCCGAGAGATCACTGGCTGCAATGACTTTATGATAGGCCGCGGAGCCCTCAGCAATCCTTATATTTTCAAACAAATCCGCGGCACCAACAAGAGCGTCACAGATCCTTGGCCAAATACCAAGCACCTGCTGCCGGGCTTCTTTGAAGCCAGCACTTTTTATATCAATGAGTATTTCGCGGTCAGCCGCACCAAACAATGGCTTCGCGCTCTCTCCTTAAAAAATTCCGAAGCTAAAGCCATCTTTGACCAGCTTAAGGTGCTCAAAAAGCCCTTGGATTTTCGTTCGCAATTGGAAATTCTCTGTTCTTGATCTTATAATAAAAAACCACTTGAGGTAAAAATATGAAAAATCAAAAAGCCAAAGTCGTGATTTACACCAAAGACCCCTGCCCTTATTGCGTGCGTGCCATTCGTTTTTTTGAAGAATATGGAATTCAATACGAAGAAGTGGACCTCACGGACAAACCGGAAGAAATTGATCGCATCAAAAGCGAAACAGGTTGGAGAACCGTCCCCATCATTATGGTGAACGGCGTTCTCATCGGTGGCTACAACGATATGAAAGCTCTTCATGAGGAAGGAAAGTTGGAAACGCTTTTACAGGCCTAGTTGCTTTTTTATTGGCTTTTACTGGCGCAACTCCGTGCGAGCGCACATCTCAATGGGCGCTTGAAAGAAATTCTTCACTGAAATTCGAAGATCTTTCAGGTTGTTGGCTTTATCGCAGACTCCCACCAGAGATTGGCCGAAATCCAACCACACTTCCGTGGTTCTTACATGAAAACGAATCTTACGCAGAGCCATATCTTCGGTAAAATACTGAGCACAGTGCTCAATCAACGCTAATAAAGCTTTCCCATACTCGGCGCCTTCTTCAAGAGGGCCTTGCGGAGCCCGTTGTCCTTCGCGTCCCACTGGCGGAGCAAATCCCAACATCTCGCCGAATTGCCACATCATCCAAGGACGAGCCGCCAAGGCGCGGCCAGCCATCGCCATATCACAACCGGTTTCCTGGAGCATATGCAATGCATCCTCCGCCGTTTGCACATCGCCATTGCCGATCAGCGGAAGATCCACAGCTTCTCGAAGCTTCGTGATCTGGGACCAATCGGCCACGCCCCGACGTTTTTGCGCGGCGGTTCGCGGATGAAGACAAACCCAGCTAGCCCCGGCCTCTTTAAGCCTCTGCACAAAGTTATGCAAATAACCAAAATCATTTCCAGAGTAATTTCCAGAGGTATTAAGACTTTCAGAATCTTTTCCAGGCTGAGGAGCTGCCCGCAATTTCACCGACACCGGCACCGTGGAATTTTTGACGGTCATTTCAACAATACGCGCGGCATATTCAGGATCCCCCATGAGCGCCACTCCATAATTATGTCTAAGCGCTTTTTGCACGGGACAGCCCATATTGATATCAATCCCCTCCGCGCCCCACTCATAAATCAATTTTTTGACGCTCTCGCTGATCGCCTTCTCTTCATTTCCCAAAATCTGCGGCACCAATTCAGTTTCCTGAGGACCCCGCAGGGTATGCGGGTTCGTGGCAAAATTCTCCTGTGGCAGACGACGCGAGTTCAACATCTCGGTGGGCCAAATGGTCTTCGCCCCTTGAGGTATATACTCACGCACAGTCAGGCGCAGAGCCACATGGCTCAATCCCACCATCGGCGCCAAACAAAGCGGAAAATTAACCTGTGAATTGAGAATCGGCTTGCTCAGCCCGGGAGCATTTCGCATATCCCCTCTGAATACTCTCGATCCGCCCTCCAGACAAGGAGTTCCGACTCCCAACCCTCGTTGAACTTCTTTTTTATACACCTGAGCAACGAGAGCCTGGTCCAAACTTTGCTGGATCTTTAAGTTCAAAGGGACCCCTTAAACTCGAGTGGCATTATATGCAACTCACTGGCGTATAATGCCACTCGAGTTTAAGGGTCCTACAAATGCAAATTTGATCCTAATAAAGAAGTGTACGTTGGCAAAGAATCTATGACTGAGATTTATCGAAATATTGCTTGGAAGCTCATTAACCTGCGCCAGCGAGAAGGGCTAACTCAAGAACAGTTGAGTGAAAAGATCAGCCTTTCTAAATGCCAAATAAGCAGAGCGGAACGAGGCCAGGGACAAATCACATTGGAAAGCCTTTTTATTCTTTCTACTTACTTTGAAGTACCCCTAGAGGACCTCTTCAGCAGAACTTCGAAAATGGACATAGAAATGAAATTGCGCACTGAATACGTGGAGAGAAAACTCAACACCCCTTGTATTAATATTGGCGATAACTTAGCGATCAAAAATTATGTAAAAGCCTTTGAGAATACAGCCAAAATTCGATCTATAGAAATCGCTTCAAAATCCATTCGAAAAATGAAAGTTGAGAAGAATTTCCGTTACGAAATTTATGTCTTACAGGGAAGCTTCATTGCAAGAACCAATGATGAAACCTTTGAGATCAAGAAGGACCAGCTGCTTTCCGTTAAGGGCACTGGCACTCTAAAGTTGGTGAATATGCATTCCGAACGTACCACCGTGCTCACGATTGCTTATTGAATTTCCTCATTACTTTTGCAGTCGGTTTTTTACGAGATCTTCAACCACGCTGGGATCTGCCAAGGTTGAGATATCGCCCAATTGATCCGGATGATTTTCGGCGATCTTTCTTAAAATTCGGCGAATGATTTTTCCAGAGCGGGTTTTCGGAAGACCTGAAGAAGCCCATTGGATTAAATCGGGCGCGGCAATGGCGCCGATTTCTTTTCGCACCCATTGGCCTAATTCTTTTTTGATTTCTTCGCTGCCTTCAAGGCCGGTTCTGAGAGTGACGAAAGCATAAACGCCAGTCCCTTTGATATCGTGAGGATAGCCCACAACGGCGGCTTCTGAAACTCCCGCATGGCCCACCAAAGCACTTTCGATTTCCGCTGTGCCAATGCGATGGCCCGAGACATTCAAAACATCATCGACTCTGCCCGTGATCCAATAATAACCGTCTTCATCGCGACGGCAACCATCTCCGGTAAAATAATAGCCTTTGTAACTTGCGAAATACGTGTGTTCAAAACGCTGGTGATCTTTATAAACCGTGCGCATTTGACCTGGCCAAGAATCCTCGAGGGCTAAAACGCCTTCACAAACTCCCTCAAGACGTTGTCCTTCGGGAGTGAGCACAACAGGCTTAATTCCGAAAAAAGGTAAAGTGGCTGAGCCAGGTTTCAACTCCATGGCCCCGGGTAAAGGAGAAATGAGGATGCCCCCTGTTTCAGTTTGCCACCACGTATCCACGATGGCGCAACGCTGGTCGCCGACGACGTTGTGATACCAATGCCAAGCCTCTGGGTTAATAGGCTCTCCCACGCTGCCGAGAAGACGCAAAGATTGTCGTGAACATTTTTTAACGTGTTCATCACCCTCTCGCATGAGGGCGCGAATCGCCGTGGGTGCGGTATAAAAAATAGTGACCTGATGCTTGTCGACCACCTGCCAAAAGCGAGAGAAATTTGGATAATTCGGCACGCCTTCAAACATCAAAGTGGTGGCGGCATTGGCTAAGGGGCCATAAATTAAATAACTATGTCCAGTCACCCATCCCACATCGGCCGTGCACCAGAAAATATCATTTTCTCTGAGATCAAAAACATACTTATGGGTCAGGCTCGCATACAGCAGATAGCCGCCCGTGGTATGCAGTACAGCCTTCGGTTTTCCGGTGGAACCTGAGGTATACAATAAAAAAAGAGGATCTTCGGCATTCATTCTTTCAGGTTCACATTGCGCATCGACCTGAAGGATTTCTTCGTGATACCAAAGGTCACGGTCTTTCTCAAAATTCACGGCATTGCCAGAGTGTTTAATAACTAAAACTTTGCGCACCTTTGGCGTTCGCTTTAAGGCTTGATCGACATTCTTTTTCAGGGGAATGATTTTACTGCCGCGAAAGCCCTCATCGGCGGTAATCACAAAATCTGATTCGCAATCCAATATCCTGTCAGCAATGGAATCCGGCGCGAAGCCTCCAAAAATCACTGAATGAATAGCTCCAATACGACTGCACGCAAGCATGGCATAGGAGGTTTCCAGAATCATGGGCATATAGATGGTGACACGATCTCCGCGCTTTACGCCGTTGCACTTAAGAATATTGGCAAACTTGCACACATTTTGATGAAGTTCTTTGTAGGTTACTTTTTTTGCGGGGATATGGGGATCATCCGCTTCCCAAATAAGAGCGACCTTATCGGCCCTATTATCAGCTAAATGGCGATCAATACAGTTGTATGAGACATTCAGCTCTCCTCCCTCAAACCATTTGATTGAAACCGGGCTTGTGAAGGATGTGTCTTTGACCTTATTCCACTTTTTGAACCAATGAAGTCTGTCGGCTTGTTTACCCCAGAATTCTTCAGGATTGCGGATCGAATCTTCATACATTTTTTTATATTGATCGAAATTCATAGCGCCACCTATTCATCCTCTCATTCCACTATTTTTGAAAACAAAAAAGGCTGGAAGAATCAAATTCTCCCAGCCTTTACAATTAGAAATCAAGGATATTCAGTTAAGGCTTTAGTTGACGTCTTTGTAATCCGCATCAATAACGTCGTCGTTGCCTTTTGCGGCTCCTTCGGATTCTTTGGCACCGGAAGCACCGTCTCCGCTAGCTCCGCCACCAGCTTCTCCGCCTTGTTTTTTGTACAATTCAGAAGAAAGTTTGTGAGTCACAGCTTGCAATTTATCAAAAGCCGCTTTGAGTTCTGTCACTGTCGCCGATTTATTCTCGAGAACTTTTTTTGCTTCAGCCACAGTCTCATTCGCGGATTTCACTTCAGACTCTGGAATTTGCGCTCCAGAATCTTTGATCACTTTCTCTGTTTGATAGATCAAGTTATCCAAGTTGTTGTGAGCTTGAACCGCTTCTGCTTTTTGTTTATCGGCATCCGCTTGCAATTCAGCTTCACGAACCGCTTTTTTAACTTCTTCCTCAGTCAAACCAGATTGGGCTGTGATTTTGATCTGATGATGTTTACCGGAAGACAGGTCTTTCGCAGATACGCTCAAGATACCGTTCGCATCAATATCAAAGGTCACTTCAACCTGAGGAACACCACGAGGAGCTGGTGGAATTCCGGTTAATTCAAAACGTCCCAGGGTCTTATTGTCTGTGGACATTTTACGTTCCCCTTGAAGGACGTGGATATCCACCGCGGGTTGATTATCCGCCGCCGTCGAGAACACCTGCGTCTTCTTCGTGGGAATCGCAGAATTTCTTTCGATCAAAGTGGTCATGACACCACCCAAAGTCTCAATACCCAGACTCAATGGAATCACATCCAAAAGAAGAACGTCTTTCACTTCACCGGCAAGCACGCCCCCTTGAACCGCAGCACCCACGGCCACAACTTCATCCGGATTCACTGTGCGGTTCGGCTCTTTGCCGAAGAAATCTTTGACCGCTTTTTGAATCGCTGGAATACGCGTCGAACCACCTACTAGAACGATTTCATCGATCTCAGAGGATTTTAAGCCCGCGTCTTCCAAAGCCTTGCGGCAAGGCTCCATGGAGCGTTTTACCAGATTCTCAGTCATCTGATCAAACTTAGCCCGAGACAATCTTGTTTGCAGATGTTTCGGTCCTGATTGATCCGCCGTGATGAATGGCAAGTTGATCTCTGTATCTTGCGCAGAAGAGAGTTCAATTTTCGCCTTCTCAGCAGCTTCTTTCAAGCGTTGCAGAGCCATTTTATCGCTCTTCAAATCAATACCCTGATCTTTTTTGAACTCAGCGATGAGCCATTCCAAAATCACGGTATCGAAGTTATCACCACCCAGGTGAGTGTCCCCGTTTGTTGAACGAACTTCAACAACACCGTCGCCAACTTCCAGAATAGAAACGTCGAAAGTTCCTCCACCGAAGTCGTAGATAACGATTTTTTCATCTTTCTTTCTATCCAAACCGTAAGCCAGAGCCGCTGCGGTCGGTTCGTTAATGATACGTTTTACATCAAGACCCGCGATACGACCGGCGTCTTTTGTCGCTTGTCTTTGAGAGTCATTGAAATAAGCTGGAACTGTGATCACGGCTTCTGTCACCGGCTCACCCAAATAATCTTCAGCAACTTTTTTAAGCTTAGCCAAAACAGCTGCACCGATCTCTTCTGGAGAAACAGTTTTGCTATTTGATAATTTAAAGGCACAATCATTGCCCTTAGCCACCACTGTATAAGGGACCAGCTTGATCTCTTCGGTCACTTCTTCAAATCTGCGGCCGATAAAACGTTTTGCAGAGTAAATAGTGTTCTCTGGATTGGTCACCGCCTGACGTTTCGCGATCTGCCCAACCAGACGTTCCCCATCCTTTGTAAAAGCCACCACTGAAGGAGTCGTGCGCGCGCCCTCTTCATTTACCAAAACCTTCGGTTCGCCACCTTCCATGATTGCCACGCAAGAGTTGGTTGTACCTAAGTCAATACCAATAATCTTTCCCATTGTTTACTCCTTACAAAATATCTAGCTTAATTAACAATTTAAACATGTGTCGGCTTTATAAACCGTCAAGGTGCCTAGGTGTTTTTTAACTCATTTTTTTCGCCCAAAAAGCCCACCGCTTTCACCTTTGACTTCAATTCCCTTTAATTTTGCCAACTCCCGTAAGATTTTTTCCTCTTCTTTTGAGATTTTTTCAGGAAATTCAACTTCTAAGGTGCAATAAAGATCCCCGCGACGTTGACCCCGCAAAGAAGGCAGACCTTGGCCCGCGAGCTTCAGGGTTTTTCCATTCGCTGTGCCCTTAGGGATATCCAATATGGCAGGTTCACTGAGTGTCTCAACTTTGATCTCTGCCCCTAAAAGAAGTTGCAAATAAGGCACGGACACGGTGCTATGAAGATCCTCTCCTTCACGCTCAAAGCGGGGATGATCTTTAACACGAATTTCAATATAAAGATCCCCGGCAGGGCCGCCATTGAAGCCACCTTCTCCTTCATTGCCAACACGCAATCGCGTCCCCGTATCGACGCCCGGAGGGATGTTAATGAGGATTTTACGATGTTCCGAAACGCGACCTTTGCCCTTACAGGCTTTGCAGGGATTCTTGATGGTCGAACCCTCTCCACGACAGGTCGGACACGTCGAGGCGACGCTAAAGAAGCCTTGAGAGCGCACCACTTGACCTGAACCATGGCAGGTCGGACAAGTCACCGGAGCGGAGCCTTTTTCAGCTCCAGTTCCATGACATTCGTCACAGGATTTATCAGTATCGAATTCAATGTCTTTTTCTAAACCGTTTAAAACATCTTTTAAAGAAATCTCGGTGAGATAACGAAGATCGGCTCCGCGACGCGGCTCATGACGAGAACGACGGGATCTTTGCTGTCCTCCGCCGCCGAAAAAGTCGCCAAAAATATCCCCAAAGTTTGCAAAAATATCATTCACATCCTGCTGGCCACGGCCTCCCCCTGAGAATGCAGCATGACCAAAGCGATCATACTGAGCCCGCTTCTGCGCATCGCTCAATATCTCATAAGCCCCGGCAGCTTCTTTAAACTTCTCTTCAGCTGCCGGATTACCGGGGTTCTTATCGGGATGAAATTGCATGGCCAATTTACGATAGGCTTTTTTAATAGTGTCTGCATCAGCGTCACGAGCGACGCCCAAAATCTCATAGCAATCCCTTTGACTCAACATATTATTCCCTAAATTCACAGATTCAATATTAAATATCGGAACTGCGAATATGAGGCATTTTAGCAAGGAGTCAAGAATCCCCCCGGAGGTACGCCGTACTTTTTTCGGATGCGGAGTGTTGAGACGCTGACGAAGCAAAAACTCGCGCTATGGCAGCCCCCTGAAGTCGTCTTTAAAGACTGGAGTGACGCCTTTCAACTTCTACCCACCCACATCGAGAAAGAACATGTCCTGGTCTTTCTTGACGAGATCTCTTGGTGGGCCATCACGATCCGGATTTTCCAGGAAAGCTCAAGATAGCATGGGACATCCACTTTAAAAAAAATTCCCGATTGCGTCTGGTTCTTTGTGGCAGCGTATTAGTTCATACCTCCACCTTGGAAAAATTAAGAATTCTCTGTCTCACCGGAGGCGTCTCCCGATACCTAGAGGAAATTGACTATTCGCGCTCCGCCGAAGACAGCTATCGGGATCTTTGTTTTTCAAAAACGGGTTTTCTATTTTCAGAATTCGATAAAATATTTACGATATATTTGAACGCCGCAGAGACTCTTACACGAAAATTGTCCAAAGTCTTGTTACGGGCCCTAAAAACTCTTAAAGATAGCCCTAAGATCGTGAGATTTCGTCTCCTGGATAACTATGTACGATTTTACTTGACCCCAAGACCTCCACTATCCGACCGGTTTTAATCTATGCGGGAGACCTTTCAAAAAAGACGTCATCGAAGAAGATTACTTTCACCATTATTAACTTTGCATATCTCCTGTGAGACGGATCGACATGGCGCATCCGAAAAAGGTACGGCGTACCTACAGAGTTCGGATTTTTTCGAGCTTTTCTTGGAGGCGCTTGATGATGATGGGTTCCATTTCTGTCTTGAGCATCTCCTGGAGAACAGCCTCTGCTGCAGCTCGCTCGTTAGAATCATTGTAAAGTCCCCCAGCGAGAGAAAACACCCAAGCGGGAGCCCCCTCTCGACCTGCGCGAATAAATAAATCAGCGGCCTTCTTCTTGTTTTTGACTTCATAGAGATAATGGTAGGCTGCCCGGTAAAGGATCCTCCAATCCTTGGGATAGTTTTCAATGCCCTTATCAAATATACGGGCAGCTCCTTCAATATCAGAGACCAAGACACTCAGAGCCACCGCCCCTGTGGCATAAGGCATTCGAAACGTAGGTGAGAGATCAGTAATTGTGTTCAGCATGCGATAAAGCCAACCTTTACTAACACAAAGATTTTTTGCGATTTGCTGATCACAATAATCAAAATCTTGAATAGCACGAATCCACAGGAAGTCCGCTGTAACATCACGATGACCAAAGGTAAAATGTTCAACACCGGCTGGTGGTGACAACAAATCCCGGGGTTTCTCTAAAAGTCCTTTAGAAGCATAGATATGTGAGTACATAATTAGAAAAAAAGAAAAAAGCCCGAGCAAACTGAAGCTTGAGCTTTTTGTAAAATCTAACCACTTCGACATCGATCTAAGGTACGCCATTCTGAGGATTGAGCATATTTTTTGACTCATTTACTGTCCATCGATCAGCAAGACCTTGGCTATGCACAACTGCAGTAGCTTCGGCGATAAATGTACTCGCACCTGCTGGATTTGCCACTGTGCTGGCGGCATTAATAGCTGGTGGTGGCGCATTAGTGGCTCCCGGAAGTATCCCGCATCCAGTTACACCAAGAGCAGCGGCACCAGTCGTTGCTGGACAATATGTAAGAGTGTTAAATAAAAGTTGGTTACCAGCTAACGTTCCAGTGTAAGTCGTTGACGCTACCGCTGCCGCAAAACCCACATTGTAACGTAGCTTACCTTCCGGCGAATATCCAATGGCGCCAAAACGAGAATCATACTGAGTATATTCGGAGTAGAAGGCCTTTTCCGCAGTGTACAAAGACGCCAATTGCGTTTTCGCCTCAGACTGACGGGCTTTTGCCATGTACTTGCCGACTGACGGGATGGCGAGAGATGCCAAAATACCGATAATGGCGACGACGACCATCAATTCTACAAGCGAGAAACCCGCTTGATTTCTGTTTACGCCTACGTCCTTCATGAGAAACCTCCAAAATTAGTTCATTAACTTTAATTAGGTTCTAAAAAAATAAATATGGATGACTTTAACAAGCGTGCCAAATTGCATTTTAAAAATCAAGATTCCTTCTCAAAACAAGACATTCATTCTATAATAACCCTAGATTTGTTGGGGTGAGTTTAAGTGGGAGTGGCAACTCACTAGACCTTAGGCCCTAAAAAGAAAACAAAGAAGGTGATTCGCGATGAGTAAAATAAATGGAAACAGCTCTGGACCTAACAGTAACGACACCCCCAAGAACTTCCCTTTTATTTCCACAGAAGGGGAAACTTCCATTCAAACTATTCCGCGGATAGACACACCAAAAATGTATAAGGTGATATTGCTCAATGATGATTATACTCCGATGGAATTCGTGGTATTGATACTGCGGCGCTTTTTCGGCAAAAGCGAAGAAGAAGCCACCAAGATCATGATTGATGTCCACAAGAAAGGGGCCGGGGCCGCTGGAGTGTTTACCTTGGAAGTGGCTGAAATGAAAGTCATGCAAGTGAACCAGTACTCGCAAATGAATGAGCACCCCCTGAAAAGCACTCTGGAAGAAGAATAATTTATGGAGGAATAGTTTATGATGACACGTGAATTAGAGCGACGACTCTCAGTGGCTACGGAACTCGCTAAAAAGGCTTACCATGAATTCGTCACCCTCGAACACATCCTGCTTGCCCTCACCGAGTCTCCCCTTATGGTAGAGATTATTCAAGCTTGTGGAGCCAATGTACAAAAACTCAAATTGGATCTTAAAGATTATCTGAAAAAGACAGCTCCGCATATCACCCAAGAGCAGTTGGATTCTTATGGCGGCTTTGAAAGCTGGACTCCGGAGTTCACCTTGGCCTGCCATCGATTGCTTCAGCGGGCCGCCATTCAAGTCAAAAGCTCCGGACGCAATCAAATCAATGAAGGCAGCCTACTGGTGGCTCTTTTCTATGAACAAGATTCTCACGCTGTCTTCGCCCTTTCGCAACAAGGCCTGAGTCAGTTTGATGTCATTAGCTACCTTTCCCATGGCGTGGCCAAAGATGTCAGCGGCACGGCGGAGAAGAACTCGGCCTCCCCGGCTCCGCGGATGGATATTGATGGCCAGCCCGCCGACGAAAGTAAAAATTCTCCTCTGGAAAGCTTCTGCACAAATTTGAACGAGAAAGCCAAGGCCGGAAAGATCGACCCCTTGGTGGGACGAGAGGACGTAATTGAACGCTGCGTGCAGATTCTTTCTCGCAGAACAAAAAACAATCCGCTATTGATCGGCGAACCCGGCGTTGGCAAAACGGCCCTTGCTGAAGGGTTGGCGGCCAAAATCGTCCACGGCGAAGTTCCAGAAAAACTGAAAACCGCGGTGATTTATTCTTTGGACGTCGGCACCTTGCTGGCGGGGACAAAATTTCGCGGAGATTTCGAAGGACGCCTCAAAGCTGTCATCAAGGAAATTGAGAAACGTCCCAATGCTATTTTATTTATTGATGAAATTCACAATATCGTTGGCGCCGGCGCGACCAGTGGCGGCTCTTTGGACGCATCTAATTTGCTAAAGCCCGCCCTGGCCAACGGCGACATCAGTTGCATAGGCTCAACGACCCATACTGAATATCGCCAGTATTTTGAAAAAGACCGGGCCCTGAATCGGCGCTTTCAACGGATTGATGTCAATGAACCTACTGCCGCAGACTGCGTGGCCATCTTAAAGGGCCTCCGCAAATCCTATGAAGAATTTCATAACGTCAGGTACACCGACGAAGCCCTGAAGGCCGCAGTGGATCTATCCATTAAGCATATTCACGGCAAGTTGTTACCAGACAAAGCCATCGATGTGATGGACGAAGCTGGAGCTTACTTCCGCCTTCGCCAAAACACGAGTGCAGAAAATGCTCAAAGCAAAATCACTATAAACCTTCAAGCTATTGAGGAAGTGATTGCGAAAATAACAGGCCTACCTATTGCCAATATTTCTTCCAACGAAAAAATCCAGTTGCGCGATCTGGATAAAAAGCTCAAAGCGCTTATCTATGGCCAAGACGAAGCCATCGATCGTTTGGTAACCAGTATTAAATTTGCACGCAGCGGTCTTTCCCGCCCTGATAAACCCATTGGCAGTTATTTATTCACTGGCCCCACAGGGGTCGGAAAAACGGAAGTCTGTAAACAATTGGCGCATATTCTGGGCATCCATTTCCACCGCTTTGACATGAGTGAGTATATGGAGAAACATGCAGTGGCCCGCCTGATCGGGGCCCCTCCAGGTTACGTAGGCTATGAAGAAGGGGGCCTCCTCACAGAAGCGGTCAATAAAAATCCTTATGCCGTTCTCCTCTTGGATGAGCTCGAAAAAGCTCATCCCGACGTCACCAATGCTCTTTTACAAGTCATGGATGCAGGACGCCTCACCGATTCCCATGGTCGCATTGCTGATTTTAAAAATGTTATTTTTGTGATGACTAGCAATGCTGGAGCGATGGAAGTCGCGCGTGGCTCGATTGGAATTGTGGAGGAAAATCGCAGCATGCAAAGCATGGAGGCGATTAAAAAAGCCTTCTCTCCAGAATTTATCAATCGCTTGGATGCAGTGGTAAGCTTTAAAGACCTGTCAGAAGACATTATTCTTAAGGTGGTCGCAAAGTTCGTGAACGAATTAAAAATGACTCTGGCCGAGAAAAAGGTAGAACTGCTTGTGACTCAAGAAGTCTTAAAGTGGCTTATGAAAAAAGGCTATGACAAAGTCTATGGAGCCCGCCCTTTAGCGCGTACAGTGGACGAACACCTAAAGAAGCCCCTAGTAGATGAGTTGCTCTTTGGCCGACTTGTCGACGGAGGGCGGGTGAGCGTCGAAGTGGAGGGCACAGTCCTGAAGTTCCAATTTAGCACCACACAAAATGACGGACCGAATAGAACAGGCTCTAAAAAGCCGAAAGAGACCATCACTACTTGACAAGCTTTGCAGAGATGCCAAATTAAGCCTAGGAGATGAAATCACCTCCTAGGGAGTTTCTATATGAAATTTTTCAGACGTTTTGGTTATTTTATTCTTACCAATCTCTTAGTCATGGTGACCATCGGTATAGCCTGGTCCCTCATCAGCCATTTCTTGAACTTAGCCGGATTCAATCAATACCTGCCGTCATTGATGGCCTTCTGTTTGGTTTGGGGTATGGGTGGAGCCTTTATTTCTTTACTCATGTCAAAATTTGCAGCCAAACATTTTTACCGTGTGCAGATAATTGATCCTAACACCCAGGTCCCGGATCTTCGTCAATTGGTTGAAAAGGTTCATGAGCTTGCCCGACGGGCCCAGCTTCCCAAGATGCCGGAAGTGGGCATCTACGAATCTTATGACGTCAATGCTTTCGCCACCGGGCCGAGTAAAAAGAATTCTTTAGTCGCGGTCTCCACTGGATTACTGCAAAGAATGAATGACAAGGAAATTGAAGGAGTTCTCGGTCACGAAATTTCCCATATTTCCAATGGCGATATGGTCACGATGACTCTGATTCAAGGGGTGGTGAATGCTTTTGCCATGTTCTTCTCTCGCTTGTTGGCCAATGTTTTGGCCAGCAATGTGGATGAAAAATACCGAGGCATCGTTCACTTTATCTGTGTCCTTATCGGTGACATTGCCTTCACTTTGCTGGGTTCCATTGTGGTGAATTTCTATTCGCGCAAAAGAGAATTCCGCGCGGATGCCGGCAGCGCCAAGGTTTCTTCCCCAGGAAATATGATCGCCGCTTTGCAACGCTTGCAGAGCCTGCACGAGGCTCCCCCCTCTCGAGATGACGCCATGGCAACTCTGAAAATTTCAGGACGCGAGAAAAAGGGCAGTATCGCCGATTTATTTATGACTCATCCGGCGTTGGAAGACCGTATTAGAGCGCTAGAGAGAGGCCGTATCGCCTAATGAATTTCATTGCCGCTGCGGTTTTTGCAAATTTACTACTGGGGTGCACGACCACATCCGTAAAGACTCCCAGCTATGATTTCATCATTCAAAATCGCAATCACACGCTGAAAGAGCTCGAAACCCTGCAAGTAAATAGTGAAAACCAAATCTGGTGGAGGAAATACCGCCAAGGACTCTTGAGTCTGGAAAAAAATCCTGAGCTGGCTTGCTCTCAGTTTACCATCTTGGCCAAAGACCTTGATTTTCCACTGAAGGAGATTGCCCTCCTGCGAGCCCACCAAGCCTGCGCTGACACGGCAGGCTTGCCCTCTCTGAACCTTGAGCTCTATCGCACGAGCTACAAATGGAGTCAGGATGTCTTAGCTGACGTTCTTTTTAAGACAGCGCGCAAAACCGAAGATAAAAACGATGACCTCGTGGCTCTTAAAGAGAGGGCTCGCCATGAAACCAATCCTAAAAAAAAGGAACAATATCTGGTTGAAGCTTTAAAGATTGCGGAAGCCGTGAAGTCCGCCAGTGAAATTGAAACGGTGCAAAGTCATCTCTATCACTCTTTCCCTCGCTTGAAACCCAACTTAACGCTCAAAGACCTGCCCGCAGCCGCCATGGATTTCCGCCAACACCGGGAGTTCGAAAAAGCCTTGGCACTTTACAAGAAGATCTTAAAAAGCCCCCAAGCCTCGGAAGATGATAAGTTTCAAGCACTCAAGAATATTCGCATGACGTACAAGGTCGCGCAAAATAAGAACGCCTATATTGAAGCCACTACTCAGTTGGTGAATTCCACCAAAGCTCAATATAAAGCTGACAAAAAGAACTCCCAAACTCTTAAGCATCTCCATGAAAGCTATATCCTGTTAGTACGCACTCTTTGGACGGAAGATAAATTAAACCTGGCCCTTCAATATTTAAACGAAGCCCAGAGACAATTAAAAGGCGTTTACCCTTTGGACGAAATTTATTTTATCCTGGGCCGCATCGCTGAGGAAAAAGGCGACTTTGCTAAAGCCTCAGACTATTATGAGGCCAGTCTCAAGGAGCCTCTTTCAAGTTCGAACATTCGCGAGCGGGTTTTATGGCTTCATCCTTGGGTCCTCTATAAAATGAAAAAATATGAAGCTGCCGCGGCGAAGCTTCAGGAGTTCTCACAAAAAGCAAAAGACAACTCAGACAAAATGCGCAGCTCTTTCTGGCATGCACGCGCTCTTAAAAATTTAAATAAACCCGAAGAAGCAAAGATTCTTCTGCAACAAATCATCAAAGAGGACCCCATTGGATACTATGGTATGGTCGCTGTTCGTGAGCTAGGGCAAAGCTTCTCAGCGATAAAAAGCACTGAAAAGGAGTTTCCTTATTCGCTGTTTAACCTTAAAGAGATAGGACCTCTTTCCGCATTGCAAACAGAATGGTTGATGGCTGTGGGAGAAAATACTTTCTCTGAAAAAATCATTGACCAACTCTCCCAGGACCTGCGCCAACAAGGCCGCAATGATGAACAGAGCTGGCTTATTGTTTTAACCAGCTATGCGAGAGCCAATCTCTATCTTCCCTTGTTTGCTGCTTTTAATACTTTGCCACTGGAAGTAAAAGATAAAATGGTGCAGAAACATCCTGAGCTTTTATTCCCTCGCGATTACAAAGATTTGATTATTCAAGCGGCCCAAACAGAACAAATTCCGCCGGAGCTTGGATTTTCGATCATTCGGCAGGAATCCGCCTTCAATTCCCGTGCGCGCAGTCCGGTGGATGCTTTTGGCTTGATGCAACTTCTGCCGAGCCTGGCAAAAGAACTCAGTCACAACACCAAAGTTCCTTACCAGGAAGCGGAGGATTTGTACGATCCCGAAATCAATGTGCCCCTGGGAACAAAAGCACTTAAAAATTTACTTATGCAGTACGATCAGCGATATATTTTAGCTGTGTCCGCCTATAATGCCAGCGGCAGCGCCATCCGTGGGTGGCTTAAGACCCGCTATCGTGAAGATGCCTTGGAGTTCATCGAAGAAATTCCCTACGATGAGACGAGAACTTACATCAAGTTGGTGATGCGCAACTTCGTGCTCTACAAAAGGTTTAATCAGACGGAAGAATCTATCGTTTTTCCAGAAGAGTGGTTGAAGCTAGCCAAATAAAGACAGGCCATCCCGCAAATTCGTCTCAAAATGAGATGGAGTCCTCTTTAAAAGTCCTAAAAGTGTAAGCCGCGTTTAAGCCTCCCTCTCCTTTCACCGATACTTAAAGCGGGAGGGCCTCTCATGCGGTCACATAAACTCAGCGTTTTCATCGGTGGTGTTTTCGTTCTTTTCATCGGTGTCTTCGGAACCTATCAGCATCTGCAAAGTGATTCTCCCACTCGCAGCAGCACCTCGCTCAAAAAGTCCGGACGTCTTGAGGAGTCTAAAATCACCATTAAAACGGACCCCATTGAGAACGAACCCAGCGTGCTCTTCAATGATCCGGCGATCCATCAGGCTTGGGGTTTAAAAAAGTCCGATGCGGCTCGCGCCTGGTCTGTTTCCAAAGGCAGCCATAAGGTCATCGTCGCCATCATCGACACAGGGGCCGACATTAAACACGAAGACTTAGACTCGAATATCTGGACTAATCCAGGCGAAGCCGGTCTCGATAGCAAAGGACGCAACAAAGCTTCCAATGGTATTGATGATGATGGCAATGGATTTATTGATGATGTCCATGGCTGGAACTTTGTTTCCAACAATGGCACACTCGCTGACAATCACGGTCACGGCACACATATCGCCTGCATTGTTGGCGCCAAAGCTGGAAACAACAAAGGAATCAGTGGCATCTCTCCCGAGGTCAGCTTGATGATTTTAAAATACTATGACCCGAAAATTCCAAATACCGACAACTTAAAAAATACCGTGGCCGCTATTAAATATGCGGTCAAAATGGGAGCCAATATTATTAACTACTCCGGCGGCGGCACTGAATACAGCAAGGAAGAACATGACGCCATCGTCGAAGCTGAGAAAAAAGGGATTCTCTTTGTGGCGGCGGCTGGAAATGAAAGATCAAATTCTGATCAGTTCAAATATTATCCCGCGGATTATGGGCTCTCCAATATCGTTTCAATCACCGCTATTGATCCCAGCACGGAAGTCCTTTCTTCCAGCAATTACGGAATTGAAACCGTGGACATCGCGGCGCCGGGACAAAATATTTTATCATGCTTACCGGGAAATGCTTATGGCTACTTGACCGGAACTTCGCAAGCAACGGCGTTTGTCACGGGGGCAGCCGTTCTGGTCATGGCTCGCCGAGAAGCTTTTAAAGCGGTCGATATTAAAAAATATATTCTTTCCACCGGAGACGCCCAGGTTTCGCTCGTAGCGAAGACACGAACCTCTCGTCAGTTGAATCTCTATAAAGCTTTAACCATTTTGGATCAGGGCTTGGGCCTCAGTGGCGTGGCCGCCGCGAACATGGGCAAATCCAGCAACGAAGCCTTCAGCGTGGATCCCAATGTGGGAAAACCCAAAGACACCACTTCTGAAATGACCAGCTTCGGAAAAGCCCTTATTAAGAATATGGAAAAAGTAGGACGAGTTGGAGAAAAGCAAAACTCTCCGACGAATTGAATGACCTAAACTTCAGAATAAATTTCTAATGAAAGTCGGAAAGAGAGATTCTCCCTTTCCAAAAAAGAATAAGTCCGAAAGTCAGTAACATGACCGAAACTCCAGCCCCTACCAGATTGCGTAAACTCAGGCTAAAGAAGCCGATCAGGATCATCAGAATCGACACGCCCAAAGGAACCCATAAAACATACTTATGCCAAGTTTGGCGGGCGCTTCGGGCTTCCTTTTGGAAATGCGGTTCTCCTTCTGTTTTGCTGGAAAGCGTCACCTTTAAAAGACCATGAGCTTTAAAAATCATGCGTTCCGAAATCTCATCTGCACCACCCTGGGCACTTTTAAGTTCCTCGTATTTCAAAATTGCAAAGCGAAGCGCATCCAATTGATAGCAACTCTTTAAAAAATCCTCATGAAGTTCTTTATTATTGAAGTTCATAATGAGGTTTTTCCACTTACGCACCAAACTGGGTTGCGCCTTCAAAGTTGGATCTGAAGGCAGTTCTTCCACACGAGAAAAAATCACGTGGCAGGAGTAACACTCATCCATCTTCTTGCCCGTCTTATTTTCGTTGATGGCCCCACACTTGGGACAAGTTTTTGATTGGACTTTGCTCTCAAATTTACTATCGATCTTATTGTCGGGCTTATTATTATGTGAAACATCCACCACGAAGGTTTCAATATGCCGCAAAGTGGGCCCCTCATATTGAAAACCAAAACGAGTCGCACAAGAAACGCAATCAAACTGCGGCGAATTGCTTTTTATATCAGCCTCGCTGACCTCATAAAGTTTAGCGCATAGAGGGCAACGCAGTCTTAGCTTTTCCATTTCCATCCTTAGTGTTACAAAGTCTATGATGAGTAAAATTAAGATGTTTTTCAAGCACTATTCTCCGCGAAATTATTTATGGCCACTCCTGTCCGGGTTTCTGATCGGCACTAGCTATATTCCACTTCCACCGTGGGCACTGCTTTTTGGCTATGCTCCTCTCTGGCTTTTTCTTTGTCACCGAGCCAAAACCTGGCAAGAAGGTTTTGCCGCCGGATGGTGGACTCAATTCACCTTAACTCTTATTGGCTTTCATTGGATTGCGTATGTCGCTAAAGAGTTCGGCGGCTTTCCTTTACCTGTGGCCTTACTGACGCTTTTACTCTTCGCAGCTCTGGCGCATCTTTATATTCCACTGACCACAGCCCTCGTCGTTTTCCTCAAAGAAAAATATTCCTGGAGCTTAAGCAAAACTCTTGCCGCCTCTGCCCTCCTCTTAAGTATCGCTGAAAGAATATGGCCGAGTCTTTTTCAATGGCATCTCGGCTATACTTTATTTTGGATCAAAGCTCCTGCCTACAATTGGGCTGACGTCATCGGCTTTGAAGGGCTTTCTTCGATCCTCCTTCTTCTCAATGCTTGGTTGGCCTGGTTGTGGGAGCATCGCCATCAACGCAGAGCTTGGCAAAAGCACAGCCTTCTATTTGTTAGCTTTTTGACGTTCTTTAATTTGAGCGGCTATTTCCATGGACAGGCTTGGAATGATTTTGATCGCAAATTAAAAATTTCAATCATTCAAGCGAACATTGGCAATGAGGAAAAAGTCTATGCTGAAAAGGGCCAAGGCTTTCAAGATGAGATTTTGCATAAGTTCTTGCAACTCACTCGCCAGGCCGTGGCCGAAGCTCCTAACACGGAGTTGATTGTTTGGCCAGAAACCGCTTTCCCTGATTACCTTGACCGTTGGAATAGCCACGCGAGAATTCCTCTTTTATTGGCCGCAGGGTTGCAGCCCCTGAGGAAAACCTTGCTTACGGGAGCCTATGCCAAGGATGCACCTGGAGAAAAGTCGCCACGTCTTGCCTACAATGCCCTTTTCTTGGTGGATGCCAATGGCCATCAATTGGGAAAGCCCTATCATAAAACCCACCTTCTGGCTTTTGGTGAATATCTTCCCTTCAGCGAGCGTTTTCCAATTTTATTAAAACTTTTGCCTTTCATTTCCAATTTTGGCCGAGGTCAAGGACCAGAAATTCTCATTTACCCCCACCCTGAAGGCGAGATCAAATTCGGCGCACAGGTCTGCTATGAAGGACTCTATCCCGAGTTCACGCGAGGCCTTGCTGAAAAACAGGCTGACATTCTTGCCAATGTCACTAATGACTCTTGGTTTGGATGGCCTTTTGAACCGCGCCAGCATATGTTAATGACGCTGGCTCGAGCCATTGAGGTTCGCAGGCCCCTGATTCGCTCAACAAACACGGGTATTAGTACAGTGGTCTTAGCTAACGGTGATGTTTTACAACATTCACCCTTGCATAAAGAATGGCAAGGCAGTTATGACCTGCAATTGAAAAAAAACGCCCCCACCACCAATTTTGTATTGTGGGGTCACTTTGATTGGATTTTAATTTTACTGGCATTGATTGGTTTATTTGTTAAAGGTGTATTAGATGCAAGAACTCATCGCTCTTGATTGGATTGAAATTCTAGAAAAAATTCGTGGCTACATCACCAGCGAATCCGCCAAGAGTAAAATCTTGGAAATGGCCCCTCTTGCGACACCCGAGTTGGCGCAACAAAGCTTTCAGGAAATTGCCGAAGCCGCCGCGGTCCTCGGTGAAGGCGTGCGACCCTATATGCAGAGCTTGGATCTTTTTCCTACCTGGTTTCCCCGCCTTAAGAAAAAAGCCATACTCAAGACTCTCGAGATCAAGGATATCCGGGGTTTTTGCCTCGAGGTTTTAGCTCTGCAAGAGGCGCTTTCCAATCTCAACAATAACTGGTCACAAAAAATCGGCTCCCAATTGATGACGGCGGAAGAGCCACTTTCAGCGATTGATCAAATTCTCACTTCCAGCGGCGAAATCCGTTCTGATGCCAGTGAAAAACTTTATAATCTTTTTCGAGAAAAAGAAAAGCTCGCTCGCGAGATTCAAACAAGTTTGGATCGTTTGGTAAAAGATCATCAAATGGAAACCAACTTACAAGACAAATATGTCACCACCCGCGAAGGCCGTTGGGTATTGCCAGTCCGCGGAGGAATGCAACACTATGTCCCCGGCGTCATCCATGGGTCTTCACAGACTAAGCAAACAGTTTTTATCGAACCTGAAAAAGTGATTCCTCTCAATAATCGCCTTCGCCAAATTGAGGTGGATATCGAAGACGAAGTCGAAAGACTCCTGCTGGAGCTTTCCCATTATCTCTCTTCGAAAACCGAAGATTTCCAAGGAAGCTTCGAACTTCTAGAAGAAGCGGACCTCCGCCTCGCTCAAGCCCAATTTGCCACCATGATTAAAGGGTCTGCGGTGGAATTTACAGCCGAAGATCTTGAGTTGCTCGAAGTGCGACATCCTCTTTTCCAACTTTCCGGAAAATCCGTGGTCGCCAATACGGTTCTTCTTAACTCGCAAAAATCCATTCTACTTTTATCCGGCCCCAATGCCGGAGGCAAAACAGTGTTGCTTAAATCCATTGGTTTGGCGGCACAAATGGCTCGCTGTGGCCTGCCGATCTGTGCCAGCGAGAGCTGCCGCATTCCTTTTTTTAAAGAAATCTTAATTGGGATTGGGGATGCACAAAGCGTGGACGAAGAACTCAGCACGTTCGCTGCCCACCTAAAAATTCTGACTAAAGCCGCACTTATGAAAGGTCCCGATCATTTGATTTTGATCGATGAAATCTGCGGATCCACTGATCCGGAGGAAGGCAGCGGCCTTGGTCGCAGCTTTATCGAGACCTTCTCGAAAAATAATGTCTATGCTGTTATTACTTCCCACTTAGGACCTCTCAAGGCCGGATGGACGGAAAAAGATCATGTTTTAAATGGAAGTCTCGAATATGATCCAAAATCAGGACGTCCGACTTATCAGTTTCTTTCTGGGATTCCCGGTGACTCTCTGGCTATTCAAACGGCGAAACGAGTGGGTGTGGCTAAAGAAATTATTGAACGCGCCACGGAACTCTTGTCTCCAACAACCCGGGCTCGCCTGCAAGGGCTTGAACAAATTGAACAACTGAAAAGTGATATCGCGCTTTTACAAGAGCACTTGCGCAGCGAAACCAAAAAAGCCACCGCGACTAAAAACAAGTACGAGACTTTGTTGAACCAATTCAATAAAGAAAAAGAAGAGTATCTGGCGAAAACTCTTAAAAAAGCCGAAAAGAAAGTCGATGAAGCCATCGGCTTTGCCAAAGCCGGAGATATTTTCGAACGCCATCGCAACCTCCAAGACATTAAATACAAACTTCCTGAGATTGTAAAAGCCAAACCCATTAATACGGGCGCTATTGAGTCCCCAGAAGACTTTGCTAAAAAGTTTCCAGCAGGATCAAAGGTTTTTGTCCCTTCATTAAATCAAGATGGCATTGTCCAAAGCACACCCAATACAAAAGGTGAAGTGATGATTTTGGCAAATTCCATTCGTCTGCAACTTCCTTGGGCGGAACTTCGCTCTCCAGGAAAGCCCCAAAATCCCACGGCACAACTGGTGAGAAAAAGCTCTTCGTTTACAGTGGCCTTGAATGAAGATGAAACCGTTTTGGATTTACGCGGGAAAACCGTGGAAGAGGCTATCGAAACTTTGGAAGTGGCTCTAGACAAAGCCGCTCAAATCCGTGATGACCGCTTAAAAATCATTCATGGGCACGGCACTGAAGCCTTGAAAAAAGCTGTACGCACTTATCTTTCTCGCAGTATCTATGTAAAGAAGTGGAAAGCCGGAGCCCCTGAGTCCGGAGGTGATGGAATCACTTGGGTGGAATTTAATCTGGATTAAAAGATTAAAATCGATGCCTAAAGGCGAGCGAAAGTAAGCAAGATCCCATTTTGACTTTGAATCAAGAGACGCTCCCCTTTTACTCTGTAAGACAGCGCATGCCTTAAGGCCTCTAAATAGGCTACTTCAACCTCATAAGCTTCACAAAGCATTCGCGTAGACCTCACTCGAACATTACTTATGGCGCTTTCATGATCGTCAAATTCACCGCTGAAATTGTTACAGGCAGCGCGACCGCTGAATTTTTGAGTCCAAACGCCTTTACCAAAAAACAAGAGTGTTTGATTATAATGCGATAGGTTTTTTCGAGAGCTCTGGTCTGAAATTGAAATCAACTTCCAAGTGACTCTTTCGAGCTTTTGCCTGAAGCTGACTGTGAGTTGAGCTTCTTCCGCTAGAGAACTGTCAAAAGTTTCCGAAGCCGACAGCTTTTGTAAATTTCCTAAGGTACAAACCACGCCGATTAACAAAATTACTTTCACCAATTTCATATGCCTCTTTCCTCTAAGAACTTTACTTCCAGAAGTAAAATAATTGCCGACCGAACCGCTCACTGACTGGCTTTAAATTACATACATTTTTATTACAGTCTATTAAAAAGAAGCTCTCAAGAAGGTCAGGAATGGCTCTCCGTTTTTTAGAAGGGTCTTAAGTTTTCTACTAGACGAAGATACGGCTATCATAAGTCGCGAAGGCGCTTATTATTCATTTTGAAACTCGTAGCGCGACTTTACTTCTGTTTGAGTACAACCAGAAGTCCAATGAAAACATTCGGATAGAATAAAGACTT
>DATBTE010000282.1:0-2665 GCA_036559425.1 Pseudobdellovibrionaceae bacterium | reverse complement strand
TTCAGATTCCTTGTCAGCCTCGCTGACTAAACCAGCTTCGAATTTTTCAGAAATGTGATGTAGTTTACCAATATATTTGAGTAGAACCTCTCTACCGAGACGACAAGCCTTAAGTCCCACCTGAAGCGCATGCTCTAAATCTATTGAATTGCCGCTATTCTCCTGTAATATCCCCACTGCCTTTACCTTTCCTGGACTGGCCGTTTTATTGACCGACTTTTCGCCTGACGTTAACATAAAAGAAGAGTCAATGGAATGACTCCAATTCAACTTTAAGTCACCCCGAGGGGATTCATAGATGGGCGCTAAAACTGATGTGATTGTAAAAATGGTTCTGGTGTTTTTTATCTCTCTTTTGTCGTTTTCTATTGGTACTTTTGTCGGCAAAAAATATAGCGACAATCAACACAAACTTGCCGCTTTAGAGCCAGAAAAAGGCGAACAGGGCGCTCGCGAAGTGGCCTCCCAAGGTGAACAGGGCGACGCTGCTAAAGAACACGGCACGGCAAAGGTCGGCGAAGGCATGAGTGATGAAGAAATTGCGAAGCTTGCCGCAGAGTTCGTCGCTGACGACAGCACCGCAACTGGCAGTGCCGCTTCAGGAGGTCAAGAGGAACATGGCAACGCGGAAGAATCCATGGCCTCTGCAGCATCCAAAAGCCGGTCTCTAGAAAAAGCTGAACCTTTGTCTGCGGCTAAAAACATCGTTCACGGAAAAGCCATTTCCGCCACTGCCGTTGATGAAAAAAAACTCGAGAAAGAAAATCGCATTCCTTCAAGTATTCCTAAAGATGTAAATCAATACTCGGCGGGAAAATTCACGGTTCAAGTGGGAGCGTATGCGAAAGAAGATGAAGCTCAAAAAATCGCCGGTGATTTAAAATCAAGAGGTTTCAGCGCGTTCTATATTCCAGCGAATGTTAAAGGTCAAACCTGGTACCGCGTTAGTGTTGGCCTTTTCGCAACTCCAAAAGAAGCACAGGATTATAGAACAGAATTGATGGCAAAAGCGAAGTTGAGCTCCGCTCTTGTGCAAAAAATTATTCAGTAAATCTTTATCAAGCCCCTTCCTTAGGGGCATTTTTTTTAAAACTTCAATTCTTGTTCCACTGGAGAAAGAGACAAAATAGCCCCCCTTTTTCCAAAGATAACTTTCTTTTTTACCGAAAACTGGGTCGAGATTCCTTTAGCGCAAAGTTCTCTAAAGTCCACTTGATACTCTGCCATATGCTCTTTTCGAGAATTCACCCTCACCTTGGAAAAGGTCGTTTTAATATCTGCGACATGGCATCCTAATCTTTTCTCACGTATTTTTAAATCGCTGAGAATTCGCTGTTCCATACTTCTCTGCATTTCACGAGGCAGCTCTATTGCTTGTGCCCAGAAATTTAAATTCAAAAATAAAGTCATAACCAAAATGAATATTTTCATAAGCATCCCCTCGTGAATTTCCCAAATATGGTTGAATTCAGGAGCCTTGGTCCAACTCAAACTGCTGGGCATCCTCATAAACTGATTGCTATAGAAAACACTTGATAGGCTTGTTTTTCTTAGATATGTACTCAAAGTCCTCAGCAAACGCACCGTTTTCTGGAGAAAACAATGCTCCAACAAAAGGATTATTCTTTGTCTATGCCAGATGCTCCCTCTTTATTAAGAGCTGAGCTGCTCCTTCGCTTAAAAAAGAATCCTTCTTTTTCTTTGCGGGCTTTTGCCTTGAACTTAAAAATTTCACCCGGCTACCTTAGCCAGGTTCTCAATGGCCAGAAGCAGCTCACCGAAGAGAAAGCCTATTCACTTGTCAGCCATCTTCCCTGGAGTGAAGAAAAAAAACGGCTCTTTATCAATCTTGTACGCTGGCAGCGTTCCAAAGATTTAAAGTTTAAAGAACACTTGCTAGCAGAAATTCAGAAAGAGTCTGACTCCTCCGCGATTTTTTTCGATTTACAAATTGACGAGTTTAAACTTATTTCACAATGGCATCATGCCGCCATTGTGGAGTTGACCAGCATCAAAAGTTTTTCGCTGACCGCTCAAAATGTGTCGCAACGCTTGGGTCTTTCAACCGCCGAAGCTCAGGAGGCCATTCAACGGCTTTTGCGCTTGGGAATTTTAGAGGAGCGCCAAGGCCACCTGAAAAAAACCAAAGTAAACTATCAAATTAAAGATATTCCTTCCGAAGCCATACGTTCTTATCATTCACAGAACCTGAGCAAGGCCCAGGAAGCACTTCACAGCCAGCCGCTGGAAAAGCGTGAATTTTACTCTACAACCATGGCGATTAACCCTGCCAAAATTAAAAAAGCCAAAGCCCTCATTCACAAGTTCAGTACTGAAATCATGGAATGCCTTGAAGAAGGCCCCCGTGAACATCTCTATCAGTTTAATGTCCAACTCTTCCAGCTCGACTGCAGCGTCAGAAATAAAAATCCTAATTTGAAAAAGGAAAAAGCATGAGCTTAAAAAAACTTTTTATCCTTACAATGTGCCATTTATTTTGCCAATACACGTTCGCGGGTTTTGTGGTGGGGAATGGCGGAGATGCTATTCTTTGCCAAAAAAATTCTGATAACTCTTTAGAAGGCTTTTATTCTCTTGATTACATCCTCACCCTGGCTGATAAAAAAGGTGATGATGGCCTGACTCCGGTCACAAGCTGGAATAA
>DATBTE010000281.1:0-6673 GCA_036559425.1 Pseudobdellovibrionaceae bacterium | reverse complement strand
AGGGAGAGGCCTGGGATTTAGTGCCACAGAATATTATCGTGGGACAAGACGGAAAATATGCAATTATAAAACCTGAATGGTTTTATAAAGAGAGCTTTCGTAAGAGCTGGTTCATTTTGCGATGTATTCTCCAGTTTGATCAGAATATCCACACCATCCTTTGTGAGAAGTTCGGTTCTCTTAAAGAATTCTACTTTTTTAGTTGTGGTCTCTTGGAAGTGAGTGGAGATTTGGCTTTGGATGTTTCTATAGAGCTGAAGACCCAAGATGAAAAATTTGGAATGGGAAGAGGTCCCATGAAAACCCCTCTCGAAGAGTATCTTGCCTGGAATTTGGCAAGCGGTGGAAGCGCTTTTACTCGAGACAGTCGTTTTATTTTGGCTGCTATTTCAACTGAAAGAGAGAGCTCTCTTCAACTGCGTAAATCATTGGCTGAACTGAGTGAAAAGTATAGTCAGTTAGTCAATTTGAAATTGGTTCGGTTGGGATTGTGCTTATTAAGGATCACAAAGAAAGTATTTTCGTAAAGTGAAAAACAAGACCTTGCTTCTTCAAATTTTAGGCTTAGCAACCTTTATTGTATTCATGATTTTCCTGTGGCAGGGCAACATGGGCTTCAACTTATGGGACGAGGGATTCCTTTGGTACGGAGCTCAGCGGACCATGTTAGGTGAAGTGCCGATTCGGGATTTTATGGCTTATGATCCAGGTCGTTACTATTGGTCTGCCGGATTCATGAGTTTGGGGGGCGATAATGGGATTATGTCGCTACGGGCTTCCGTGGCGATTTTCCAAACAATAGGCTTATTTGTCGGGCTTTTTTTGATAGCTCATACGGTAAAAAAACAAAATATATTTTTTATGATTTTGTCGGCGTTGACCTTGGTGGTGTGGATGTATCCACGTCATAAGCTGTTTGATATTTCACTTTCTATTATGTTTATTGGTGTTTTAGCTTTTCTGATTCAGAGACCGATACTTCGACGTTACTTTTTTGCAGGACTCTGTTTAGGTTTGGTAGCTATTTTTGGGCGTAATCATGGGGTCTATGGTTTTGTTGGCAGTCTCGGGAGCTTGGCGTGGCTCAGTCTCAAAACAGATAAAGGGTCGGAAGTTATAAAAGGATCTGCGCTTTGGCTGGCTGGAGTTGTCGTTGGTTTTTCCCCCATTCTGTTTATGGCACTGTTGATGCCAGGTTTTGCGGCTGCATTTTGGGAAAGTATCCGTTTTTTGTTTGAGGTTCGTGCCACCAATCTTCCTCTCCCAGTTCCATGGCCTTGGACGATTCATTTTGATTTGCTGCCTCTTGATCAAGCCTTGCGAGGGGTCTTCGTGGGTCTGTTTTTTATAGGTGTTGTCGTCTTTGGTGTTTTATCGATCCTTTGGGTGGTCAGGAAAAAAATCCAGCATAAGCAAGTTTCACCAGTGCTGGTGGCAACGGCCTTTTTGGCGCTTCCCTATGCCCATTATGCATACTCACGGGCGGATGTGGGGCACCTAGCGCAGGGGATTTTTCCTCTTTTGGTGGGGTGTTTAGTTCTGTTGGTTGATCAACCCGGCAAAATCAAATGGCCCTTAGGGCTTGCGCTGTGTGGCGCGAGTCTCTGGGTCATGCATGTGTTTCATCCAGGGTGGCAATGTCAAATTGATAAACACTGTGTGGATGTGGAAATTTCTGGCAGTCATCTTCAGATTGATCCAGAGAGTGCAGAGGACGTGGGGCTGCTCCGTAAATTAGTTCATCAATACGCTCCCAATGGCCAAAGTTTTATCGCCACCCCTTTTTGGCCAGGGGCCTATGCTCTGTTTGAGCGGAAGTCTCCCCTGTGGGAGATTTATGCGTTTTTTTTACGCTCCCCGGACTTCGAGCAAGCTGAAATTGAACGTATAAAAGCGGCAAAACCTGGGTTTGCATTGGTTTTCGATTTTCCCCTAGATGGTCATGATGAATTGCGTTTTCAGCGAACTCATCCTAGGATCTATCGGTATATCCTTGATAACTTTGACCGCGTTCCTGATTCACCCAATCGTGCTTACGAGATTTACAAGGCAAGAAGTGATGTGCAGTGAAAAAAGTGGCTATTCTCCAATCTAATTACATTCCCTGGAAAGGTTACTTCGACCTCATCGCTGCTGTGGATGAACTCATTATTTACGATGATATGCAGTATACCCGGCGTGATTGGCGCAATCGCAATCAGATCAAGACCCCCCAGGGACTGCAGTGGTTGACGGTTCCGGTGCAGGTGAAGGGGAAATACCATCAAAAGATAAAAGACACAGAAATCGACGGTTCGGATTGGGCATTGACGCATTGGAAGGCCTTGGTACAGAACTACCGTCGAGCCGCCTATTTTAATGAAATCGCGGTTTGGCTTGAGTCACTGTATTTTGAAGGGCCTTTTACAAATTTATCGTTATTGAATCGCCGATTCATCGAGGCTATTTGCAATTATTTAAATATTGAAACGGTGATCAGTAATTCCTGGGACTACACTTTGCTTGATGGCAAGATGGAGCGTTTAGTGGATTTATGTGTCCAGGCCGGCGCCACGGAATATATTTCCGGTCCTGCGGCTAAGGATTACATTGTAGAAAGTCTTTTTTCTGAGCGCGCTATTGAACTGACTTGGTTTGATTATTCGGGATACCCTCAGTATCCTCAGCTTTGGGGTGAGTTCTCCCATCAAGTGACTATTCTTGATTTACTGTTTAACTGCGGTAAAGACTCGCACCGCTCCATGAGGTATGTACGCGAATGAAGCTTTCCATTGTTGCAACTCTTTACCGTTCTGAGGCCTATATCCCTGAGTTTCATCAACGGGCCAGTTCTGCTGCGAAGCAACTGGTGGGTGAAAATTATGAAATAATTCTGGTCAATGATGGATCGCCCGACGGTAGCCTCGACATCGCTGTGAAAATCGCTGAGAAGGATGAGCATAGTGTCGTGGTTGATTTGTCCCGCAATTTCGGTCATCACAAAGCGATGATGACAGGCCTTGCTCATTCCAAAGGACAGGTTGTTTTTCTAATTGACAGCGATCTGGAGGAGGAACCGGAATGGTTGCTCCGCTTTTCTGATCAGCTGGCAAAGGACGGGTGCGATGTCGTGTATGGACAACAAGAGCAGCGCAAAGGAAATCTCTTTGAGCGTTGGAGTGGGCAGTGGTTTTACCGGGTTTTCAACAAGCTCACGGGCATTGCTCTTCCGGAAAACATTGTTACCGCACGCTTGATGACACGTCGGTATGTGGATGCTTTATTGCGCCATGAAGAGCGGGAAGTCTTCATGGCGGGTCTTTGGTATATTACAGGCTTTACTCAACACTCCCAAATAATAAAAAAGCACAGCACCAGTGAAACCACCTACACTTTCCGCAGAAAAATGTCTTTGTTGGTCAATTCAGTGACTTCTTTCAGTAATGCTCCGCTGGTCAGTATCTTTTATATCGGAGTTTCCATTTCTCTGGTGGCGATGTTTTATATTGTTTATCTGATTCTGTACTGGATGTTCTTCGCCAAGCCGTTAGGTGGCTGGACTTCGGTGATGGCGTCGATCTGGCTTCTGGGCGGTATGATTATTTCTTTTATCGGCGTGGTGGGTATTTATCTCTCGAAAATTTTCGCAGAAACAAAGCGGCGACCCTACACCATCGTAAGGGAGGTGTATGCAAAACAAAAAAAATAATTTATTGGCCGAGATTGCCGGATATTACACGTCCAAGCTGTCACAGCATGGTGAAACTCCGCAAGGAGTGGATTGGAACGGAGAAGAAAGTCAAACTCAGCGCTTCCGACAACTCTGTAAAATTATCGACCCTTCAAAAAAGGATTTTTCCATTAATGATCTGGGTTGCGGTTATGGCGCACTCTATGATTTTCTAGCGCTTCATTACGAAGCCTTTTCTTATTCGGGGGTTGATGTGTCCGCGAGCATGGTCCGAGCGGCCGAGCAGCGCCATCAAAATAAAACCAACGCGCGATTCCTTCTTACCAGCGAACCGGATCAAATTGCGGACTACGGTGTGGCCAGTGGTATTTTCAATGTTCGCTTGAGTCACTCAGAGACGGAGTGGGTGAAATATATTGAAACCATATTGGATGCTCTGGATCGAACGAGTAGGATGGGTTTTTCTTTTAATTGCCTGACCCTCTATTCTGATGTGGAAAAGAGGCGCGACCACCTCTATTACGCAGACCCAGGTATTTTATTTGATTTCTGTAAGCGTCGCTATTCACGCCACGTGGCTTTACTCCATGATTATGGATTATTTGAATTTACGATCTTGGTGAGGAAACAGCTATGAAAAAACCTTTAGTGATTTTTGGTTATGGGGACATTGCTCAACTTGCCTATTTTTATTTTAGTTCTGACTCGGAGTTCGAAGTGGTTGCCTTTACGGTCGATGCCGCCTATCGCAAGGAATCCTCTTTTTGCGGACTTCCAGTGGTCGCCTTTGAAGAAGTTGCCGAGCAATACCCCCCCAGTGAGCATGATTTATTTGTGGCTCTCAGTTACGCCAAATTAAATGCCGTAAGGAAGGAAAAGTATCTGGCGGCAAAATTAAAGGGTTATAGATTGGCGAGCTTTGTGAGTTCGCACGCCACCGTATTAAATGAAGGTCGTATTGGCGAGAACTGTTTCATTTTAGAAGACAACACAATTCAACCGTTTGTTGTCATTGGCAATAATGTGACACTGTGGAGTGGGAATCATATCGGTCATCACTCTCTCATTAAGGATCACTGTTTTATCGCGTCGCATGTTGTGGTCTCGGGGGGGGTTGAGATTGGTGAACAGTGTTTTATCGGTGTCAACGCAACCTTGCGGGACCATATTAAGATTGGTGAGAAGTGTGTCCTTGGGGCCGGGACCCTATTGTTGGCGGATGCGGAAGCTGAGGGGGTGTATATTGGAACAGCCACTCCGCGCTCTGAGATGCTCAGTGCAAAATTAAAAAAGATATGAAAAAGAAATGGCAAAAACTGGGGGTTATCTACTGTCCTTCCGGTGCTCACCGACATCCGAAACTTTTAACTCATGCAGCAAATCCCCTTCCTGTTCTGATTGAGGGAGATATTTATCGTCTTTTTTTTAGTGGCAGGGATGCTGCTAATCGGTCTTCGGTGGGGGCGGTTGATTTTGATATCGTAAAGCGCAAGGTTGTTTGTGAACACTTTGATCCGTTTTTCGAGCATGGGCCGGCAGGCAGTTTTTATGCTGATGGGGTGAGTATTGGTAATTGTTACGACGTAGATGGTGTGAAGTATATGCTTTTTATGGGATGGCAGAATTCCCCCGGGAGCCATTGGCGGGGTGATGTGGGGCGGCTGGTTGTGAATCCGGACCTGACTTTAAAATTAGCTCAAGAAGAACCCTTTCTCGGTTCTAATTCGATGGACCCTTTAAGTCTTTCTTATCCCTGGGTACTGAAAAACGAAGAGGATGGTTACCGTATGTGGTATGGCTCAACGGTAAATTGGGACGCCGGCAACGGAGAAATGTTACATGTCATTAAGTCCGCATTCTCCGTTGATGGACATCATTGGCATCGCGAAGGTTTGGCGCTCCCTTATGAGCTTGGAAGGGCTCAGGCATTCTCCCGACCGGCTGTTCTAGGAAATTCAAAAAGAGGTTATGAAATGTGGTTTTCCTATCGCAGTGGTCAAGGAGAACAGTACCGTATCGGATACGCCTTGAGTAAGGAAGGGAAGACGTGGGACTTGAAGTTAGACGAAGTTGGGATGGATCCTTCTTTGGAAGGCTGGGACTCAGAGATGATGGAGTATCCCTTCGTTTTTGATCATAAGGGACAGCGTTATATGCTTTACAATGGAAATGGCTACGGCAAAAGTGGCTTTGGTTTAGCTCTTTTAACTTACGATTAATGGATGGATTGCCATTCGTCCTCTAAAGACGAGAACAATGACGAGAATAAAGACGAGAACAATGATGAAGGGTGCCTATGAAACGCTGTCTCGCCTGCAATGCACAGTTTAAATCATTCCTCACAGGCTGTCCAAGCTGTGGAAGGGAGCCTTCCTTTGTGGAGGGCTTTTGTTCTTATGCGCCCCAATTTGCCCAGGGCGGAGGTGGCTTTAAGGCAAAGTATTTTTCAGATTTGGCGCAATTGGAAGCGGCTAATTTCTGGTTTCAGGCTAGAAATCAATTCATTCTTTGGGCCATTGAGAAGTATTCTCCAAATTTCCAATCTCTCTTAGAAATCGGTTGCGGCACTGGCTACGTCTTGTCAGGAATAGCAAAAAAATTTCCGCACGCCACTCTTCAGGGAAGTGAGATTTTTACCACGGGTCTTGGGTTTGCGGCTTCAAGGCTGCCAGCCACGAGTTTTATTCAAATGGATGCCAGGAATATTCCTTTTAAAGAGGAATTCGATATTCTTGGGGCCTTCGATGTCCTAGAACATATCCAAGAGGATGAGGAAGTTCTGGCGCAGATGTATGCGGCCTTAAAACCCCAGGGAATCCTGCTGATCACCGTGCCCCAACACGCTTGGCTGTGGAGTGTGATGGACGAATATGCTTGCCATGTCCGGCGCTATGCAGCTTCGGAGCTTCACCGCAAAATAGAAGTGACTGGGTTTCAGATAATAAGGAGTACATCTTTTGTCTCCACTCTGTTGCCGGCAATGGTGGTTTCTAGATTTTTTCA
>DATBTE010000280.1:0-6025 GCA_036559425.1 Pseudobdellovibrionaceae bacterium | reverse complement strand
AAAGATCTTCATGGGCTTCCTCATTTTCTTAGACTTTTGTCTTTCCTCTCTGGTCTCTTGTCGGTACTAGACCAGAGGTTTCTAGGAAACAAGTGATTCCTTCCCTAGAATAAAATGATGATTGAATTTTCACATGTTTATAAAACCTATCCAGGTCCGATACACGCGCTTAAAAATATAGATTTGCAAATTGGCAAAGGGGGATTTGTCTTTCTCACTGGGCCGAGCGGTGCCGGAAAAACTTCCCTATTTAAAATGATTTCGGCCTTTGATACGTCGACTTCGGGAGTGGTGAAAGTTGCAGGCTACGATATTAACAACTTGAGCGAGAACAAAATCGCCGAATACCGACGCAAAATCGGTGTGGTTTTTCAAGATTTCCGTCTTCTGAAAGATCGCACTGTTTTTGAGAACGTAGCCTTGCCTTTACAAATTCGCGGTGACCGTCCCATGTCCATACAAAGAAGAGTCCAAGAAGTCTTGGAGCAGGTGGGTCTCACTCATAAATACGATCAGTTTCCTGACTTTATCTCCGGAGGAGAACAACAGCGGACCGCGATTGCTCGTGCGATTGTTCATCAACCAGGAGTTTTGATCGCCGATGAGCCCACGGGAAATCTCGATCCGCAACTCAGTGAGGAAATCATGGATCTCTTGGAGAGGGTTTGTTCACAAGGCACCACGGTGTTTATCGCCACTCATGATCACGATATGGTAAAAAGAAGAAATAAGCGTGTGATTCAATTGAAAGATGGCTTGATAGTGGGAGATCAATAATGGTTCGGTCTCTCTTTCAGCAAAGAATCGGAAGTCTTAAAAGAAATTGGACCTTGCAGTTTTCTACTTTGATCGTAGTGACGGCATGTTATCTGATTGTTTGTAGTTCGATGTTATTGTCGCAAAATCTTCGCAAGATTCTGACGGTATGGGGAGAAGAACTGCAAATGACAGTTTACCTTGCAGAGAATGCAGAAAAAACAGAGACAGAATCTTTATTAAAAACAATTCAAGCTGATCTGAATGTAGGCAGGATTAAGTATATCAGTAAAGAAAAAGCTCTCGAAGACTTTCGTGGTCAAATGGCCAGTTATGCCCCGGATATTCTTAACGAGAAAGATCTTTTGAGTTTGATTCCAGCAAGTTTTCAGGTGTCTTTGCGGGAATCTCTTAAAGCCACGGATCATTTAAAGGTTCTCGACTCTTTAGCGGAAAATTTAAAAATCCAAAAGTCGGTGGCGGAAGTAAGTTACGGTCAAGAGTGGGTGCAAAAGTACAGCCAGTTTTTATACTATTTTGAAAAAGCCTGCCAGGCCTTGGGAGTTATTATCTTCTGTGCGGCCCTATTTGTACTTTCAAATGTAATTCGTGCGTCGGTTCAATCCCGTCGTCAAGAAATTGAAGTATTAGAGCTTATTGGCGCCACCCCCGGGATGATTCGGCGTCCTTTTATGGTTGAAGGAGCTCTCATTGGCTTTGCTTCGTCGCTCATGGCGATAGGAGTGTCTTATTTTGCCTACACCAACGTTGTAAGGCTTTTTGAAAACGAATTGCAGTTTCTGCAATTGGGTCAGCACTTACATTTCTTAAGTTTTAGTTTAATTGCGCTTTTCTGCTCAGCGGGAACTTTGTTAGGGGCTCTAGGATCTTATCTTTGTGTTCGCCAGATCAATGATGGGTGGGCGGCAAGAAGTTTATGATTAGGATTTGTTCAGGGATATTATGCTGGTTTTGCTCTTTTAATCTGGCTTTTGCGTCAGCTGAAATACCTGCGCGGGAGCCAACACCTGATCAGAATCTGGAGAAAATTGCCAAAGACTTACAAATTGCCAAGATGAATCTCGAAATCCAAGAACTTAAACAAAAGAAAGTTCTCGGCGCTCTTTACGGTATTAATAAAAACTTGAAAAAACTCGTTAGTGAAACTGGAAGTCTAGAACAACAAAGAAATGTCATTGGCCTTCAGATTCAGCAACTCAATAAGAAGATCGGCGACAATGATCAATTGATCACAGCTCAAAAATTATTGCTGACCACACGGTTACACGCTATTTATAAGCTCAAAGGCCCCACCTTAGCTCGTTTCTTATTTGCAGCGAAAAGTTCTGCAGATTTAGAGAGGAATCTCAAAATTCTAGGCGTCGTTGCGCGAAGAGATCTAAATCTGATTAAGACTTACCGGGAATCCGTCAAAGATCTTCATTATCGAAGGGACCGTCTGGCTCAAAAAATGGACTCTTTAAAAGAAGTGGAATTGAACCTTCAGACTTATGCAAAGAAATTGCAAAAAGAAATTTCTCAGAAAAACTCCATTCTTGCCGGAATTCGTAGCACGAAAATGTTTACCCAGGATCAAATCAAGTCCTTAAAAAATAAATCACTTAGTTATGATATTGCCGACTCAGGTCTCATGGATCTTTTATTAAGACCTTCCTTTGAAGCCCAAAAAGGAATTTTGCCTAAACCAACCCAAGGTCCAGTCATGAAAACTTTTGGTTTGGCGAAATCTCCTGATCAATCTTACGTTTTAAGTAATAAAGGACTTTTTATCGCAGCGACTCCTGGCAGTCCAGTTCGTGCGGTTTTTAGCGGAGTCGTATCTTTTGCAGGAAGTTTGCCTGGCCTTGGCCAAGTTTTAATACTCGATCACGGAGATCATTATTATACTATCTATGGTAATAATGCGAGCTTACGTGTTCAGCTAGGACAAGAAGTGACGCAAACGCAGATCATAGCAAGCAGCGGACGAAGCATTTTTGACCAGCAAAATGGATTATATTTTGAAGTTCGACATTTTTCAGAGCCCTATAATCCGATGGAATGGGTGAAAGGATTTAGCCAATGAAGGCATTTATACTCAAATGGAAAACATTTATACTCGCACTGATTTTGCTTTTATCGCTGTTCATGCTGGCAGAGGCGGGATTTCAAGTGAGAGCTTTCGCTCAAGATCGTTATGCCGACTTACAAAATTTCACTAAAGTTTTGAACTTGATCGAGCAATATTATGTGGAAGAAGTGGACACAAAAAAACTTCTTTATGGTGCCATTAAAGGAATGTTGCGTGAGTTGGATCCCCACACGAACTTTATGCCTCCCGATATTTTCAAAGATTTCGAAACGGAAACCACCGGTGAGTTCGGTGGATTGGGAATCGAGATTTCAGTGACCAATGGAATTCTTACGATCATTTCTCCGATCGAAGACACGCCAGCCTGGGAGGCGGGGATTAAACCCGGCGATAAAGTCATAGCAGTGGACGGTCATAGTACAAAAGGTTTAAGTCTGGTGGAAGCCTCACAATTAATGAAGGGTAAAAAAGGCACCAAAATTGTTTTGCGCATCGTTCGCGAGAGCGAAGAAGAGCCTAAGGATATTACGATCACTCGTGGCAGTGTTAAAATCAAATCAGTAAAGTACACCAATCTTGAAGATGGTTATGCTTATATAAAAATCACCAGCTTTATCGAGAACACGGCCAAGGATCTTGAGAAAGTGATTGATGCACATATTAAGAATAATCAAAAAGTAGATGGTTTAATTATTGATATGCGCCGTAATCCGGGGGGGCTGCTGGATCAAGCGGTGAAGGTCAGCGATATGTTCTTAAAAGAAGGAACTATCGTCAGTACAATAGGACGCAATAAAAAAGATAAAGAAGTTTCAGTGGCTTCTAAAAAAGGTCGTTTTACCGATTTTCCAATAATCATTCTTGTAAATGAATACACGGCCTCCGCAAGTGAGATTGTTTCCGGAGCTCTTCAAGATAACAAGCGTGCACTGATCGCGGGTCAGCGTACCTTTGGAAAAGGTTCCGTGCAGTCGGTAGTAAAATTGGGAGATGGAAGCGGATTAAAGTTAACCGTCGCTCGTTATTACACTCCAAGTGGGATTAGTATTCAGGCGGAGGGAATTAAACCGGATATTGAGCTCGAAGATGTGGATCCTGAAGCCTTCGCAAAGTCGGTATTAAAATCTAAACCCACTCGAGAAAAAGATATTGCTGGTCACTTAAAAGGGGATCGCGAGAAAGATACCGAAAAGATTGAAAAGAAACTGGATTTAAAACCTAAAGAGCCAAGCAATGCATTTGCATGGTGGAAAGAAGTTGGTAATAAAAAAGACGAAAACCTCACGCCTCGTGAAAAACTCTTCAAGAATGACTATCAGGTTTATCAAGCTTTATCCTATTTAAAGGCCTGGAAGACATTGAAGACTCTGGCGCGCTGAGCTACTAGGGATTGCTATTTCAGATTAGACCTTTTAGTCTAGTCAAAAAATGAGGTCCCTATGAAGCAAGCATTTTCTATATTTTTTTTGTTAGGTTTAATTTTAAGTACGGGCTTTGCCGCTGACGAAACCAGTGTTGGCTTTTCTCAAGGGAATCGCTTTTATTCCTCTCATTTGCAAGGGACAGTGACTGTTTACTGTGAGTCTGGAGAAACCGTCACTTATACATGCAATGATACAGTTTTGGATCCTTCCAGTTATGATTATTTTGTGGGACCCCAAGGGGTCAAAGCGGAGGAAGTTTCTTTAACTAGCACAAGAGCAGATGGAAGTCGCCGTGAACGGACGGAAAGCTATAATTCAAAGACCCCGCGGAGTATGAGCGCTTTTAATTTGTGGATATCCACCCCTTTCCAAAGACCTTTGTTAGGTCTTGGATCTAACAAAATCGACTATCGACTAAAGAGCGCGGGAAAAACCGTTGATCAAGGAGCCTTCTCAGTAAGTGTGACTTATGGTGGGCCTCGAACTTGTCCCGCGACTCATTATAACTCTAACGATGCGAGCGATTGCCAATCACCGTACACCATTTGCCAAAAGTATTTCGAGCAATACGATCACTGTCGTTAAGCTTGCAGATTTCTTAATAGATTCTGGACCATTGTATAAGTGAGGCCCCAGAGAACTTCTCCGTCAGGAAGTTGAATTCCGGGAAGTTCGAGCTTTATTTGATCTCGCGTGAGTGTGTAAGTTATATGGTTCTTGGTATCTGTTAAATAATTTAAAGGTACCCACAGCGTCTTTTCAACTTCATCAGCGACGGCTTTTACAAAAGGCTTTTCTTTTAAAGAGAAGACAAAAGGGCGAATGTAGAACTCCAGCAAATTTCCATGTTTCCGAGCCTGTAGATCGTCTAAAAATCCAATGAGCGAGTCTTCACTCAGGTGCAGACCCACTTCTTCCTGAACCTCCCGAAGGCAGGCTGCTAATAAAGAAGGATCTCCTTCGTCTTGTTTTCCACCCGGAAACGCAATATGACCGGACCAATGATCTTTGGGATTTGTAGCCCGTTTGATAAAGAGCAGTTCTAACCGAGAGAGCGGGTCAATTTCAGTATTCGCTCCAGTGTTACATAGCAAAAGAGCCACTCCTGATGCTTTCGAAAAAGTTTTCGAAAGATCAGTGTGCGGCCCTTGAGAGAGAATTTCCTCTAACTCGCTTTTAGATTTGCTCATCTTTGAGTTGATCGGCGCTCACTTCTTTAACTTTTATTTTTTGGTTCAAGAAGTCGATCACTTTCTCTTCAGTAATCATGTAGCTCAAACGGCTTGTTTGTTCAGGACGGGCATAGAATTCGCGGATGCGAGCTTCATCAATCCCTGTCTGAGCCGAATACTCCTGATACTTTTTATCGATATCGGCATCTTTGCAGTAAAGGTCATGTTTTTTGGCGATGGCATCAACCAAGAAACTAGATTGAATCATTTCCGAGGCTGTTTTTTCAAAATCGCTGTCCCACTTGGCTACATAATCTTTGAAATCAGCTGGAGACATTCCTTGCTCATCCATTCTTTTCTTGAAATCATCAATCAAAGAATTTTTTTGATTTTTCAAAAGAGAAGCTGGAACTTCCACGGGATTTTCTTTAACTAATTTTTTAAGGAGACGATTTTTGAAGGCGTCTTCAATACGTTTTTTCTCTGTGTTTTCGAGGTCTTCACGAATTGTTTTTTTCAACTCTTCAAGATTTGTTGGACCGCCCAACGTAGCTAGGAATTCATCGTTCAGCTCAGGCAAT
>DATBTE010000279.1:0-3565 GCA_036559425.1 Pseudobdellovibrionaceae bacterium | reverse complement strand
CATTAGCCGCCACATCTACATTGCAACCAATTTTTTCTAGCATTAAAAGAGCGATTTTTTGGTTAATAGGATTGTCTTCCACCAGCAGCACCCTGGGCTTTAGGGTGGCAAATCTGGTCCCTTCCATCTGTGGATTGGGGTTGTGGATGGGGTCATCCCAACGAATGTGAGTGATATGCAGGACCTCTAAGAGACACCTATAAAGGTTGTGTTGAGACACCGGTTTTTTCAAGTAGTTGATTCGTTGAATCGGAGAAAGGTGACCCAAATTTTGCGTGTGCTCCACCAAATAAATAATGGGTATTTCAAAATTTTTTGAAATGTTTCTAAGAATCTTTGTCGATTCGTCTTGCTTAAAGGGTGAATTGCTTTGATCGAAGATGACGGCGATAGTATTCGCAGTGGAAGTGATAATGGCAGTGGCTTGCTGTCCTTCTGTGCTCGCGAGGGGATCGACAGGGTTGAGGGTGATCTCCTTGAGTTGCAATTCAAGATATTCTTTTAATATCGCATTATTGGTTAGAATGAGAATGTCTTTATGAAAGAAAGATTGAGGAAGAGGATTCTCCACAGGTTGAGTGAAAACGGGCTCCATCTTAACCTGGAACCAAAACGTGGAGCCTTGATCCGGAATGCTGCTGACGCCGATTTCCCCTCCCATGGATTCCGTCAGTTGCTTGCAAATGGAAAGCCCTAAGCCCGATCCTCCATAACGCCTGGTGGTTGATGAGTCCGCTTGCGTGAAAGGGGTGAAAAGGACATTCAGGAGCCGCGGTTCAATCCCGATTCCGGTGTCTTTCACTTCGAATTTCAAGGTGATGTGTTTTTCCGTGAGATTTAAAAGCGTGATTTTCACGGCGATACTTCCGCTCGGCGTGAATTTAATCGCGTTGTTTAAAAGATTCAGAAGAATCTGCTTAAGGCGAGCGGGATCGCCTTTTATCATTCGCGGAATTCTGGAATCGATAAAGCTCACAAGCTCCAGTTTTTTTTGAGTCACGGTGTCCGCCACGATATTGGCGATATCCACATAGACGGAACGCAGATCAAACTCAATGGACTCCAAATCAAGCTTGCCGGCCTCAATTTTTGAAACATCCAAAATATCATTGATCAGGGAGAGCAGAGTGCTGCTGGAAGCTCTTATGGATTGAACATAGTCTTTTTGATCGTAGGATAATTTCATGTCTAATAGCAGAGAGGTAAAGCCGAGAATGGCATTTAACGGAGTGCGAATCTCATGGCTCATCGTCGCCAGGAATTCGGACTTTGCACGGTTGGCCCGCTGAGTTTGGTCAATGGCCTCTTTCAGGCGGGTGCCTTTGTGTTTCGAAGTTTCCAAGAGCAAAGCCACGTTTTTAATATTTCCGTGGGAGATGATAATGAGCAGAATACTGCAGATGGCAATAGCCGACATAGTCCACCCTAGCAGGCGGTGGGATTGGGCTTGTTTTAGGTAAAGGGCGGAACGGAAACGGACATGATTTTTGTAAACCGTTGTATTTATTTCTTCCAGGTGCTTTTCGAAAGGAGATAAAGTCGCGTAGATCAGAGCCAGCCTGCGCTGATCCCTTGGTTGAGCGATCGGCGAAATGTTCTCTATGATAGGATGAAGCTCCGCCAAGGTTGTGTTGAGATCCTGGAGAGTTTTAATGGCTCCGGGTATGGCGCTGAGTTCTTGATAGAGATCTTTATTTTTTTCATATTGACCGGAGCTTTCTTCGAGAGCGTTGAAGGCCTGCAAAAGCGGCTTTTTACCATTCAATTGATGGTTATAAAGTTGCATCTCGAGCAAGAATCGATCGAAAGCGTGGAGGTTCTCTGAGACCATATGGTAAGGATCGGTAAAATTATCGATGCTTTTTTCCAAATGGCTGTCTGGGAAAGTTCGATAATACAGAACAGAAATACCCCCTGAGAAAATGATTAAAAAAACAATCAAAAACATGTAGGGAAGCTTGGGGAAAAAGGCGGCACTCAGTCTGGGTTCCTTTTTAAATAATTGAAGCATAAGGATAATTACAATAGCCGCTCCAAGAAAGAAAACAAATTTCGAGTCCATCCTGTGAAGAAAAACTCACACTTATGAGTGTTTGTTAGAAAATGAGTGATAATTCGCTCACAGAAAACTGGTAAGTTGTCGGCATTTCTTCACGTGAAATTCAAACCGTTTCGATGGTATTAAAGAATAATAGTCTGACCTATAACAAAGGTTTTATCACGTTATTCATGAGGGGGATCATGGACTTTTATAATTTACAGGAGAGCGATCATCGTCTTATTGAGAAGACCATGAGCCTTCCTTCGGACTCACAACAGTATAAAAATTATCTATTTCGTCACCTCTTCTCCAAGGGGTTCTCTACGGGGTTCTCTCAGAAGAAGTTTCTGGATAAAAAAAATATCTTGCTAATGGAAGAAGATCCTCGACTTCAGTGCGTGATAAAGAATTTACTTCTTGAAGCTAATAACGAAGCTGTTTGTGGGATTGTGGAAGGAATCGACGATATCATCTGCGCTCTGGAGACGCGACCTTATGATTTAGTGATTGCCAATTATTATCTCTCAGAAGATGAAATTGATTATGAGTATTGGGAACGTATTCATGCCATCTACCCACAAATGGAAGTGATCATCTTTTCACATGTGAATGATAAAGAATATTATAACACCCTGGAAAAGGTGGCGAATCTTGAGTTGGGTCCCAGGCATCTCCCCTGGTCTTCTCGATTAGGACATTTCTTTAAAAATATATTCGGAGGTTAATATGGAAATTGTAAAGCCCGCCGGAAATCAAATGGATATTCTCTTTGAGGGGATGCCTCCGAATCCAAAAGTAGAGTTTATGATCAGGACTAAATTGGGGAAAGTCATGGATATGTCTCCGGACAATTCCTTTATCCAAGCACGAGTGAAGGACTTGGGTTCCCGTTTCGGAGTGGAAATTCTGGTTCGTCATGTGACGGGGCAGTTTTTAGCTTATTGCGAAGAAAGAACTTTAGGAGAAAGTGTGAATGTAGCGGCGATACAGATGTATGAGCAGATAAAAGCCTGGCGGGAAACCCGGTATTTAGAAACTCCACAGGCTGAAACGCCTTTTAAAGTCCTTATTGTTGATGATGATCCTATTTCGGTAAAATTAATCGAGACCTGTTTTCTGCAGCGAGGGTGCGAAACCCATGTGGTGGAAAATGGCCAGGATGCCATTGATGAAATTTTTGAGCATGCCTACGATCTTATCGTTCTAGACTGGAATATGCCATCTATGAACGGTTTGCAGACGATCAAGATGTTGGACGAAACAGCGGATCTCAGTGCGACGGGGATTCAGAATAAAAAGGTTCCAGTCTTGATTTACTCAGCCAGCCCTCGATCACAGATCGTTTTTCCGAAGAGTAAAACCTTTCGAAAAATCGGGTATCTTCAAAAAACAAGTACTTATGAGTCTATTCGTAAAACGACGGACGCTTTTCTGGATAGTCTCAGGAAAATCAAAGAAAGGCGTTTGGCGAATTCATTTTGAGGGGATTGCTTAACTTTGAAACGAATGGATTTTAACAATAAC
>DATBTE010000278.1:0-1651 GCA_036559425.1 Pseudobdellovibrionaceae bacterium | reverse complement strand
TTATGCCTGGGTCGGAGGCGTCTTTGCTGAAGCGAAGCGGTGACAGCCTCGTCATTAGCCTGATTCTTTTACTGCCTTATTTTGTGCAGCTTTTGAGCAGCACCTATTACATCCCAGGGCCGGACGAATCCTTTCAGATTCAGGGCTCGGTGCAGATGCTTCTCCATAAAGGCTATGCTTCAGCGACGGGTACTATTCCAACCGATCTAAGCCAGGTGCAGCTGAAATGGATTACTGGGTGGCCGATTGCCTACTCATTCGTGCTGTTTCTTTTGCAAAAGCTGGGTTTCGGGGCGCTCGTTGCAGCGAAATTTTTCCAGTTAGGCTGTGTGGTTCTCGGAGCGGGTGGTTGGTTTTTGGTACTGGATCGGCTGGGTCAGTCGAAGACTTTTCGCTGTATATTCCTTTTTCTATTATGGGCGCAGTTTTTCTCCTGGGGAATTTACTCGACCAATGCCGTGAGCTGGGCACTTTTTCCCTTTCTGATCTATTTCTTTCTGCTCTCACAGGCGGATTCCGCGGCTTTATGGGGAGCGGGAGCTGTAGCTGCGCTCATGGTACTTTTCCGTTTTCAGAATGTAATCCTGATTTCCACTGGCGCTGCCGTGCTCCTCATTCAGGCAGGCAAGCCCTTTATGCGGCGGATCCGGTCAGCCATTATTTTTTCCCTCATCCCTTCATTCTGTTTCTTTGGAATTTATTTTTCGAATGTGGCAAAGAGCGGTCAAGGAACTTTTTTAGCGACGATCCCCGTGGATATCACTTGGCACTTTCGCTGGGTTACTGACTTCACGAACGCGTTTCTTTTCAACGCAAGTTTCCGCTTCGACGAATTCTTGCGCGCATTTTTTGAGAAGGTGCACTTTCCCTTTCTTTTCACTCCGATAAAATATGCTTTGTCGTTTGTTGGTGTGACGTTTCTGGGAATCATATGCTGGAGAAATCGTGCCCGATGTGATCGCGACAGGCGAACCATTGAGCTGATTTTTGTTTTTCAGCTGCTTTTCCTTGTTTTGATGCTTTTCGGGCTAGCGGTAGTATTGAATGTGGAAAATATTCCCAATGGCCGTTACTACCACTCTCTTTTTCCTGTGTTCGTCTTGCTTTGTCTTTGGCCTTTGCGTTCTTCTCCTTATCTTCATTGGCTTCGGTCCCCGCGCAATAAGGCGGCCCTGCTTTCCGCTCTCTTTCTCTTCAGCTTCGGCACGGTGAGCTATTATTCATTCTATCGATTTCGCTTATCCCAGGCATTTGACCAACGTGCTGCAGCCATGGAGCACGAACTGGAAACCGCAATGGCCTCCGCTCCCGGTTTGCCCACCGTGGTTTTTGCCGACCAGCTTTTTCCTCGATTGGGTTTGCGGAAAGACCTCACAGCATTGTACGAGCTTGGAGCCGCGGCAAAGCAGGGGCTTCGGGCCAGCGGCCCGGTATTACTGTTTCTTTCCTCCGACGAAAGAAATCCAAAGTCGCAGTTTCCGGTTCTTGTAAAAGAGATTGAATCTCTTTCGGCAAAGTATGGGATGAAATTGCGGAAAGAAGATGGGCACACCTTCGCCTGGAATGTGTTTCCGGCCGGGATATGATGCAATGGGAAGAGAAAGCGCTCGAGCTGCTGGAGAAAAAGCCAATAACCGGCCGCATCAGGCAT
>DATBTE010000277.1:0-11591 GCA_036559425.1 Pseudobdellovibrionaceae bacterium | reverse complement strand
AGTTAGAGATGTGAAAAAATAATGTGTTTAATTTGCAGAGATGCAAATCATAGCCTTCATAGTAATGGTCTTTTAATTAATTTTTAAGAAAAGTCCAGTTTATCAACCCATGAAAAGAAGCCTATATGCTAAAAATATTGCTTGTTGAAGATGATAATGCTTTTAGGTCCGCTTTAAAAAAAATATTAGAAACTAAATATCAAGTGATTGAGGCTCAAGATGGAAAAATAGCACGCGACCTATTGTCTATGAGCGACGTGAATCTTATTCTGTCAGATATTCAAATGCCTTATTTTAGCGGTTTTGATTTGTTAGAGTGGTCTCAAAAATACAAACCGACTCCATTTATTTTAATGACGGGATTTTCCCATATCCTTGATCGAGAAAAGGCAAAAGAATTAGGTGCTACGGACTTCTTAGTGAAGCCTTTTAAAGAATTAGAACTATTTGAAAAGATATTTCGAATTTTGGGAGAAAAAAAAGAGGTGCAAATTGGCATCTCACAAGCACCACTGGACCTTGATAAGGAGTTTTGCAAATTGCCAATTGAGGATTTCATCGGCGATAAGGAAACTGAGTATGAAATCTATATTCGTATATCTGCTACAAAATATATTAAAATCGTTCATAAAGGTGGCATACTTACAGAAGACAAAATTAAAACCTTTCGAGAAAAAAAAGTCACTCATGTTTTTATTCGGCAAGAGGAGTTTTCTAAACTTGTCGGCTTCACGGTTCTTGTATCTAGGGCGGTTTCCAGCAGTGGTAAAGTAGATAAAGAAAAAAAGATGCGGTTTATGAAATACACTGGAGAAATGATTATGCAGCAGGCCTACGTCGCGGGCGCCGACGAAGGCTTGTTTAAAAACGCCAAGGATTTTTTACTCACAAGTATGGAAGTCTTAACTAAAGACGAAGAGACTTTTACCCTTCTGAACTTATTGAGTAACCATACTGACTATCTTTATAGTCACAGTTTGGGGGTTAGTATGTTCTCGGTAATGATTGCAAAACAACTTGGTTGGCAATCTCCGCAGACCCTATTCAAACTTTCTTTCGCAGGACTTTTCCATGATATAGGAAAGAAAGAGATCCCGGTGGAACTCCTCCAAAAGCCTAGATCAACATTGACACAGAAAGAGCGATCTTTATTTGAATCTCATAGCACTCGAGGCCGGGAGATTCTCCAGTCACTGAAGACCGCACCGACGGAAGTGATTCAGGTGGCCTATGAGCATCATGAAGACGTGCTGGGGCAAGGCTTCCCTCAGGGGATTAGCAAACCTAAAATTCATCCATTCAGTTTGATTGTATCGGTAGCTGATGTTTTTTGTGATTACACGATTCGGGGGCCGCAGAATCCAGAGCCTCAATCGGCAGTTGCAGCCCTTCAGATGATGAAAACATTTAAGTTAGGCTCTTTAGATACTAAAGCGTTTGAAGCTCTTAGTAGGGTAGTGGTTTTATGAAATAAAAAATCAATGGGGGGCCAGGCCCCCCCCATATCACGAGAGTGCTAATTTTATTAACGGCAACTTCTGCGGGAAACCGTTTCATTGTTTTGGTTACAACTGACGATTCGGCAATTCTGATAGCGATAGTAGTAACAAGCTCTCATGGCATCATCTTCCGCTTGATAACGAATTTCACCGCGACCTTCAGTGGTGAAACGACGACCACTTTGATCTATGCCTTCTGCTTGGCAAACGTTATAGCTACGAGAACAGGTTTCTGTACAGTTGCCGTGAATTTGAAGACATTCACCGCAACTTCCGTGTCCGCCCCAGTGTTCTTCCCAACCACTGTCCGTGGCTGAACATTGGACATTGCCGCCCCAACCACCGCCACCACGACCGGGACCAGGATAACCAGGACCAGGTCGTCCGGGATATCCAGGACCGCCACGACCAGGGCCAGGACGTCCCCAACCCCAACGTCCACCGTCTTGGGCATGGGCTAAAATTCCTGAGAGACAGAGAACAGCAATGAGCATAATTTGTTTCATAAATCCTCCTATGGATTGGTTCCTACGAACGACTCATACGAATGCTAGATACAAAATTGGTACCAATATTTTCAGAGCCGAAATGGCTCCAAAAATAAATGGCAAAAAATTAATCTTGCTTAATCTCAACCCCAGGGCTCAATCCCCACGATTTCAGAACTTCCAACTCATCGCTGGCCGATTGAGTTTTTTTAAATTTGGCTCCAGACTTGCCTTTCACACGACGTTCGCAAGAAGACCAATCCTTATGCCGATAAACGATCCCACCAATATTGCTCAAATAAGAAAAAGCTTTTTCTTTGACTCCATTATTTTTAGGCTTCATTTCGGGAAGGGCTTCTAGTTCGGGCAAATCGAGTATTGCAATATCATATTTTAACAAAGAACCGCGATACAAAGAATATCTCTGTCCTTTTGAAAAGGCGACGCTGATCTCATCGCAACGTTCATTTCCCGGCGTGCCTCGATGCCCCCGAACATAATTCCAAGATATCCCGCCTAGATCTTTAAACTCTTTGCGTCTCTGAACTAAGAAAAATAAGTCTTCCCAGAGGTCTTTGTTCGAAACTTCCTTGCCTTCAGCCGTGCGCCAGTTATTGCGGCGCCAACCCCACACCCATTGAGTGATTCCTCGAATGACATAAGTGGAGTCCGTATAAATCCGGATATTTCCCGGAGTCTTAGAGAGAAAGTTGAGAGCACTTATGACCCCTAGCATCTCCATGCGATTGTTAGTGGTGACGGCATTTCCCCCGCCCAACTCCTGAACTTGTCCCTCAGGTAAAACCACGACGGCTCCCCACCCCCCAGGTCCGGGATTACCCGAGCAAGCGCCGTCAGTAAATACAACAATGTCAGAGAATTCTGATTTCACGTGGAGGTTTCCTTATAGCGAGGAAGATAAACTGAAGAATCGCATGCAAAAACCCTTAAATCAACCAGGAGCGTCCCCATGTCTAAAGCTTAGCCAGGTAAATTCTATCAGCTTCCATTGGTTGCATTTCGTCCCTCAATGAGATGGCCCGTGGCATGCACTGTAATGTTGGACGGAAAATCGATTCCGTGGAAAGCGTTATATGCAGACAAGAACCTTGAGTTTTACATTTTTTGCCCTTTTTTGCGGGATTCTTATTTCAAGCACTGAATCTTCTGCACAAAGCGCACAAAATTTGAACACTTCTGGGGCCAATCCAACTGCAGGTTCAAAGCCTGTGGAAGTAAAGCCTTTCGCTATTTCTGCGGGCCTTTCTAAATCCATTAGCCTCGTGAATTTTCAAGATGGCGAGCGCCAGGAGACCCATGACCTCGAACTCATGGCCTCCTATAAATGGAGCTTGGGCACAAGCTTAGCTATCTTCACCTTCTCTGACGATATAAGAAACCCTGGCAACTCGGATGTGGGGGATATCGCCCTCGCCATGGCCTTCAATGGCTGGAATTTAACCAGATTCAAACTGGTTCCTTCGATGACGGTCGTTATTCCTGAATCCAAAGAGTCTCGCATCAATAATAATTTAGAGACCGCTCTCTCGGGAAAACTCAGTGCTGCAATTCAAGAAAGGCTCCTGATCCCAGGATTTTCCTTTAAAGGAGACCTCAGCTTTGGGCGCAATATTCACAGATATGAAACGGCCCTCGACGGAACCGTCCTTAATAAGTATGCATCTAAACAGGGACTGTCGGCGGGTTATTCTATTGGCATTTTCTCCTTCGCCGTGGATTTTTCACATATCAACTTCTGGACCTATCAGGACACCTTGCAAGAATTCTTTGAACACACCGAGGAGACTTCCCTCGCCCTAGGGGAACACTTTGGTTTCACTCTGGGCCACACCAACGGGGGCTCTGTGTTTAAGGAAAATGGGTACGCTTCTAATTATCAGTTGATCGACGAAAACAATTCTTTGGTTTACGCCAAAGTGAGCCTGCAGTACTAAAGGAATGGAGAACGTTATGAGCCCTAATTCTTTTTTGGTGGTAATACTAAGCCTAGCGCTGTTTGGTACAGGATGTACAAAATCAAGAGAGGCCGAGTTGCCCGCAAATATGCAGGCCAGCATCTTCGCGATCACGGAGTTCGGAGATATCCAAACCGAGAACTCTCAATTCAGCATGGCCACCGACGATACTCTTTCTACGTTGAGTCTAGGCAACTCTTCAAAAGCCACGGCGGAAAAAGGAGTGGTGGCTCTGACTGAGGTCAATGTGCCCGGTCGTTTGAAGTATATGTTCAGCGGTCTCACCATCACAGGCCTTGCTGCTCATAATTACCCGGTGACTTTCTCGGTCGATAGACAATTTGTAACGGCTTATAAAGTCGTGACCAACCCTATGGAACTGACAATTCTCGAAAAGCAACTGGCACAAGTGCAAGAAGAAGTGCTGTTGCAAAAACAACTGCAAAAAAATAAAGATAAGGCAAAATCAAAGGAGTTACTGGCTTCCCTGCAGAAAGCACGCACAAAAAAATTAAACCTTTTGAGTCAACAACAACCTTCAGCGACCCTACTTGTGCCCATATTTAAGTTTAAGGTCCTCAAATTTGGCGTCATCCAAAAAGAAAAAAATAAGCTCAAAGAAGACACTTCAACTCTTGAACTTTTGGAAACGGATTGGACCCAAGCCACTCATATTCAAATCGGCACCACTATTGAGAACCGTTTAGCCATCGGTCTCGATCCCGCTCAAGCAGGCGATCTGGATCGCACCTTTGTCATGGATCGTATAAACAATAAAATCATGACGGCAGAGACTTTGCGCAATGAATATCAAATTCCATTGAATCTTGATAACAAGGCGCGGGTGCTGACTCTCTTAGACACTTCCGTGCTTCATGTTTTCGAAATCACCCAGCTTGATAAAGTGAAAGACACCCTTTCTGATGCCCAGTTAAGACAGCTCCAAAGTGGTGTGGGATCCAACGTGCGCGCCTGCCCGGCAGACGTCGTTAAAGCTTTGCCTGCCGATGCGCAAAAAGAGTGCCTTTTGATCCTGCGATACGACGTCGATGTGACTTATGTTCGTCCAGAACAGGGTGCCGTGGATTATGATGGCAATTTGGATTCGAAAGTGGATTTCAAACCTGTTCTGGCTTCGCAAAATATCGGTCTAGTTCAGGTTCCAAAGGACGTAATACCTAAAACAGTTGAAGCCAACAATACCCTGGACCCAAGATCCACTATTCGAATTATAGATATCAAAGACAAAGAGTTTTTCTTCAAAAGAACTTTGGAAGACGCCTCTTATTCTGCAGCGACCTCCGGCTTGGCTCCGGGAATGGCGGGCGCGATCACTATTGTTAAATTTGACCTGCAAGAAGATCGCGTGGTCATTCGTCGCGCTGATAAAATCATTAACTATAAAACGACTTCAAATGATTCTGACTATGAAGAGCTTATGTCCCTGCCCGTAAAATACGTAAAGCTTGAAACTAAAGATGCGTCGGGTGCGGCTTATGCTATTCCTCATCTTGTTCCGGCAACCCGTAAAGACGCCCAATATATTAACCTGGATTGGACTGCCAATTCAATTCCCCAAGAGAACTCCCCCTATGCTGCAGTCTATGAAGGTTGCACTCTTGGCATCGCTGACACTCAGGTCGCTGATGTGGATATGCGTTTGGACAAAGGAGTTTTAAACTTTTCGCAAAAGTACTCTTTGGCTTTAAAACCCGAATGCTCTGCGGATTTTTCCCCAGCCAATGGTTATAACGGAACTCCTTCTTATCAGTACAGCGCCCGGGTTATCGAGCGTGTTTCTTTTAAAGTAAATGACGGCAGCACTGATAAGCCTTTCGTCACCCCCGTGCCGTTCAAAGTGCAAAATACTTTGGGCTATGGCGTATGGACGATCGGTCAGATCAACCCGGATATTATGGGACAATTCGGGCGCGAAGGCACCGAGACGGACTTACCGATGGTGCAAGACTTCCGCAACGGCAAAGTCCTTACTTATACACTGACGGGTTTACCCACTGATGATGCGGAAATGCGTAAGATGTATATTGGAATCGCCGAAGAACTCGCGGCGGCCTGGAATTTAGCTTACAAGCAAGCGTTCAAAGGCTCTGCCTTGGAGCGCTCTGGAAATTATATTGAAATCCAAATCGCGGGCGAAAACGGCGTCACCGCTCATTTAGGAGATCTGGACAAAAATATCTTCCACTTCGAAAATAAATACGCAAGCCATGGTATTTTGGGTGTTTCGCAAGTGGGCTTTAATCCCCGCTCTGCCATTGTCGTGGCTGATTCTTTGATCCTTTACACTGGCAATGTAAAATCCGATGTCGCCAACAGCTATGTCCTCATGAATGCCAGAGCTAAATGGGAAAAAATGAAACAAGGCATCCTTGAGAAAGCGCGCAAAGAATTAGCGACTGAAGAGACGGCCGGCCAGAAAGTCGCCAAAGGCGAAGCACCCACCACTGCTGATCCCACCGAGGGAAAAGCGGAAGCGACAAAAGCGGTGACTCATCAATTGATCAGTAAACTTCAGAGTTCCAAAGCTGGCTATAAGTTAAGTCCTAAAATAGACTTGAAGGTTTTGCAGAGAGCCAGCCAGTTGGCCCTGACCTCGAATGATTTTAAAACAGCTCTCAAAGTCAGACAAACCTTAGGCAACAGTCGTTTTGCTTATTCTCCACCGATAGATGAATCTGGCTGGATGGATCGGGTTTTCCAAACAATGTTGGAAAAACCGGACATGAGCATTTCTGGAATCCACGGTGCAATTGCCAAAGAAGTTCTGGCCTCTAAAGGCAATAAACTCTCTCAGACCGATAGAGCGAGCCTTGCCAGAACCGCGAAGCAGAACGAGATCAAAGCCAAAATGCTGACAAGTTTAAGAAGTTCTCCGGGCTGTATGAAAACGGAAGCAGAGGTTGCCAACGCCAAGTTTGCGAACTTGAGTTTCAATGAGGCGTTCCGCATTGAGGCTCTGAACACCATGGTTCATGAGATGGGTCACTCTCAAGGGTTGACTCATAACTTTATCGGTTCTTACGATAAGGCCAATTATGCAAATGAAGATGGCACTCCGTCTAAACGTAATTACTCTTCAGTGATGGACTATCTGACCCCGGGACACTTCAGTTGGGATGGCTTAGGCACTTATGATATCCATGCAGTAAGGGCTTCCCACCTGGGTCTTTTGGAAATAAGGCCCGAGTTTAAAGCCAAACTGGGTCCAAAGGCCGCTGAAGTCCTGGTCAATGACAAATACATTTCAATTCAAAATATTAAAGCCGCTTTGGCTAAAAATGGTTGGGCTAATTTCACCAAAGCCGATGCCAAGGGTGTCTTGAAAGAGTACAAATTTTGTACTGATGTGGACGTGGGTTGGGATCCCATGTGCCAACGTCACGACTTCGGAAGTTCTGTCACAGAAGTTGTCCAGAGTATTAAAGAGGACTGGGAAAATAATTACATCTCCAACTACTACTCTTGGGACCGTAATAGTTTTGGCATGTCCGAAGCTTATATAGGTTCAGCTTGGTCACAACACTTTTTAATGCAAATGCGAAAGTATATGGACGAAACATTCTATAAAATGATCGTTGGAGAGGGAACCAAAGAAGAGAGAAAAGATTATATCAACGCCTCCCTACAAGTTTACTTGTTCTATAATCAGCTAATCACCACTCCGGATACCAATGCTCCGTTTTTAAGTGCCGAACGATTTGTGGCGGTCCCATACTCGAGAGAAGAGTTAAACGACAAGGGTGAGCCGACGGGAAAAGAGATTCAAGATGTGGCTCTCGTTGAAAAACGTTCGTTAAACACTATTAACCGTGACAAAGACCGGATTGATACTCGGGGGATTGAATTCGATAAGATTGCGGCAATGAGACTTATGACTATGAAAGGGTTCCCTAGTTCGAAATATGAATCCAAGGATATAGAATTTTCATTTTTGGACTTTGAAAAATACTTTTTAGGCATGACAACAGACACGAGTCAGTTTATCAATACTCTGACCTCCATCATGCTAGATCATCTTGAGCCGACTTTCACCCCGGCCGATGGCATAGTTCGTTCGCTTGCAATGACGGCGACTATCACCGAAACTATGAGACAGCGTGCGGGAATCTATGGAATTCTAAACCTCGAAACTCCCTCTATCAAAGATAAAGATAATTTCGCGAATCTATTTAAGGTGGGAAGCAGTGTAGGCAACGGTCCCAGCGACAGAACTGTTCTTACTAAGCTGGATGTTTCCCCTACCAGCTCGGCACGAGTCGGCTTCTGGGCTTTGGATAATGCAACAGTCTCTCAGTATATCTTGAACATGGCTGCTGAGAAAAATTTCTTTATCCAAAAAATGCCTGAAATTCAGCCTGCAATGGAAAAGCTCATTGGCCTGCAACTGCAACAAGAGCTTTCTAAAGGAGTCAGCGCGGATAAGAAAACGGCGGATGCTAATATCACCGCAGATGTTGAGAAAGCCAGAACCGAACTCATCGGCAAACTTCATGCGCTCAATACCAAAGGTGATATTGTCTCAGCGGATACAGTGAAGAACAGCCCTAAGATGTCGATCGAAAGCCAAGTGGATGGATTGATGTCTTTCAATTCGCAAGTGATTGTGTTGTCAGTCGCCCTGGTTTCAGATGCGGGTAAAATCAAGCAATCGCTGGTGGATGACGTTGCCGTCGGTGCGGCGGAATTTGCGGACATTTCGCCTCTTGCGGCGATTGATCAGAAAGCTTTATTGGCCTCTTTAACCGCCGCGGGTAAAACCCTGGGTAATGCAAAAGGCAGTGAGGCTTTCGCGGAACTTGATCAAGCCGCAGGTCAACTCGTAACCACCTCGGCGTTGGAATCTTCTTATGGAATTATCATGAAGAACATCGAGTTCTTGAATCTCCTGACTTCGATGACGAACCCGGAGTACAGCCGATAAGTTGGTTATTAAGCTAAGTAGAAGCTAGTAGAGACAGTGGAAAATCGTAAAAGAAAAGAGGCCTCCGGAGAATTCCGAGGCCACTTTCGTCCTCTAAGGAAGTACTGGAATCAGGCCTAGATCATTACTTACTAGATAAACCCCTTGTTTAAGCGGTTTAATCAAACCTTTTTTGCTTAAGGAATTAATCTTATATTGGTAAGAACTTAGTTGAATCTCACTCAAAGAGATCTTCAATGGAAATTAAACGGAGCCAGTCCTCAGAACTTTTAACCTTGTGGGAAAGTTCGCCCCCGTAGATAAGAACAGGTTGCAAAGTATAGATTTTGGGCCTTTTCAGAACTGCCATCTTTTGTTTGATGTCTTCTATAACCTGGTTGCTGATTTTTGCCTGAAGCTTAATTTCGCACAAATATATATGATAGTTTTTAAGAACTATTAAAAGATCAATTTGGCATCCACCCTTATTCTTATTGGTTTTTCTTTGCACGAAAGGACTGCATGCCAGCACTTTGCTTTGATCTACCTGCAACCTATTGAGAATGAGATTTTTATTTTTTAGAATCAAGTTTTCAAACTGCAATCCAAAAATTGAAGACCAGCCCGGCAACCCCTCAAGTGAACCGAAATGAAAGCTGCCTTCTAAAATTTTTTTCTTATTTGGCTCAATATATTTTAAGGCAAAACGTGTATAGTTATCGCAAACCCTGTACTGGACCAACTTTGTGGGTGCGCCCTTAAAGTCATAAGTGGTGTCCGCACTTAAAAAACCACTTTGAACAAGGTCCGCAAGATATTTGGAGAGGGCGCCGCTTTTTTCTGTTCCGAGGGCTTTGGCTATCTCAGAATGAGTCATCGGACGCAGAATAAGCGCTCCCACAATGCGTTTATAGATGGGACCGCGCCTCGAAAAGATGTCAGAAAATATTTTATCAAACTCTTCAACAAGAGGGCCACTTTTCTTGAAACACAGTCTATTCAAATTCTGTTCAACACTTTCCTGGGGATTTTGAAGTTCCAGATAAAGAGGCACTCCACCGAAAACCGTACCTGTTTTTACTAAATTGAAGGTGGAAATAGTCGAGCCTCTGGATCTCCAAAACTTTCCGAAATCTGAAAGTGGAAGTTCATCTAAACGTAAATTAAGAGTCACTCGTCCTAAAAAGTTCGAGTTTTGAAGAATATTTTCCTCTATCCAGGAAGAAACCGATCCGGCAATGACGAAAACCAGTTTGTTCTTCTTTTTAAAGAGCATATCCCAAGAGGCTTTAAGTTCTGATGAAAAAGTATCAGCACCCGAACTCATCCAGGAAATTTCATCTAAAAAGATCAGACAACTTTTTGAAGAGACGTGTCGGTTTAACTCAGCGAAGGCCTCTGTCCACGAGGTGAACAGCATTTTTGGAGTGTTAAAATAGATTTTAAGTTGCTCAGAAAAATGCGCTAATTGCTGTTGCATTTTCGGAGCTTCGCTGGGGTGTAGCCCCTGAAATTCATAAAAATGGAAAAACTTATGTCCCACCTGTTCAATTAAAGAACTTTTCCCGATCCGACGACGCCCTGAGCATACCACAAAAGAGGATCTTTTGTGGTTTTTCAGGCTTAATAATTCCCCCGAAATTTTCTCCAGTGCAACTCAGGCAATAACAAGCTGAGTTGAAGGTAGCCACCTGACGGTTCATTTGAGACTCAGTTTTTGCGAAAAAATGGAGTTAAACAAATGAGTTACCGTCGGGTGACCAGTGAGGATCGTCTTCGGATAAAAGACGGTCTCGATGCTGGCTTATCAAATTCATCTATTGCTGACAAGTTGGGTTTTCACAAGTCGACAATTGGTAGGGAAATTTTACGAAATAAAGGCGGCAGAGGCTATCGACCAAAGCAGGCGCACTTGCTGGCAGTGGCCCGCGAAGAGTCCAAGCATGGGCCCTATAAGATGAATCCAGTGATTATGGCTAAAATCATTGAAAGACTGCAGGCCAGGTGGTCGCCAGAACAAATTTATAATCGGTTACGAATGGAAGGGGAAGATATAGTCAGCACCGAAACTATCTACAAGTTTATCCTCGAGGATCGTAAAAATGGTGGTGAGCTTTGGAAATACCTAAGGCGTTCCGGCCGGTCTAGAAAGAAGCGTTTCCCCTCTGAAGATCGCCGAGGAAAGATTCAAAATACGAGATCCATTTCTAAACGTCCCAAGAAGATCAACAAACGTAAAAAGCTAGGACATTGGGAAAGAGATTTGATGATTGGAAAGGACCATCAGTCAGCAGTCTTGGCTCTTGTAGACCGTAAATCCCGGTTCAATAAATTCAGAAAGCTCAACGGGAAGCATGCAAAAAAAGTGACGAAGGAAACTATCATCGCGCTTAAAAACCTTCCCAAGAAATCCATGACAAATGACTGCGGAAAAGAATTTGCAGACCACCAAAGCTATGAAAAGAAAACCAAGGTCAAAGTCTATTTCTGTGACCCCTACTCAAGCTATCAGCGCGGAACGAATGAGAACAGGATCGGCATTTTACGTCAATACTTGCCAAAGAAATCCGATCTCAGAAAAGTCACCAATAAGCAGTTGGAAACGATTGAGTTTGAAATCAACAATAGACCTATGAAAATCCTTGACTGGAAAACTCCTTATGAGGTCATGATGGAAAAATAGTTGCACTAGAGAATTGCAGTCAGG
>DATBTE010000276.1:0-2686 GCA_036559425.1 Pseudobdellovibrionaceae bacterium | reverse complement strand
CCCTTATCGGCGTCATTGCGGAGGCGGAGACGCCTCAGGCCACCAGAGAAATGGACCGATTCTTGGAGTCCATGAAAAAAGGCGGAGCGAAATCAGGTATGACTGTTTTTGTAAATAGTCATTTTGGAGAAAGTTTTCGCGTAAGCAAGGATCCGCAAGTGGTGGCGCTCCGGGAAAAAATAATGGAACATCTTTTACATTTATCCCCTGAGCAACTTGAAAATGGCAGACAAATATTTCATCGTCAAATGATCTCAAAGAATGAACTTCAAAAAATCACTGTCCCCGTGCTTATCCTGGCTGGTGATGAAGACCAGCCTAGCAATATTTCTGCCTATAAACGTCTAAGTCAGGTGATTCCCCATGTGAATTACAAGACTTTGCAACATGCTGGCTACTACGTAGCCATTGAACAACCCCAAGCGGTGATTCAACTTCTGCACGAGCATATTGAAAAAGCGGAGAGTGCTTTTAGCTCACGAATCAGTGCAAAAGGTAAAGAAAAAGAGAAAAGGTCACGGCATTAGTTTAGTCTTTAAAAAAATCATCTGCTAATTGGGGTGATTCAAAAAGTCCATGATGGCCAATATTAAAAACTTCAATAAAATGAGCGTTTGGAAAGCTCTCTTTCCAGGGAGAAATGACTTTAAAGCTTTTAATAAGATTATCTGAACATGAATAATAGATCTTCGTCGGCCCTTTCCAAATATCTTTTCGTTTAGACTGAGGTCGCTGAAGATAGTCGCTAAATGCTTTCACAAAGGAGTCAATATCCACAGGTGGATAAGAGGTGCTGATTTTCTCATAGGTGTTGCGAGCTTCAACATTCCTCCAGTAGGTGCTGGAGAACTGTGGTAGTTGGGATATATGAAAGATCAGGCTCATCTTCTCTTCGAGACTTTTTGCTTTCCAATACTGAAGGGGCTTTAAGTTTTGAGGCTCTAGTGTATTTTCTAGGTTTACAAAGCAGTCAAAAGAATCATAGGCTGAATTTAAGAAGCGTATTTCAGAGACCAAGTCACCGATTGACGGCATTGCCGCCGCGATCACTTGTCCACCAAAACTATGGCCTAAGAGCTTAACTTTTCCAGTGTGATTTTGAGCATATTTTCGAATGACCTCACAGGCCCAATCAGTAAGTTCCGAAAAAGTGGCATTGAGAGGTTGATCTAAAAACGCCACTCTCGGGTGTTTCGAGGAAAATTGAAGAGCCTCTATCTTCGCATGGAAGCCAGGGCCCATATGGAAGAAAAGTATATTATGTTTTGAATTTTGCTTTTCCATCTTTACCTATAATAGCTGTTCTTAATTCAAGGGTTAAGGGATCCAATATTAAAAATTCTGGAAGCGCGGGAGTTGGAGGTAAATTTTTTGTTGTACGTAAATATCCTTGGTCAGCTAATGCTCGGATCACCAACATGGATTGTCCTAGATAGGTGCTTGCACCAAAAATAGGGATACCGCCTTTGGTAGTGACTTCTTCTTTGAAATCTTCAAGATTTTGCCCTTGGAGATAAGAGGGCAGTGGCTGACCCAAAGTCTCAAGCAATGTATCTAAACTTGAGTTTTTAAGGATTCCTCCCAGAAAGTCATGTGCCGTGAATGTACTTTCGGGATCATATTTATAAAGGTGTATTCCTACGCCCACTACAAGAGTGGTATAGACAGGGATATTCTTCTTTTTAGCGGCGTTCAATAAGTGAATTTGGACGTCCATGTGAAGGACATCAATTTCATTAATTACTATATCCAGACCTTCAACAAAAGATTCAGCATTGGCAGCGCTGATCCCTTCCGGATAAGCATCGATGGTTAAAGTAGGGTCGATATTGATTAATTCTTTTATGGAGGCATCGAGTTTACTCATTCCGATCGTGGAAAGGTTAGCGATGACTTGACGATTGAGATTGCTGATTTCTATAATATCTGGATCACCGATACGCAAGTGTCCGACTCCGAGTCTAACGAGTATTTCAGCAATATTGCTGCCCATTCCGCCAAGGCCAGCGATACCTACTTTGATTTTCTTAAGCTTGAGCTGTCCCTCAATTCCGCAGGTCCAAAAATGATTTCGCTTTGTTCTTTCAAGATAATTTTCCTGGCTAGAGTCTAGTTCATGTGTGGGCATATGCGTCTTCCTATCTTTGTGCTTATGGCTACTGCATTAGAGTATATCTTTATTTTTCATTTTAAATAAAATGTATTTATCAACTAGACTTAATTTTTTTTCATGCCTGCCGAAAATTCATTACACTTGAGGGGTTTTAAATGAGTCAATTTCGTTTGGTAATTTTAGACAACGCTAAAGAACAATTAGACAATCCTATCGCAAAAAAAATTCTGTCCGACGTGGTTTTTGTGAAACAAAAAAACTTTTTAAGAACAGAGCCGAATTATGTCGTAACTGATAAGCACGATATGATCGGTACGCATTATCTAATATATGATACCAGTGATTTTTTAAATCCTAAGTTGGTGTTTGCAATCAGAACTACTTTTTTGAAGCGGGCCCTAGCCCACCGTATAGATACGCCTTTGATGAGCCTGATTTCTCGCCTAGAGGAGCCTCTTCGGGAGGCATTTAACAATTTCCATAAGAGGCATAAAGAAATTGTCGATTGCAACGCCTGGTTTGTAGATCCTCAATATTCGAAAAAAAATTCCGGATTGAATCTTTCAGATCTTG
>DATBTE010000275.1:0-2711 GCA_036559425.1 Pseudobdellovibrionaceae bacterium | reverse complement strand
GACAAAATAATAAAGCAAAGGTGGTGATCAGAAAATCTTTTGGATTTAAGACCGCAGAAATCCTAAAAATCATGCTTTATCATAAGCTTGGGAAACTTCCGGTCCCAGAGTTAGCCCACAAATATTTTTAACGAACCCATTTTACTTTACGGTTCCAAATGAGAGAAACTTATAATAAATAAATAAAATTCAGCTTTACAAGATAAACGCTTTCTCATTCAATAATGAATGTCTACAACAGGAGTCTTCATTTGAAATTCATCAGTGTTATCTTAGCAAGTTTCTTTTTTTGCTTCTTTGTGTGCAGTTGTTCATTATTGGGTTTCGGTTCAAAACGAGCACCAGAAGTTGTACCTAGTTGTTTCAGTGATAGCGAGAATCAGGCAAGTTATTGCAAAACTCAAAGGGTGAATGAGGACCGTCGGATTGTTACGACCAGGTGTATTGGTTCACAGAATCAAGAGGCTAAATCAAATCTTCGTGGTAAATGTGTGGAAAAGATTTGTTCTGAAGGTTCCAATACTGATTGTCAGGTTAAAGGTGAATTTGCAGTCCTTGAGCAATATGCCGAATTAACAACAGCAAAGCTCTTTGCGGCCGATGAGGAGGGGCAGCCGAAGAAAGAAGCGGCCGTAAAAGATAAGGATAAGGAAAAAGAGAAAGCAAAGACTAAAGTGGCTGCCAATGCTCCTATACTCCCAGCCGAAGCAGTTTCAGCTTCTAAAAAAACAGAATTTAAGGAAGAGGAAGCTGAAAAAAGTTCAATGAAAATAGTATTGAAACCGATAAAAAAATCGCGAGCTCCCGCCAGTATTAAAGAGTCAGAGAAAAGCACTAAAAAATTCTGTATAGCGAAAACTGAAACTACCGCACCGGAAGCGCTTCGTGGCAAATGTGCTACCCGAACTTGCTTCAACGGAAAGTGCACTTATCATGGGAGAAAGGCCGTCTTTGAATGGGGCTCTCATGCGGAAGCTGCTCCTAAGTAATGTCCTGAGGTCTAGGAGTCACAGCTTATTCCGGTTCTGCTCCCATTTCTGGAAGAATGATTCCGCTCACGTAACTAGAATCCGCATCCGAAGCCAAAAACACATAGGCGGGTGCAATCTCTTCGGGTTGAGCTGGTCTTTTGATGGGCTGATTGGCTCCAAACTCACTTATTTTATTCTTGCTGGCTCCCGCGTCTGAAGGGTTAAGTGGAGTCCATACTGGTCCAGGGGCTACTGCATTGACTCGAATACCCCGGTCAATCAACATCTGCGCAAGAGACTTAGTAAAGGTATTAATAGCACCTTTCGTAGAGGCGTAATCTAAAAGATTTCCTGGAGCTCGAGTGGCGGTTTCTGAACTCGTGGCTATAATTGCGGAGCCCGGTGGCATATGGGGAATGGCGGCTTTCGCTAAGTGAAAATAAGCATAGATATTGGTTTTGAATGTAAGATCGAACTCTTCCGTAGTGATTTCAGAAATATCTTTTTTACGCATTTGATGAGCGGCATTGCTGACTAAGATATCAATTCCACCCAATTCTTTTACGGTTCTTTCAACGGCCTTTTTACAGAATTTTTCATTGGTTAAGTCGCCGGGAATTAAAATGCATTTCCCCCCAATCTCTTCAATTTCCAAAAGAGTTCTTTCGGCATCTGTCCGTTCCTCAGGAAGAAAAGTAATCGCCACCGAGGCGCCTTCACGTACATAGATGAGGGCCACCGCACGCCCGATTCCTGAATCGCCTCCGGTAATGAGCGCCCTTTTACCCACCAGTTTTCCAGAGGGCTTGTAGCGGGGAGCTTTGTAGCGAGGGCGAACACTCATCTTGGATTCCAAGCCCGGCGCTTTTTGCCGTTCTTTTGGAAAGGGAGGTTTGGGTTCATTTTGAATTTGGGGGCGAGGCATGGAATCTCCTTATTGCCGACCAGGGGTAAATGTACCAGACCCCTACAAACAGCAAAAATAATAAAAATGTGATCGTTGCGCTTAGAGGCGTACTCTGCGTGATGATAAATCCGATCAGAAAAAAATCAAAAACACAGCCTAAGATCATGCGAGTTTCACTTTCAATATGGGAGACCTCCTCGCTCAAAGATTCAAAATGTATACTTTTATCCAAATCTTTCAAAGATCATCTCCTTTTGAACTTTTTTCCTTTCAGCGCCTCCATTGATATAACGATAGATTATTCTAAGTGATTTCAACATGCTCTCAACGGATATTCCCTCCCTGTGTGAACTATCAGGTTTTTTTGAGGCTGGATTTCAACAAGAGTTTCTATTTAATCGGAGAAAGTGCATTGATAATTTTTTTCGATGGTGATAAATTTCTCCAGAATGACTAAAAAGAAGGTTTTTTACATCTGTCTGGTCTTCCAGTTTTTGGCGTATATCTTATTGATATGCGGAGGTCATTTGTTCGTGGCCTTCAGCAAAATCAATCCACAGATGCTCATTACTCAGGAAAACAATATTGTAAGCCAAGAATTTGCACAAAACTCCGGAAGTCATCAGCAGGATCGAGAAAATGTTAACAGTGTCACTATCGAGGATGAAGAGGACGACGTTGAAGGCGATGATTTTATCGTAATATCGACCTTACCTTCTTTGAAAGATACTCCACGTTCAAGACAATATGATTTCAGGAATTATAATACCTTAGATCAACCTAAAGCAGTGAATCTCCCTCCTCCAAAACTCCTTAGCTAGAATAGGATGGGC
>DATBTE010000274.1:0-26038 GCA_036559425.1 Pseudobdellovibrionaceae bacterium | reverse complement strand
TTGATCGCGTCAGTATGGGGGTTCAAGACTTCAATCCCGAAGTACAAAAGCTGGTCAATCGCTTTCAGCCTTATGAAATCACCGCGAATTTGACCCAACAAGCTCGCGATCTGGGGTTTCATTCCGTGAATTATGATTTGATTTATGGACTTGCGAAACAGACGCCAGAATCTTTTGCCGAGACAGCAAGGTTGACGGTGGCACTCAAACCAGACCGTATCGCTTTATATAGCTTTGCTCTGGTCCCTTGGATTAAACCGGCACAACGGCTTTTTAAAGATGAGGATCTTCCCAGCGGCGCTGAAAAGCGCAAGCTTTACGAAATTGCCCGTGAGATTCTTATGAATGCAGGTTATGTGGAAATCGGCATGGATCACTTTGCTTTGCCTTCCGAGGCCTTAAGCCTGGCAGCGCAAAATAAAAAACTTCATCGAAATTTCATGGGCTACACTGATCAAAAGAGCGAAGTGATGTTAGGTTTGGGTGTGAGTTCGATTTCGGAAACCCCTTACAGCTTCCATCAAAATGAAAAACTTTTGAATCTTTATCAAGAGCGTCTGGAAAAGAACGAAATCCCCACTCATCGTGGTCATGTTCACACCGATGAGGATCGGGAGCATCGTGAGCAAATTTTGAAACTTATGACCCAGCTTCGCGTTTCTTTCAAGAATGCTCAGCAAGCTAACGCTGCCAGGGTTTTTCTTGCGGAAATGGCCAAAGATGGGCTTGTTGAAGTGAATGAGCAAGAGGTCAAGATCACCGAAAAGGGACGTCCTTTCTTGCGCAACGCCTGTGTATTTTTTGATGAACGTCTGCGCCTCAAGCAGCCTCAAACTCAAGTATTCTCGAAGTCTATATGAAAAAAGTCGTTGTGGTAGGTGGAGGTTTTTCGGGTCTGGTGACGGCTTACTATTTAAGTCGTCAGGGTTTTTCTGTGGATCTGCACGAGGCCAGTCCAAAACTGGGGGGGCTTCTGCAAACCGAGAGGACCTCTTCTGGTTTGGTCGAAAATGCGGCGAATGGCTTCATATTCAATGAGGACTTAGCGGAACTCCTTGCTGATCTTAAACTTGAATACATACGACCCTTGAAGGGGGCCAAAAAAAGATTTATTTTTCGTAAGCGCCTCAAACGCTGGCCACTGACGATTTTTGAGAGTTTGAAACTTTTCTTTAAAGTTATTCCTAGAATGATTTTTAGGAGAGCCTCCTTGAAACCTCAAGCGCAAGAAACCATGTGGGCTTGGGGTTTGCGCAATTTTACCCGTGGACTGACAAAATATCTTTTAGCTCCGGTTTTGCAGGGGATTTACGCTGGCAATGTCGAGCAAATGAGCGCTGAGTTGATCATCGGCCCGTACTTTAAAAGAAAAAATCCAAAGACGAAAAGAGGCTATCGAGGAACGATTAGTTTTCAAAATGGAATGGGTGAGTTCATCGCAGCCTTAGAGCGGAAGCTGCGCCAAGAGGGGGTGCGGATTTATTTGAATTCAGTCTATGAGCCTGAAGACTTGACGATTCCCCATGTGATTTGCGTTTCTGCGGCTGTAGCTCCCCGGGTCGTAAGGAAAGTCTCTGCGGAGCTGGCTTCAAGTTTGTCGCGGATTGAAGTTTTACCGGTTTTGAGTGCCACACTTTTCTTTAAGGAACCTCAAGCTAAAATCGTCGGTTTCGGAGCGCTCTTTCCTGAAGACCAAAATTTTCGTGTTTTGGGGGTTCTGTCAAACGCCTATATTTTTGAAAATCGCGGACCGGCTTACAGCGAAACCTGGATTTTTGGCGGAGCACATTCTCCGGAGATGGTCGCTAAGTCCCCTGACGAAATATTGGCTCGCATTCAGATGGAAAGAAAAAGGATTCTGGGGGTCGAGGACAGATATTTTGATTACCGAATGAATCCTTCACCTCAGGCGTTGCCTCATTACACACTAGAGCACAAAAAAATTCTCGAAGAATTAAAGCTTCCAAAAAATCTCTATCTGAATGGCAATTATATGGGGGGGATTGGTCTTAGCAAAATTTTGAGTCGAAGCAAGGAACTGGTCCATGAAATTACTTAAAGGCGTTTTATTGTCGAATATCGGGACTCCCGCTTCATATCAGCCCAAAGATGTCGCTGTTTACTTGCGGGAATTTCTGATGGATGAGGAAATTTTGCCGATTCCTTTTTTATTTCGATATCTGCTGGTTCATGTCGGTATTGTACCAAGAAGAGCCGACGCGTCCGCAGCCAAGTATAAAGCAATTTGGACTTCACAGGGATCTCCTTTGATGGTGAACTCTTTGCTGCAAAAAGAAAATTTACAGAAGGCCCTGGGGAACGAGTACGTGGTGGAATTGGGAATGCGCTACGGACAGCCCTCTCTGCAGCAGGCTCTGCAAAAATTTAAAGAGCTGGATGTTGAAGAAGTTTATTTCCTTCCTTTATACCCGCAGTACTGTCGCGCCACAACTGAGTCGAGTTTCAAAAAAGTCGATGAACTTATAAAACAACATCAGTATTTTTTTCGTCTGCAAAAGGTTCTTCCTTTTTGGGATCAAAAAGAGTTTATCCACGCTGTTGCTGAAGAAACCCAGAAAAATCTTCAGGGAAAAAAGTTGGATTACTATTTAATGACCTATCATGGTTTGCCTGAAAGTCAGAATCGCAAGATGGATCCTGAGAATGCTTATCGTGAGCAATGTATTAAAAATTCCGCACTTTTAGCGGAGGCCTTGGGGCTGAGTAAAGAGCAATGGGGTTTTTCTTTTCAATCCCGCGTGGGAGTTGAGACTTGGATCAAACCTTATACGTCAGATGAATTAAAAGCCCTGCCAGGCCGCGGAGTAAAGAGCCTGGCAGTTCTTTGCCCCAGCTTTGTTTCGGATTGTCTAGAAACTTTGGAAGAAATTGGCCTGGAGGGTGAAGAGACTTTTAAGCAGGCGGGTGGGGAGAGCTACCACCTGGTTCCTTGCCTAAATGGCCGTGTCGATTATCTTACGCAGCTTATTGAAAAGATGCCGTCTAAATGTTGACCATGGAAAAGCCATACGTGCGTGAACTCACGGGTTTGCGGGGGTGGGCGGCCCTGTGGGTGACCTTTTTTCATTTACAATATGGTTTTAATTTTTCCCCTGATTTTTATTTTTTATTGTTTCCTAGTCGATTTATCCAAAAGGGCTACCTAGCTGTGGATATTTTTTTTATTTTGAGTGGCTATGTGATGGCCCTCACTTGTGCCTCTTGGGAGGGGCGAAATCCGTTTGATTTTTTTAAATCCTTTATTTGGAGACGCCTCGCGCGCATTTATCCTCTTCATCTGTTCTCGCTTCTTTTAATGATGGGTCTTGCTCTTTTTTCAGTGCCGACGGTTCCCTGGGAGCAGTGGGGGCGATCGATCCTGGCTCATCTAACCTTGACCCATTCCTGGGGGGAGTTTTATACACCAGACTGGAATTATCCTTCTTGGAGTATCAGCGCCGAGTGGGCCGCTTATCTTTCCTTTCCGCTATTGCTTTTACTGAATCGCAAAGTCTCTCGCTCGTTGTCTGGAATAGCTGCAGCAGTCATTTTGCCTATGGCTGCACTTATTTGGCTGGCCTATTCACTTAAAGAAGGCTCAATGGATATGACCTGGGACTGGGGATGGTATCGCTGTCTCATTGAATTTTGGATCGGACTCAGCCTTTGGCGCTTGGGGCAAATGCTTGGGCCAATGTTAACAGTTTCCATTAAAAAATCATTAGGCACTGTCTTGACAGTCATAGCTGCAATCTCTTTAGGGCTCTTCTTAGAGAGCCCTCTTCCGGACCCCGTCATTATTCCTTTAGCTACAGTGCTTATTTTTTCCGTAGTCTTGGGTTCGCGTTTATGGACATTCATTTTAGGAAATCGAGTGAGCAATTATCTGGGAGAAATCTCTTACTCTCTTTATATGTTGCATGTTCCTGTGGGACTCACTCTGCTTAAGCTCTGGCGTTATAAATTTGGAGAGCTTCAGTCAGCGATAAGCGGCTTTGTGGCGTTAACGGTGACTTTGATGGTTTTGTTTCTTGTGGCCTCGCTCATGCATCATTATTTTGAAAAACCTTTGCGTCAATGGATGACCCAATCAAGGTCGACTTTTTTATTCCGTCGATAAGTTGAGGAATTCATAATAATTCTCGGGCCCTAAATAATTGGCCATCCATTGGATGTGGGCTTTAATAAGGGATTGCTTACTGATGCCGGCTTCTTTGGAGCCTTGCTGCTCTTGAGTGCTAAATTGTTGCAACTGAGCCTGGTAGTCATGTCTTTTCTTTTCTAGAGTTTGAATTTCAAATTCACTCAGGCCTACTTTCATTTTTAAAAAATCCATTTCCTTTCGTTCCTGATAATCAAGACTATCGAGTTTTTGGGAAAGATCGTGGCCCTCATCATAGTCGTTTGAGTACCGTGAGGCAGCCAGGGTTTGTTGTGAAAATTTTCGCAGCGGCTCGGAGGGATGACTTTGTGGTCTATTTTTGGGGATCGAAGCGATTTGGCGTGTCTCCGTTGGCTGAGGGGGAGGCACTCGAGGGATTGGCTGTGATGTTGTTTGATTGGGATTTTGATGAGAATATTTATAGGGATCTTTTTCTTTCGTGACCGATTGTGAATTTGCTATTGGAATTCGATGAATTATTTTTTTTAGGAGGATGCCGCCTCCAAAAAGAAGTGTAAAAATTAAATACATTACAATAATTCTATCTTCCCTCATCAACAATCCCCAGCGTGTTTAGCACTTCTAAGCTAGAACCTAATAACTACACAATTCAATAAAAAGGCCAATCCTAAACCCTTGAAATGACTGGTCCTGTCTCAGGATGGTGCGACGATATTTTGGTTCTCTTTGCTTTGTAAATATTTTCAGCGAGACTAAGAGAACGAAAAGTCTGCGTTTAAAAGCAAATTTTGAAATTGTCGACATTTTTTACATTCAATACTTTACTAACACCATGGACAAGACATAGATGAAGATTTGTTATTTTAAATAAATAATTAAATTCTTCGTCTGCTTTAGAGTGAGATTTTGAATTTATTTTTTTCGGATCAATCGTTGCCTGTGCTAATCTGGCAAAGTCTAACGGGAGTCTTGATCGTTTCCGCATGTAAATCTCCTTGAAGATAGAGATCGATGAATCGCACGCAGAGTTAAGGATGATAAAAAGAAGTCTAAACAAAGGAAACCAAAATGAAAGTAAATTTTAAGCTCACATTGCCTCTCGTTTTTTTTCTGACCACAGGAACTAGCACTTACGCAAAAACCAAATCGCTGGATAGACACGAATCCCGTACTAGGGTTTCTTCTTCAAGGCCAAGTCGTGACAGCATTCGAGTTTGCGTAGAGGATATCGAAACCCAAAGGTCTGCTTTGCGAGCGCAGGCAAGAGATATTTGCTCAAGGGAAGAAGGCTCGACTGAGTGCTTAGCTATAAAAGAGCAGTTGTCTGCATTGCGAAAGAAGCTGAGAGCTTGTTTTAGTGGTGTAGTACCGGCTCCGGTGCCAACGCCAGCACCGACACCGAAGCCAACTCCGGCTCCAACGCCAGCTCCAACGCCAGCTCCAACGCCAGCACCAACACCAGCACCAACACCAAGGCCAACACCGGCTTCGACTCCAGCTCCAACGCCAGCTCCAACGCCAGCACCGACACCGAAGCCAACTCCGGCTCCAACGCCAGCTCCAACACCAAGGCCAACACCGACTTCGACGCCAGCTCCAACGCCAGCACCGACACCGAAGCCAACACCGGCTCCGACGCCAGCTCCAACACCAAGGCCAACACCGGCTTCGACGCCAGCTCCAACGCCAGCACCGACACCGAAGCCAACACCGGCTCCAACGCCAGTTAACAGCAGCGCGACCTTTACTAACATTTTCAATACAATGATTCAACCTAAGTGCGTGGGTTGTCATGGTGGTTCCGGTGGATATACCTTCTCTACATACGCAGGTGTGATGAAGGCCGTTGTGGCAGGAAATGCCGCTTCCAGTAAGCTTTATACCAAAGTTAAAAGTGGTCACCCTTCAGCGACTACTTTGACCTCACAGGAGCTTCAAAACATTGCGAACTGGATCAATGCGGGCGCCCTGAATAACTAAGAATATTAAAGATGAATTGAAAAAATAAAGCAAAAAAAAGCGGCTGTGGAACACAAGCCGCTTTTTTATTTTAAGGACTCGTTTGAAATTTGCGGGTTAAGCATCGGCGGGAGTTATGGAATACAAGAGGGAAAATGCGATTGGGAGTAGGAAGAATAGGAATAGGAGCTGTTCTCGTCTTCGCCCAGCTGTCGAGGGGTTGCGCGAAGTGCCTCCATCCCTGGGAATGCTGAGTTCTGGCCATCGTGGCCAGAACTTCGAGGGAAAAAGAAACTTCTCGGGGGTTTCTGGGGTTTACTGGGGTTGCTTGAGTTCCTTGGAATTTTACTTACTTCTGAGCCTTGTAGAAAAATCCGTGGGTCTCTTTGGCGCGGTAGAAATTATGAGATTTGCATTTCAGCGATAAGTTCTCAGCCCTGTTGCTACCGCCTTGGCTCCAAGGCTCAAGGTGATCAATTTCGAGCTGAAAAGTGCTGGTACAACGATGGCCCTCAGAACCTACAAATTCACAACACCCTCCCGCCCGAGCAAAGACGATGCGCTTGGTTTCCTGAGAGAGGTATCGGCTGTTATGGGTGACACTCTGTTTCTCCGATGTCGGGGACTCCGCTACTTTCTCTTTTGTTTCGACGGCATCTTTTTCAACTCCTCGTTCTTTTTCTCCTACTTCTGCTTCAGCTATTGCTTTTTTTGTTTTTCCTTTAGAAGAAGTTAAAGGAGTTTCGGTTTTGATTTTAGGTGGAGTGCGGCCTTTCTTTTTAGCTAAATGTTCGATTGCAATGTTTGAGATGGCTTTTAAGACTTCACTCAAGTTTCCATCGGCAATACTGTGGCTGAGTAAATTCTTGGCTTCTTTAAAGAGCTTCAGGGTTTCTTGATCTAGAGTGAGTAAAATTTGCGTGTGGGTGGCGCTCAAGGGTTTTTCTTGATTTAACGGTAAGCTCGCCACTGGATGCTGAGCCGTTAAAGAAGCTTTGGCTTGTTTGGTGGTTTTTCCCTTAACACTTTCAAGCATTTCTTGTTTTAAAGGGGCCTCTTTTTCCGTGCGTTGGATCAAGCCCTGCACCAGAGCGGCATTGCTTAAGCGCGGGGGTTTTATTTATTTGCCTTGAGATCCAAGGGCACTCTATCACGAGTTTTTAAATCTCATTTTTCTCTCTTAAAAGGGCCAAGACGAGGGTTTGATTTTAAGCTAAGGGGGCCCGCTCTTGTATTCAAAAAGAAGAGCCTTTCAGCGGCCTCTCAGTCATTGCTAGAGCCACTTTCACGAGACTTGCACTATGGAAATAATGAAAAAAGATTTTTTATAAAACCGCTGTCAAGGTTATTTCCGTTTAAATAAAAAATGATGCGCTGATTATTGGATGTCGGGAAATTTCTCTCAATACCGCTCGCGATCCCAAATAGCTTTCAAAGTGAGTAGCCCTTGATGATTCTCTGGGTATTAGTTTATTATAAGTAATAATAAAAATCATCCCTAAGAAATGAACCTCCCAAGATCCATTCACGCTTCAAACCACGAATTACTTAAATGAATCATTTTAAGTGGACATTTTTGAGTTTTATTAAAATAATCCAAATACTATTATTCTTATAAAGTAAGAGGTATTATGGAAAACTTTCGGCAAAGTCATAAACATTCAGGTTTTAAACGATTTTTTTTAAATTGTGCTCGTAAAGCTATGATCTTAGCTCTATTGCTCTCGGGAGCTTGTGCGCATCATCGAGACGTTCGACCAGGTTCCGATGGTATCCATAGCGTTAGAATTACTTCAGAGGATAAAGAGGCGGGCAGTCGCGAAGCTATAGAGCAAGCAAATGATTTCTGTAAAAAATATGAGAAAATGGCGGTTTTCTTAAATGAAGAAAGTAAATATGAAGGTTCTATGAGTGAAAGCGATTATAAGACAGCTAAAACGACAGCGAAGGTGGCTCAAGCCGTGGGTGGCGCCGGCTATGTCTTTGGCGGAAAGAATGAACGATCCGCCGGGGGAATTCTGGGCCTTGGCGGAGGCATTGCTTCTGAAGCTCTCGGCAAGGGTTACTCTGTGAATATGAAATTTAAGTGCCAGTAACGGAGGATTTTTCCAAGATGAAAATATTTATTTTATTTTCTCTCTTCCTCGGTTTTTCTTTCTCTCAGTCGCAAGCCCTGACTCTCGATAAATACAAAAAGAAGCCAAAGCTTGTCGTGGTTTTAGTGATTGATCAATTTCGTGCGGACTATCTCACGAAATATCAGAAAGAATTTGTTTTGCCCGAGGCCAAAGGCGAAGTCGGTGGTTTTAACTATCTTATGAGAAAAGGAGCTTACTTTCCTTTTGCCCAATACGACGTCTTTCAGTCAATGACATGCCCGGGACATGCGATGATTTCAACTGGTGCTCATCCTTACTTCACTGGAATCTCTTTGAATGATTGGTATGAGGTGGGAACCCGAAAGAAAATATACTGCGCGGAAGACGCCGAATTCGGAGTTTCTCCACGTCATCTTAAAACCAGTACTTTTAGCGATGAGCTTAAAAATATTTCCGAAGCGTCAAAAGTCGTATCCGTGGCATTAAAGGACCGAGCAGCGGTGATGCTAGGAGGCCATCGCAGTGATATCGCTCTGTGGATGGATGAGAAATATTTCAACTGGACTACCAGCAAGTACTATCAAAAAGAGATTCCAACTTGGGTGAAGGATATCAATGAAAATTTGCGCAAGGCTGGAATTTTAAAAAAGGATGATAAGGCAGAAAACAAAAAGCGTTTAATCACGGTGTATGGCGCGCAGATCACTCGAGAAATAGCTGAGGCCGCTTTAAAGAGCGAGAATTTGGGTAAGAATGGCAGAACAGACATTCTCGCCGTCAGTTTTTCTTCTCATGATATGGCTGGGCATATTTATGGGCCAAATTCAGCGGAGCTAAAAACGATGACTTTAGCGGAAGACAAAGAGATCTCCCAACTCCTGAGTAAACTAAAGAAACATTTGGGTTCTTTGGATGAAGTGGTCATCGCCCTGACAGGAGACCATGGCGTCGCTCCCAGTGTGGAATATGCGACAAACGCAAAGTTGGAGTCCGGTTATATTGATTATCTTGCTATGTATAAGAAGATCTATGAAAGACTTAATCACAAGTTTGGTGAGCCGACGAAAGAATGGATTGCCGCGGCAATTAATTTTAATTTTTATTTAAATCCAGAGGCACTCCAAGAAAGAAAAGTAAGTTCCGATTTGGTGGAGGCTGAAATCAAGAATGTCATGCAAACGTTCCCTGGCGTATTCCAAGTGGCGACACGTTCAGAGATCGCCAAAGGGCTTTTGCCAGTAGGGGAGCTAGGTCAGCAATTGGTTCGACAGTATATTGCCGGTAAAAATGGAGATGTTATTTTAATTCCAAGACCTTTTTACATTAGCAAAGGGGAATCCGTAGTTAATCATATGACAGGTTATTCCTACGACAGCACTGTTCCATTAATTTTACTAGGGCCTGAGATTAAAAGCGGGGTCTATTCGTCAGCGGCAAAAGTGATAGATCTTGCGCCGACACTCTCTTTCATAATGGGAACTCTTCCGCCAGCGACAGCCACAGGTCGAGTCCTGAGTGAAATTTTTGAATAATAAATGCGCTTAAAAAATCAAGGATTTTGTAAAATAGTGTTTATTTTTTATTTTCTAGAAACTGACTACCTTTTTTGTGAGTACAAACGTGTACGCAAAAAATCGAAGATTTCATAATGAGATTCATCAATAGAATCCTATACCTGCTCTGTTGACACTGGATTGTTTTATTGGACTCGAACTTGCAATAGATCCGCTCAGATAGGGAAATCGGAGAGTGGGTCATGTCGCAATTTAATACATTAAAGAAGCTGCTAACTTATTGCGGAGCATTAGTCCTAGCAACGGCTTGCACTGATACTAAATTATTTTTTTCAGTGGATCCGGTTTCCTGTCAAGTTCCTACCTCTTCTGCAAAGTTTGGTGTGAATCCAGGTCCCGTGATTTTGTATCCTACGGCGGACACGGTGGCCACGGGTCAAGTGAATGTGACAGGCAGTTGTGTAAGTGGAATTCCAGTTTTAATCCAAGAAATCTCGGGTAAGACCACGACTGTGGATTGCATTAAAAATGTATTCGCAACCGAACTTCAACTCTCTGATGGAGACGGAACAAAAGACCTTTTGGTCTCTCAGAAAACAGCCGCTGATGGCAGCGAAATCGCCGATCGCATGTGTTTTATGAAAGACACAATTCCGCCCGCAGTCAATATTTCAAGTGAGAACTCAGCGCAGAGCACGAATGCCACTTCGGTCCCTGTATCGGGTACCTGTGAATCTGGTTTGCCAGTCATGCTGTGGGGCCCGGGTCTGTCCACTCCCGTGTCAGCGGATTGCAAAAACGGAACCTTCTCCACAGTGATTCCAGTCCGCCCAGGTGACGGCATAAAAGATATCGTCGGGGGACAAGTGGATCGTGCGGGCAATCAAGGCTTAGCTTCCAGCACCCTCAGTGTGGATACGGTTCCGCCGAAAGTTCAAATCACTTCTGCAATTCCGCTGGTCACCAATCTTGCAAGCTTGGAAGTATCGGGCACCTGCGAAGCTGGACTGCCTTTGGAGATTGGAGAGTTGCATGCGACCACCGCTCCTGCTGTCAGTTGCGCCAACGGAAGCTTCACGGCGAACATCTCGTTGCCAGTTGCGGATGGTGGAGCACTTCTCAGGGTTTTCCAAGTCGACACTGCGGGTAATCTGGGAAGTGATTCAAAAAATACGATCAAAGATACAGTGGCTCCGGTGGTAACGATTGCTTTGCCACTGGCGAATGCCTATTTGGCTCCGACGAGCACTTTCTCTGGAGCCTGCGAAACAGGTCTGCCGGTGGAGTTATCAGGAACCGCGCTCCGTGGGCCCAAGTCAATCGCTTGCAGCTCCGGCGCGTGGACCTTAACCAGCGCTATTACTTCTGGAGAGGGCTCCAAGAGTTTGATCGCAACTCAGACCGATGGTGCTGGCAATAAAGGGCAAGTACAGCAATCCTTCACAGTCGATAGCCTGCCGCCAGTTCTAGCCATCACAAGCCCGGGAGCGAACAGCTATGTAGGTGCTAACTTTGAAGTGGTAGGAACTTGCGAAATGGGTTTGACCGTACAGATTTCAGGATCTGGAATTTTACCTGCGACTTCCGCCTCTTGCCCGAATGGAACTTTCACCGCCTCTGTCGCGGCCTCTCCTTTGGATGGCGTTAAACAAGTGACAGCGACACAAATTGATCTGGGTGGGAATACCAGTTCAGCTGAAAGAAACTTCTTACGGGATACACTGGCTCCTCGCTTGACAATCATTTCTCCGGTGGCAGGGACCTCTGTTCCTGCAAACTTCGTTTTGAGTGGCTCTTGTGAGTCAGGACTAACCATTCATTTTTCGGGTGCGGGCCTTGCTAGTCAGGCCTCAACTGTTTGCTCGAATGCTGGAGCCTACAGTGTAAATCTCAACCTGAGTGCGGGAGATGGCAGCAAAATTATCGCGGCCAATGAAGTTGATGGAGCCGGCAATGAGAGTACAGCTAAGACCAATTATCTGAGGGACTCGACACCCCCCAAGGTGGCCATTACATCTCCAGCCGCCAATAGCCCAGGGCAAGGTGATTTGACAGTGTCGGGAACTTGCGAGGCGGGTCTGAATGTCACTTTAGCAGGAAGTGGTGTTGCCACCGCGGTGGTGGTTCCCTGCTCAGCTCAAGGCGACTTTAGTGCTTCCATTTTTTTTACCGCAGGCAGTGGTGTTAAACTGATAACAGCTGCACAAACGGATTCGTCAGGAAACGTGGGCTCAGATTCAAGAAACTTCATGAGTGATTTGACGGCACCTACGATTACCATTTCTTCGCCCGCGGCGAATAGCTATTTAGCTGCCAACTTTACAGTACAAGGCACTTGTGAAGGTGGGCTTCCGGTTACGGTGAGCGGGCCAGGCCTCAGTACTGCCACGACAGTTCCTTGTAACGCAGGAACTTATTCTGCCAGCGTAACAGTTTCAGCGGGTGATGGAGCCAAGATTGTAAAGGCTGAGCAAACAGATGCTGCAGGGAATGTCGCCAGCACTTCGAAAAGTTATCTTCGCGATACTCTGGCCCCAGTCCTGACTATAACTTCTCCATTAAATGGGACCATTGCGCAAAATGGAGTTTTACTAACGGGAGCCTGTGAGACAGGACTCACCGTGACCTTCTCGGGAGCTGGACTTTCGTCGTCAAGTTCCCTGGTCTGTGCAGCAAATACTTATCAGGCTCAATTGACCTTTAGTGCCAATGACGGAAGCAAAGTTATTAACCTGAGCGAAACCGATGCCGCTGGTAATAACACGCAATTGTCTGGCACCTATGTGCGCGATAACACGGCACCCGTCGTGGAAATCACGACACCAGTTGCGGAGACGCCGGCACAAAACGGCTTAACCGTTGGCGGAACTTGCCAAGCGGGCCTCAATGTGACTTTGGCTGGTACCGGAATGGCCACTCCAGTCGTGGTTCTTTGTAGCACAACGGGTTCTTTCAGTGCGGATATCAGCTTCAGTTCTGGTAGTGGCGTAAAATTGGTCACGGCTTCGCAAACAGATAGTGTTGGGAATACGGGCACGAGTTCTCGCAGCTTTGCCCGTGATCTAACGTCGCCAACCATTACCATCACGGCGCCTGCAGCGAATAGTTATTTATCCACGAACTTCACCTTGGAGGGGGCGTGCGAGAAAGGTCTTCAGGTCACTGTCACCGGCGCCGGGATTAGCGCGCCGGTGACAGTTCCGTGTGCCACTGGAACTTATTCCGCGGACCTAAGTGTTTCAACAGGTGAGGGTTCGAAAACCGTCACGGCTCAACAAACAGACCTTTCAGGCAATGGGGGCCAAGCCTCACAAACTTTCTTACGTGACACCCTTGCTCCGATATTAAGTATTATTTCTCCAGCGAATGGAACGATAGCGCGAAATGGAATTCTTTTGGCCGGAGCTTGCGAAACAGGATTGACGGTGGCCTTCTCTGGAGTCGGACTCTCCTCACCGAGTTCAGTGGTTTGCACTTCAAATTCCTATCAAGCCATCTTGAATTTTAGTGCGAATGATGGAAGTAAAGTGATCAACGTGAGTGAAACCGATGCGGCGGGTAACAGTACTCAAGTATCTGGATCCTATGTGCGCGATACCACTCCTCCTACGGTGGCGATCACTTCTCCTGCCGCAAATACTCAGGGACAAGAGGGGTTAACCATTGGTGGAACTTGTGAAGCAGGCCTTGATGTCACCTTGAACGGAGCCGGGGTGTTGACTCCGGTCGTGGTCAGTTGCTCCGCAAGCGGAGCCTTCAGTGCAGACATCCTCTTCTCTTCTGGCGGCGGCGCAAAAGTTGTAACGGCTTCGCAAACAGATAGCGTTGGAAATATCGGGACGAGTTCTCGCAGCTTTGCCCGCGATCTAACACCTCCAGGCATTACAATCACTTTACCAGCAGCGAATAGTTATTTGGCTGTAAACTTCACCGTGCAAGGCGCTTGCGAAACCGGCCTTGCAGTGATAGTCGGTGGAACAGGAATCAGTGCCGCCACGACAGTACCTTGTACTGCCGCCGCTTATTCTGCGGATGTCACGGTTTCAGCAGGTGAAGGTTCGAAAACTGTGACGGCCCAGCAAACAGATTTGGCCGGGAATGTCGCGACCACTTCGAAAAGTTATCTTCGTGATACTCTTGCTCCCGTGTTAACTATCACTTCTCCAGCAAATGGAACAGTTGCACAAAATGGAGTTTTGTTAACCGGAGCTTGCGAAACAGGACTGACTGTGGCCTTCTCAGGGGCGGGAATTTCAGCGCCCAGCTCAGTGGTGTGCGCGGCTGATGCTTATCAAGCTCAAATCACTTTCAGTGCGAATGATGGCAGTAAAGTTATCATCGTGAGTGAAACCGATGCCGCTGGCAACAAGACTCAGGTCTCTGGGACTTATGTGCGCGATACCTCTCCGCCAGCAGTGGCGATCACTTCTCCGGCAGCGAACACCCAGGCGCAGAACGGTTTAACTGTTGGCGGAACTTGTGAAGCAGGCCTCAATGTAACCTTGAACGGATCTGGAGTATTAGTTCCGGTTTTTGTGAGTTGCTCAGCGAACGGAATATTTAGTGCGGAGATCCTCTTCAGTCCTGGCAGTGGAGCAAAACTTGTCACAGCTTCGCAATCAGATAGCTTAGGCAATACTGGTTCTAGTTCCCGCAGCTTTGTCCGTGATTTAACTCCTCCCGCCATTACCATCACTTCTCCCGCAGCAAATAGTTATTTGCCTGTAAACTTTACCGTGCAAGGCGCTTGCGAAACAGGACTTGCCGTCACTGTCAGCGGAGCCGGTATCAGTGCTGCCACGACTGTTCCGTGTAACTCAGCAGCCTACTCTGCGGACGTCACAGTTTCAGCCGGTGACGGGACTAAAAATATAACCGCACAGCAAACGGATTCTTCAGGCAATAAGGGTCAAGCCGCAAAAGATTTCCTGCGGGATACTTTGGCTCCAGCCTTAAGCATTACTTCTCCAGGGAATGGAACTGTTGCCAAAAGTGGAGTTCTTTTAGTGGGTGCCTGTGAGACTGGATTGAGCGTGACCTTCTCAGGAGCGGGAGTTTCATCTCCAAGTTCAGTCGTGTGCGCTTCAAATGCTTACAAGACTCAACTGAGCTTCAGTGCTGGTGACGGAAATAAAGTGATTAATGTGAGTGAAACAGATGCCGCGGGCAATAGTTCTCAGATTTCGGGAACCTATGTGCGTGATGCGACTCCACCGCTTGTGGCGATCACGACTCCAGCAGCGGACACGCCCGCGCAGAACGGTTTAACTATTGGCGGAACTTGTGAGGCCGGTCTTAATGTGACCTTAGCCGGAACGGGAGTCTCTACTCCCGTCGTCGTTGCTTGTATAGCCAGCGGCTTGTTCAGTGGCGATATCACCTTCACCTCCGGTGGCGGAGCAAAAGTGGTCACGGCTTCGCAAACCGATGGAGTTGGCAATACTGGTTCTAGTTCCCGCAGCTTTGTTCGGGATCTCACGCCTCCCACAGTGACTCTTACATCACCTGCGGCGAACAGCTATTTGCCAACAAACTTCACCGTGCAAGGGGCTTGCGAAACAGGACTTGCCGTCACTGTCAGTGGAGCCGGTCTCAGTACACCAGCCACGGTTCCGTGCACCTCAGGCGCTTATTCCGCAGTCGTAACGGTTTCCATAGGCGAAGGAACTAAAAATATCATCGCTCAACAAACGGATCTTTCCGGCAATGGGGGGCAGGCTTCTCAAAATTTCTTACGCGATAGCGTCGCTCCAGTATTGATCATTACTTCTCCGGCGCCGAGTTCCAGTGTTCCAATATCGACGAATCTGATAGGCACCTGTGAAACAGGGATCACCGTCATGATCACTGGGGATCTTAACAGCTCCTCAGGATCGTGCGTGTCGGGAGCCTTTAATATACCCGTGACCTTTAGTACAGGCCTGGGGGGTAAGAATGTTCTCGCTAAGCAGACTGATATGGCAGGTAATGTGGGACAGGCAAATGCCACTTATTCCAGAGATTCCAATGGCACCTCTGAGACCTTTGTGAGTGATGCCTCTTTTGGTAAGATTGATATTCTGTTCATTGATGACAACTCGGCTTCAATGGATCCTAAGCAGGCATCCTTGGGTACGAAATTCTCTGGTTTCGTGACAGAGCTGTTAAAAATTGATTGGCAAATCGGGATTACCACCACAGATTGCAGTGCCGGTCCTTATGGAATTTGCGGATCCCTGCTCCCGTTGACAGGCATTAACAGTAAGATTTTAACGCCTTCAGTGGCGAACTATCAAACTGTTTTCAACAACTCCATTCAACGTCCCGAAACCGCCGGTTGCTTGTCGACAGGAACTTGTCCTTCTGGAAATAGCGAACCGCTTTTATCAGCGACGACGGCAATGAATAAATACAATACAGACAATAACGGATTCTTCCGGGCAAATGCGGATCTGGCAATCGTAATCCTGAGTGATGCGGATGAGCGACAAACAGGTGGTGCGAACTACGCCAATCGACCTACCCAGTTAGTCGCCGCATTCAACAATATATGGCCAAGTGATAAAAAATTAAAGGTCTATAGCATTATTGTGAAACCAGGCGATGCCTCTTGTTTGTCCAGCATGAAAGCGGGCAGCGGTGGATTTAGCTTCTTTGGAGACCTCATTGATCAAACTGTAAATCTGACCAGCGGTTTAAGCACCAGCATCTGTGCCCCAGATTATAGCCTGACGTTGAAGGGTATCGGTGAAAGTGTACGCACCTTGACGAACTCAGTGGAACTCGCTCATACGCCGGTTGCCAACTCTGTGGTTGTGTCCTTCACGCCAAACCAAAGCATTGGCTTTAAGGTGATTGGCAATAAGGTGGTCTTTGATTCGCCCCCCTCTGTTGGGACTGAGATTAAAGTGGATTACCAATATTAGGTATTAGGGTCGACTTCGTTTTTTGACGGCGAGGCCGAATACATGAATTGGTAAAACATTGATGCTGGATAAAAAACACTGAAGAATAAGCATTAAATAACAAATAATGGTATCCAATCTTTGATTGAGCGTACTTCTCCCCACAACGAGGTCGAATAGAAAATCACAGAGGCTAAACCGTGCTCCCTTATTATGTCTTTTTCTGAGACACACCCTCTTATTCTCTTCGCGATTTACCCTCTATGAAGAGGGCTTGTTTTGCGCCTTTTCTGTCGCTGCTAGAACCCCCTTTTGCTTGCCTTTTGCTCCAGAGCTGATTTCGGCTTATCAGCTGTCTTTTCTTTAAACACAAAACTCAATTGAGGGGGCAACGAATTCGTATTTGGTTCTGGCATGGCCGTTGCTTTACCTAAGCGTAATGACAAACGGTTAATCAGGAGGATTAAATGAAAAGTTCGATTCGGTTTTTCCATGGATTGGTTCAGATGTTAATACTGGGAGGCTTTGCACTCAACGTGGTTGGATGTGCAAAAGGCGGAGATTCAGGATCTGCAACTGAGGGAATAGAGTCCTCTACGGCGCCGGTTTCGGCGGAGGTTGCGCTGCTTTCCGCAAAAACTTCTAATAGAAATCCTCATCATTGTGTGCAAACAGATGAAAAGTGTTTTAGCGAAACCTTTCAACAGCCCGTCACAAATACGAGAGCTGTGGATGTTCTCTTTGTGGTGCAGACTTCTGACTCGCTTGTTTCTGAAAAACAAGCCCTCGTGACTGGAATCGATAACTTTATCCAATCTCTTCCCGCAAATTCGGATTTCAATATTGCGGTGATGCTTTCTCACGGCAGTACTTCTCCTTATTCAGGCAAATTATATCAAGCCGAATCGGAGCCAATTGTATTGAAATCTTCAGAGTTAACCCCTGCACAGATCAAAACCTTCCTGGATGTGAAGTTAACCCAGGTCGTAGCTGATCCAGACTCTGGTGGCGGCGAGGAGGGTCTTTTCTCTCTTTTTAACGGGATTACAACTCCGGCTCTTTTGGCAGCATCGCAAGCGCAAGGCTTCTTCAGGCCCAACGCTGCACTGGGTGTGATTTTTGTGGCTGATAGAAGAGACATCTGTGCCGTGGTTCCAGCAGGAGTGCCTGATGAAACCGACCCTGTGAAAATCGATGCTAGAATTCGTGATTGTGAGGGCTTAACGGCGGCAGGTCTGAGCAGTCGACTTCACACCCTGAAGGGCAGTGCGCCGCTGGCGGTGTCAGGAATCATCTATGCGGATGAGCCAGCCCCTGCGGGAAATGAAATCGGCTATGGCTATACTGATATGATCGCTTTAAATGCTGGAGTGGCTATTGATATCGCAAATGATAATATTGCGATAGGCCTTGCCTCCGTCGCGCAACTCAGCGGTCAGCAAATGGTTATTCAAAAAGAGTTTACTCTTGAGAACAACAATATTAATCCAAAAAGAATCATCGTTACAGTGAACGGGCAGGGGGCTGCTTTTACCCTCAATGGCAACAAAGTGACTATTACGAGCGAGGTTCCCGCCGGCGCCGTGGTCGTGATTTCTTACTGTCTGCACTCTGTTGAAAATGGCCATCATGATGACAATCATCATGATCACTCAAAAGGTCGAAAGTGGTGGAGTTCACACGGCAAGAAAGGTCATTGCAAGAGCAAAAAACATGGTCATCACAAACACCTTGGCAAAGAAAAGTATGGTCACTGGCATCACTAAGTTGTTCTTGAACTTCAGTGAGCTTCTTTAAGCAGTTGTTCCGCATGATCAAGGCTGGTTTTAGAAATTTTTTCACCTGAGATCAAACGCGCGATTTCTTTGACCCGATCTTTGCTTTTAAGCTCATTCACTTCCATGATGATGGCGTCTTTTTTCGGAGCCTTCTGGATAAAAAAGTGGACATCTCCGAAGGCGGCAACCTGCGGTAGATGGGTTACGCAAATGACTTGTTGCCCTTTAGCAATACTCTTTAACTTGCGGCCTACTTTCTCCGCGGTTTGGCCTGAAACCCCTGTGTCTACTTCATCGAAGAGATAAGTACGGGGCTGATTTGAGGAGCCCACGACCCGCTTTAAAGACAACAGGATGCGGGACAGTTCTCCACCGCTGGCAAACTTCGCCAGAGGGCGTTTAGGGTCTTTTGCGGAGGTCTGGCTCATGAATTCGACTTCGCTCATGCCCGTGGCTGAAAGCTCCCCAAGCTTTTGGATGCCCACATGAAAAGTAACCCCTTTCATGTTGAGGTCAGCCAGTTCTTTATTCACGCTGTCAGAAAGCAGGGCCGCCCCCTTTTCGCGGCGTTCATGGATATCGGAGGCCAATTTTCCTAACTCTTTGAGTAAAGCCGTGGATTCTTTTTTAAGAGTTTCAATGCGAGTTTCAGAGTTTTGCAAATGACCAATCTCGATTTCCATTTCCATCAAAGCTTTTAAAATATCATCAACACTAGGACCGTATTTTTTCTGAACTTTGCGCAGATCACTCAGGCGCTGCTCAAGACTTTCCAGACGTTGAGGATCGCCATCTATTTTATTCACATATTGGCGAAGATCATAGACACAATCATCAATTAAAGTCTTTGCCTGTTCCAGAACCTCAATCTTACTGGCCAGCTGAGGATCAAGATTGGCGATATCCGCTCCCAATTTCAGCATTGTATTTAGACGATTCAGAGCGGAGCCATCATCCGAGTAGAGCGCTTCTTCGGCTTGCTCTACGAATCGAAACAGACGGGAAGCGCTCTTCAGCTTTTTGATCTCCGCTTCAATTTCGTGGTCTTCCCCCGGGGAAAGATCGAGAACCGCAATTTCATCGCGCTGGAAAGTCAAAAAGTCCAAGCGTTGGTTTTTTTGTTTCGTTTCGTTTTCCAGCTTTTGAATTTCTTTTTTTATCTCTTGGAAGTGCTCGAAGCCTTTTTGATATTGAAGTCGTTTGTCCCAAGTTCCGGCATACTGATCGAGAAGATCTAAATGGTAAGCCTTTGATAGCAAGTGGCGGTTTTCATTTTGGCCTGTCATTTCAATGAGCGGAGCCGAGTGCCCGGCCACTTCGATCAACGGAGCTACTACATCCCGCAGGTTGTGAAGCGTACTGAGCGTGCCATTCAAGTAAACTTTGGATTTATCACCGGCGCTGATGGTGCGGCGAACGATCAAGGTGTTTTCTTCCACAAGGATATCCAAGTCTTTGAGGTTTTTACGAATATCGGGACGTTTCAAAATATCAAAAGACCCTTCGATGGTGGCCATTTGACAGCCGGTGCGGATCGTATCCGCAGAGGATTTCTCGCCCATTAAAAGAGCCAAACTTTTTAAGAGGACGGATTTTCCAGCTCCGGTTTCACCGCTCAAAATATTCAAACCCTCTTCAAATTCAATGTGAAGGTTATCAATGATGGCAAAATTTGAAACTTTCAGCTCTAGTAACATACATCCCCCTTATACACCTTAGGAGCGGTCTCCGAATTTCAACTTCTCCCGCAAAAGGTGGAAGTAGTTATGTTTAGGAGCACGCACCACCCAGTGATCATAACAACTGCGTTTAATAATAACTTCATCCTCTGGAGTGACCTCGGTTTCATTTTGACCGTCCACGATTAACTGAGCCTTCTTGGATCGCCTGTCCATTTGAAAAGACATCTGCAAATCATCAGGTAAAATCAACGGCCGACTTGTCAAACTGTGAGGCGCCACTGGAGTGACCACGAAAACTTTAGCTTCGGGATGGAGGATGGGGCCCCCCGCCGCTAAATTATAGGCCGTGGAGCCGGTGGGGCTTGCGATAATAAATCCATCGGCTTTCACTTCACTCACCAGGAACTTCTCGCTGTAAATCGTGACATTGATCAAATGGCTGCCGGATCCTCGTTCGATGACCACATCATTCAAAGCATGATATTCAGCGCGAATTTTATTTTTGCGATAAATAAGCACGTGAATCATCGAGCGTGAACGTAAATCCATTTTATTTTCCAAGGTTTCCTCTAAAACCTTAAAAGTGTCTTCAACCCGGTTTCCGGTCAGAAATCCGAGAGATCCCATATTGATTCCGACGATCGGAATCTGTCGACCTTCCAGAGTGTGTACCGCCCGTAAATAAGTTCCATCTCCTCCAAGAGCAATTGCCAGGCCAATTTTATCCAAAGCCGCTTTGGTTTTCATGGCCTGAGTGCCGGGAATCAAGGGCTGTTGCGGAGCCGTAAAAACAACATAACCCTTGGTTTTCAACCACAGGGTGATTTTCTTTGCAAGCTGGGCCGCCTCCGTGGTTTCAGGCCGATAGATCAGAGCGATATTTTTATTATCCTTGAGTAAAAGTTTCTGCTCGGCCATTAAATCAGCCCGTCCCTTCGTAAAAGGGCTTGGGGATCAGGTTCACGGCCACGAAACTTTTTATAAAGATCCATCGGATGTTCCGTGCCACCGCGGCTTAAGACGTTGTCCTTGAATTTTTGCGCCACTTCACTATTGAACAGACCTTTTTCCATAAAGAACTCAAAGGCATCGGCATCCAAAACCTCAGCCCACTTATAGCTATAGTAGCCTGCAGAGTAACCGCCGGCGAAGATATGGCTGAAAGAACAAGAACTGTTCGTTCCGGAAATCTTTGGCATAATGTGAGTCACTTTAGTCACTTCTGTTTCAAATTCATCAACATTGGCGATTTTGCTCGGATCCTGTGAGTACCAAGCCATATCTAAAAGCCCAAACTGAATTTGTCTCAGGGAAGACCAACCCGCCAAATATTGAGAAGCCTTTTTTATTTTCTCCACCAAGTCCGCTGGAATAGGCGCATTGGTTTCATAGTGTTTGGCAAAGACATCCAACCCTTCTTTTTCTCCCACCCAGTTTTCCATGATCTGAGAAGGCAGCTCCACGAAGTCCCAATAAACATTGGTCCCGCTCAAGGAACGGTAAGTGCATTCAGAGAGCATGCCATGCAAGGCATGACCGAATTCATGAAACAAAGTTTTTACTTCATTATAGGAAAGCAGAGATGGTTTCGTTGGCGTCGGAGAGGTGAAGTTGCAAACGATGCTGACATGGGGGCGCTTTACAGTCCCGTCCAAGAGCCCTTGATCACGGAAAGTCGTCATCCAGGCTCCATCTTTTTTAGACTCCCGTGGGAAAAAGTCCGTATAGAAAAGGCTGATGTATTTACCGGTTTTTTCTTCAAAGACTTCATAAACTTTCACTTCCGGGTGATAAACGGCGGGTTCCTTGGTTTCTTTAAATGTCAATCCGTAAAGACGGCGAGCATGTTCAAAGACACCTTGAACAACATTTTCCAGTTTAAAGTAAGGGCGAAGATCTTCTTCGTTAAAGGCATACTTGGCCTCTTTTAATTTCTCCGCGAAATAGCCGAAGTCCCAAGGCTTAAGTTCAGTAAGGCCTTCAGATTGTTTTGCGAAAGCAGCGACTTCCGCAAAGTCTTTTTCAGCCGCTTTCTTAGAAGGTTCTAAAAGTTTTATTAAGAAATCTTTTACGGTGGAAGGGTCTTTAGCCATTCTTTCAGCTAAAACAAAGTCCGCATGAGTTTTAAAACCTAAAAGTTGAGCCCGTTGATGGCGGAGAGTGACGATTTTTTTTATCGTCTCTTGGTTATCAAACTTGTCCGGTGTTTTGTTGTCCGTTTGACTAAAGGCACGAGAGCCATAAGCGCGCCACATTTTTTCACGCAAAGAACGATTCTTCGCGTAAGTTAAAAAAGGCAAGTAGCTTGGCATTTGCAAATTAAAAAGCCATTGGCCCTTGTAGCCCTTAGACTCCGCTGCGTGGGCGGCGGCTTCAATAGCTCCCTCGGGGAGTCCCTCAAGATCAGATTTTTTATCCAAAATCATTTCAAAACTGTTGCTGGCTTTCAAAACATGTTCTGAGAATTGAGGGCCTAAAACGGACAATTCCTGATCGAGGGCGCGAAGTTTTTCTTTGCCTTCATTGTCCAGCAAAGCTCCGTTCCGGGAAAAAGCTAAATAAGTTTTTTCAAGAAGTTTCAATTGCTCTTTGGTGAGATCCAAAGAGTTGCGTTTATCATATACGATTTTAACTTTTCTGAAGATCTCTTCGTCGAGACTGACATCAGAGGTGAAAGTTGTGTATTTAGGATATATTTCTTTTGCCAAAGCTTGATGGGCTTCGCTGGCATGGGCGGCTTCAAGATTGCCAAAAATACCCACCACGCGTTCAACGAGTTCGCTGCAAGTTTCAAGGCTTACAATAGTATTCTCAAAGCTGGGCTCTAGTTTATTTTTTTTGATGGCTTCAATATTCTGTTGAGCTTTTTTAATAGCCTCATCCAGAGCTGGAAGGAAATGTTCCTCTTTGATTAAATCGAAGGGAACAGCTTGGTCTTTTAAAGAAAATTTTTCGAGTAAGGGATTTTGTATTGTCATAGGCTTTGTGTAGCATAAAAGCCTGTGCCCATCAGCATTTACGGCGCCTAGTGCGCCGTATTAATGAAGCTTCAATTAACGATATCCGCCCATGCCCCCAAGAGACGAATTTGTTGCACCTTGGCCAACACAAATTCCAAGACGGGAGGCCCCTCCTGTGGTCTGGCAAGTCAAGCCGACGCCACAAGAATTGGCTTGGTCGATGAAGCAGCTTTGCATGACCTGCTGATAGCACCCATTCTGGGGATAGCCATGAGAGTTACTGATTTGTGGAATATTGACCCACTGATTATTATTTGCACCAAGGCCCCAGTAAACAGCGTTTCCTGTATAAGATTGGAAGCTGGAAATGGCCACACAGCCTAAACCAAATTGACCATTGTAGACGGGACGAGATCCGTTGGGGCAGTCACAAAAGTTTCCATAGTACCCACCCTGGTTCCAGGCATAGCGGTTGGTATAGTAATAGGGATTGTTGGGATAAGCGGAAAAGCCAGGGTTGCCGATATATTGATTGGAGTTGCAATAAGCCGTTCCGTTCACACAGTTTGCAGGAGGAGGGACGGTCGCGATATTGGTGGGGGCGCCATTATTATTGTTAGAGTGTTGGTCAGCGCAGGCAACAAAGAGAGAAAGCGTAAACAGAGATATCAGAAGGTAGTTTAAAGTCGATGATTTCATAAGGACTCCTTACGTGCTTAGAGAGGCCTGGGGCCCGACCGAGAGCTGTATACTACAAGCAGCGTGCCAGAGACACATTTTGTAAGGTCCTTGTAAAATTGAAAGGAATGAGAGAATTCTTCAAAAAGCTGACGAATCAGTTTGAGGGGGGGGGCCAGAGTTTTTTATTTGGAATGGATCGCCCCCTCGATCTTTTCAAGCCGAGCCCTGATCTCAGTGTTTTCTTTTTCAAGTTTTTGGATTTTCTGATCTTTGGCTAAATCCTTCGCTTTCAATTCATTGAGCTCAGCTATATCAGCCTTAGAAGCAATAGCGTGATCCTGAGACTCAAAACGTTTCATAGTTTCATGATAAAATTCTTTAAATGCGTTGATGATCACATAAGTAAAGGCACCATAGTCAACAACCTTGATCTCGGTTTTCTCATTATCCTCTGGATGCAATTGAACTGTTTGCTTTTTGATAAGTTCAGGAGCCGCTTTCTCCACCTCTTGGGCTATGACTCCAAGCTGAGTTTTTCCATCGTCCTGGAAGCCACCAAGACCGTTATATTGGAAGTTAACAGGCTTCAAGCCAAGCAGGGCCTTGAGGCCAAGGTCAAAAGGTTTAACGTCTTTTTTGAGGCGTTCATCCGAAGCACAGGTACCCAAGCTTGAAGACGCATAGTAAAGACAGCCACTCGTTTTGATATTGCCGACGACATCGAGGGCTTGAGTGGGTGAAGTTATGCCAATCCCGACATTTCCAGTCGTATTCTTAACGGTGAGAGCGGTGTAATTGCTGTTTGTACCAACATAGGCATCGCCCGCCTGAGCATTGAAAAAGGCTCCACTGATTGCGGTTCCGGCGGAATTAACGATATATCCCAGCCCCACTCCTTTTCCAGTAGTGTCTTCGCCGAAGCGGGCCACCTCATAATAATCATTGGCGACAAGACCAGATATGAGAACATCGAATTTATAGGCAGGAGCGGTTGTGCCGATGCCGACGTTGCCGGCGAAGTAGTTGTAAGCTGTGGTGTCAGCAGCATAGACATCAAAAGGCGTGTTAGTCCATGTCCCGCCAGTCCCCAGTCCCGTGATATAAAGACCGTAGGCACTTCCTATTGTAGAGCCCGCGACATTCGTAAAACCGATATGTTGACCATATGCCGTTGTAATAGTTCCACCGGCGATAGTGCCATTGATGGCAGCGTCAACGCCGGTAGCCTGAGTCATAGTCGTAGCTCCACCTTGAGAAACCGCAAAAGCAGCCCCAGAACCGTAGTTTAGCGTTCCGCTATTACTGACAGCCCCCGACATGCCGTAGGCTGATTGCATTGTTGATCCATTGTTCACTCCACCATTCACAGCGATAGCCCATCCACTAACAGTACCGTTAGCATTTTGCACCAAGCCGTTAACACCAATAGGGTACCCTACGGTTCCACCAGTATTATTATCAGAGATACCGTAGACCGCAGTGGAATTAGTTACAGTACCTGTACTAGAATTACTTGCCCTTATATAGGCGCCATACTGAGTTGTAACTGTTGTCGTGTTGCTATTAAAGGCAGTAAGGTTTGCACCATACTGATTCGTTACGGTTCCGCTAACATTAGTCGCGCCAACATTTAATCCATACTGATTGGTTATTGAAGCAGTACCTCTATTGGCAGAGGTAATCGCGACGCCTTGTTGGGTTGTGATATTTCCTGATCCAAAGTTACTATTAAACTCTGATAAACCTACCAGCGTTCCAAGTGTGTAAGTGTTTGCAGCATCAACTGTTTGTTGCATAACTCGACCATAAATAGACTGAGTTAAATTCGAGGCTGGGTTGATTTCTAAGTAATCAGCAGTAAATAATTCTCTTGTGTTTGCAGTTTGACTGGTTAACAGGCCATAATTATAGCTAGCGTCGACGCTTACTGAAGGATTCGCGATGGCATTAAAGTACGGGAGGATTGTCGAGGTTGACGGGTTGCCTGTGCTGTTAATTTGAAAACTGGCCGTTGCCGAAGTCGTCCCGATGCCGACGTTGCCATTATTAAGAATTGTCATTCGACTGATATTATTTGTTTTGATATCCAAATTGAAGTTGTCATTATTTCCTATGCTTGAGTTGCCAGCAAAAGTGTTGCCACCGTTTACAAAACCTGAGCTTGAAGTTAAAGGTGTTATCCAGCTTAAAACTCCAGAGCCATCATTAGATAAAGTTTGTCCTGCTCCCCCTTGAGCACCAGGGAAAGTCAGGGAGTAATTGGTAGTGACCGCCGCAGGTTGCAGAGTCAGTGAACCTGAAGTGAGGCCATTTAACTGAGTCCCCATCATGGCACCCACGCCACTGCCATCCAGAGAA
>DATBTE010000273.1:0-7322 GCA_036559425.1 Pseudobdellovibrionaceae bacterium | reverse complement strand
TTTATTTATTCCTATCATAGTCCAAGAGCAATTCTTAGGAGCCGCTGTTATTCACCAGGGGTGGGAGCTTACACCAGAAATGAAACAGAGTGCGGCGCAACTCGTTCGCACGATATTAGAACCTGAACTCTATATTGAATATCTTAACCGACGAAGGACAAATCTGCAAAGCGCGAAGTCTTCAAATTTTTCGACAGATAATTTGAGCTCCTTTTCTGAGAATTTTCCTGATAATTTCAACGATGATTTTACTGTTTCTGACACCACAGAAGAGTTTGGGAACTATGAAGGCAACGATCCCGGTCTTGTGGCTGAAAAGAAAACTCTTATTACTTCTTTATTGCACCTGCAAGGACATGACAATTCACTTATTAAGAAAATTGCCTTGCAGGTTCATGATTTCTCGGCACGCTGGGCTTTTGTTTCCTTCGAGGACATTTGTAACGAAATTTCCACTGAAATGGATATTTGCAATCTTGGCGGCATGACTCTATTTTTTGAAAACATCGAAACCCTTGCCCCCAAACATCAGGAGCTTTTAGCCGAATATTTAAGCTCGCCCCGCTCGCTGTCTGAGCCTTTAATCTTAACAAGCTCAACCTTGTCTTTGGAAAGCTTGAGCGAACGTCTAGTTAGTGACGCCTTAATCAAAGATATCCAGACCTCTCATTTGGAAGTACAGCGTGCACCTTTAAACTCACAGATGTTACGAGATTTGCTGGATCTGTTTTTTCACAGAGATGAGTTTCAAGACCTCCACTAAGGAGTCTTGCCTTTTCTGGTCCTGTCTGTAAGGATGAACTTTATGGAAGAATTCATCCAATCCTTTTTGAAAAATTCTCTTAAAAGTGATGATCTTAAAGTCTATTCTCTCGCAGGTGACGCTTCGAATCGCCGCTATTATCGCGTTATTCATAATCACCAGTCGTGGGTACTTATGCGATGGGATCCCTTTGATCCAGAAAACTATCCCTTTTTAAGTGTACTCCAACACTTTGCAAAGGCTGGTGTACATGTCCCGAAGGTTGTTTTCATGTCTCCTAAAGACGGCTTAGTTTTGCTTGAAGATCTTGGCGACTTGACACTTGAAAGAAAATTTCTAGAAAGTCAGAGCCAAGAGATCTCTTTAGATTTTTATAAAATGGCGATCAATGAGATTGTCAAAATTCACCACCAGGCCACGGCAACTCCCGGCAACTGCACCGCCCTTGATATCCAATTCGACACAGAAAAGTTTTTATGGGAAATGAATTATGGGAAAGATAATCTTATTTCCGGTATTCTAAAGTTTCAGTGGACGGATAGCTCCACAAAAGAAATTCAAAGCATTTTCAACGATATCTGTACGAAGCTCGACCGCGAGCCGAAAAAAATCGCGCACCGGGATTATCATTCTCGCAATTTAATGATCAAGCTTGATGAGATGAAAGTCATCGATTTCCAAGACGCACGTTTGGGGCCCATTCAATACGACTTGGTAAGTCTGTTTAAAGATTCTTATGTTAATATGAACGACGAAATGACTAAAACTTTGATGGAATATTATCTGACGTCTTCAAAGGAATTCTTGCCCAAAGATTTCTCACGCGCACATTTCGATGAAATTTATGAATTGCAAAGCATTCAGCGTTGCTTTAAAGCCTGCGGAAGCTTCGCAAGTTTTTATAATTTAAGAAACGATAAACGTTATTTAAAATATCTTTCGGGCACCCTTAGAAAAGTCATTAAAAGTTTAACCGAGTTTCCTGAGTATAAGCCCTTCGCCGATATTCTCATTGATTCAGGGGCATTAGAAAGAAAGTATGAGCTTTTATGAATGTCATGCTTCTTGCCGCAGGTGAAGGCACTCGACTGCGACCTTATACATTGATTCGTCCCAAGCCCGCGATTCCTTTTCTCAATATTCCTCTAGCATCGTACTCTCTTGCCTTTTTAGAGGATACGAGAATTGATCGCTTGGTAGTAAATACCTTTCATTTGCCTACAAAAATTGTGGATTTATTTATTCATATGAACCATGGTGCTCGGCGATTGCATTTTTCGCATGAGATCCATCAGCTTCTTGGCAGTGGTGGTGGTCTGGGGGCCGCGCGGGATTACTTTAAAGCCACTGAAGATCTGATTTTGATGAATGCCGATGAAGTCATTTTGCCTTTAGAAAAGGGAATTATTGCTAAAGCAATTGAGCAGCACCAAAAAAACAAGGCATTTTGCACCCTTCTCACCATTGATCATGAAGGGGTGGGCACACAGTTCGGCGGAGTCTGGGTAGATCATAAAAATAGAGTTCGCGGATTTGGAAAAAAACCACCCGGAATTGAATGTGTTAAGGGGGAACATTTTGTTGGCATTCAAATTCTTTCTGGTAAAGTTTTTGAATATCTTCCCAACGGATACCCCTCAAATATTCTCTATGATGTCGTTACTAGAGCTATTCAAGATGATCTTTTAATAGAGACCTATAAAATACCTTGCCACTGGTACGAAACCGGAAACCTCCAAGACTTTTTAAAAGCTACAGAGAATGTCCTAAATATTCTTACACAACCTTCCCACAGCTATGTCCAAGAGCGCTTGCTCCAGACATTGGAAAAATTTAGCAAGGAAGCTCCAATTATTCGTTCTGAAAATGGTTTGCTCAGCTTGCGAACCGCAAGTAGTGTGATCGAAAACAATGTTACACTCTCTGGATTCGCCGTCTTAGGGCCTCAATGCAAGATCAAGGCTTCATCGAAGCTCAAAAACGTAGTTGTTGCTGACCATGTCCAAATCGCTGAAGGCACAGAAGCACAAGATCTTATCTTTTTACAAAACAACTAACTAGAATTTAAGCTCAACTGAATAATCTCTTGAAAATTATTTTTGCATAAGAAACTCAGACTCATCTATAAAGCTACTTTGCGCCTCTTTTGTTTTATATCGACGAGTCATCATTTTAAAAATACTATCTCCGGCAACCCCAATAGGCTCACCGTTATAATTTTTTTGCATTCCCGCTAATTGAGCAGGATCGCGATCGATTCCAAGTCCTCCAACACTACCGCCTGTGCGGGCACCAAAGCCTTCTCCGCTCGAAGCTGAAGCTCTTGAACCGCTGCCACCGCCGCCTCCACCGCTGCTACTTTCTTCACTGGAAGAAGTAGCTAGATTGAGTTTACCCACCTTCTTTTCAGCTTTCGCCAAAATATCTTTTTCCATACTTCCCAGCATATCAATAGCGCTTTTAGGGATACCTGCGGCGGCCATTGAAGCCGCGCTATTCAAATCACTGCCTTTGAGAGTTTTACCATCTTGCAGAGTCAACGTGCCTGTCTTGGCATCATAAGTAAAAGGAGCTTTCCCACTAGCCACATTCGCCATAAATTCTCTTGCTGTTTTCATATCGGGATCCTTTTCAAGGGCTTTCACCGCACTAGGATCGTAACTACTGTCGCCTAGACCTGTATCCGTAAGGCCGAAAGTGTTACCCGCTTGGCCAGCGGTTTTACCTTGCGCTCCCCCCTGCGCAAAGCTCTGGGCACCCATTAAAAACATTATCGGTCCCATTATACAGCCCGTTGTAATTATTGGGGGTTCACACTGGGTGGACAAAAAGTAGGCTCCCGCTGCCATCTCCACGGCTCCCATGGCCATGTTCAGGATCTCTCCCATTGCATTAGAGGACTTAGTTTTATCCGCAGAGTCCGTGATAGACGACTTTGCCGGAGCAGAAGCCGGAGTGGGCCTTCCTTTAGGTGCAACTTCGATAGCCGAAACTCCATAGCTGTTTGAGGTCGACATGAAGACAAAAGCCACTAGAAAAGATTTTATATTTTTCATAATTTAATATCCCAACAACTTTGGTTTATTATCACGATAGCGTTCCCGAACTTTTTCCCAATTGGATTTCCCACCCTGCGAAGTAACTTCTTTATTCACCACGCTCTGTCCTGCCAACGCAGTCGGATCTTTAGCTCCACCGGGAAGATATTGACGGAGGCTTTTGCCTTCGCCATCGGATCCATAGCCTCCCCAGCCTCCGCCACCGCCACCACCGCCTTCTCCCGCAAGAATGTTGGTATTAAGACCCGAAGACTTTGCTGCGCCTTGAGAACCCGGAGGACCGCCACCCCCACCATTGCCGCCATCAATGCCCGCTGAGCCGCCGCTAGGTGCTCCGGGTAAAGAACCTCCGCCACCACCGTCTAACTTGCTCGCAAGAGTGGTTTCACCGCTCCCACCATCCACACCAGCTTTAGCAGAGGACTTTCCTGGTACATAGTCACTGACGCCTGCAGATCGCATAGAGTCCGCATTTTTCGCAGACAGGGCGCTATCAAGACCTGTGTTACAGCCAGGGGTGCGAGGAGAATCCTGACAAATGCAAGTCATATTGTTTTGCTTGTTCGTGGCGATAGTGCAATCCACCGGCGTTGCGCCTGCAGCGACAGGATTCGGTGCATTTGTTGTATTCTTATTGCAATTGTTGGCTTGGCCAAATGACTTCGCCATGCTCAACATGCCGAGTGCTGAAGACGCCAGTTCTTTTGCATAACCATCACAGGTTGTTTTTTTATCGGCGACCGACATGTAATCGCCTTTTTTCTCCAATTCCTTTTGTAAGCTTGGCTCCAATTTTTCTTTTTGCGTCTGATAATTCTTAATTACGCTCTCATAGCCTGGTATTTTAGGGTCTCCTGGATTCGCAGCTCGAAGAGTTGCTATTTTATTATTCGCATACGCAGTAGCTTTCTTAACCAAGATATCTAAATTTTTCTGAGCGTCTTGAATATTTTGAACTGCTCCACCACAAGAGGAAAGACACATGCCTCTCCATGAACTACATAGGGCTTGATATGCAGTAAGGGCTTTATTTCCTGCATCCATAACTTGACCAAATTTACCACAGGCATCCGCCATTCCCGAAACACCAGCCATCAATACCTGAGATATTATTAAGTATTTTTTGACGTCAGGATTGCGACTTTCCATGCAAAAGTAGTTAGCTTTATCTTCCCGTGATTTGCAGGCCTCCTGATTTTCCGCATAGTCATTCGTGTTTTTTTTAAGGGCCTCAGCCTCTGCTTTAACATACGTCTGAACGTCTAAATCTGCGAGAGTTAGGACGCCTACTGCGGCCGGCGCTGCGATGTTATCCGCTGGCTTCGTCACGTCCGCAGTATTATAGCCCGTTGGACCAGTTGGAGGTCCGCCGCCAGTTGCCGCTTCCGCAGCCACTTCTTCGCCTTCTGCAAAAGCATGAATTGAACTTAGAAAAATAAGACCGATGACCATACATCTAGATAGGCTTTTCTTATTCATGATTCATCCCCAGGAAAACATTCCGTAGTCTCAATTATATCGGACAAAAGTCTGAGAAGCTTGAAACATTGTTCCTAGAACAAATCCGTCTCAATTAATGACGTAGCGCCCTTGGTTTAGTGACTTTGGCTATGAATCTGGCTCAATATGAGACTTTACGGACTTTAAAGAAATTCAGCCATTTAAGATGATTATGTCTGACAAACATTATGTTTTACGTGCATAATGTTTGTCAGGCATAATGTTAAAAACAGGATAAGGTGCGAAGATGAAGTTTGTTAACCGAAAACTTGAGCTGGATCTCCTGTCTGAAAGTCACAAAAAGAATGGATTGGTTGTGCTCTTCGGACGTCGTAGAATTGGTAAATCGAATCTATTAGAATATTGGCTTAAAAAATCTAAAATCCGAGGCTGCAGGGTTCAATGCATACAAGGAACTTCAGAATCTCAAATTAAATCAATTTATGATGACCTGAAAGACTTCCTTAACATTCACATCGAACCGACAACCTGGCCACAACTCTTTCAGCTTATTGACGATATCGCGGGACCTTTCACTCTTGCCATTGATGAGTTCCCTTATTTAGTGGAAACTCAAAAGTCTGTGCCTTCCATTTTTCAAAAATGGATCGACACTAAGAAAAAAAAGGATCTGCATCTAGTTCTATTGGGATCTAGTCAGCATATGATGCATGACATTTTTCTAAACAAAGCCGCTCCCCTTTTCGGAAGAGCCCATAGAGAAATAAAACTTGAAGCCATGAGTTTTGAGGCTTTTTGCGAGGCTCTCGATATAGGGCCGACTCAAAAGTCATTTGAGTTATACGCTTTGGTTGGAGGCGTCCCTAAATATTGGGAGTATATAGATGCCCACCTGACTGTTGAGAAAAATATTGATCAGCTTTTTTTTAACTACGCAGCATTTCTCGAAAATGAACCTCGTAAACTGCTTCAAGATGAAGGAATAGAAGGTTTAATTCCACTTTCAGTATTGGATTGTATTGGCAGAGGGGCGCACAAACCGAGCGATATCGCAGCTAGGATTGGAATTCAACAATCGCAACTTTCAAGAACTTTTACAGCACTTCTTGAAGGGCATTTTTTAACCAAAGATATCTGTTTTAATGAAGGAGCAAAAAATCCAAAGAAGGTTCTCTATCAAATCCAAGATTATTCTTTTTGCTTTTGGTACCAAGTTTATACCCCCTATCAAGCGCGCTGGCCAAGAATGACTGCCGAAGAGAAAAGGCATGTACTGCAACTCTATTTCTCTAAAATATTTGAAGATTATATGCGGAAGCAGCACAAAGGTGCTCAACGCTATTGGGAAAGTATTAAAATAAAGAAACCCAATGGAGAAATTATCGTTAAGGGAATTGAGTTTGATGCGGTATTTTATGACGAGAAACATCCAAAGCAATTGGTAATAGCAGAAATAAAGTATAAAAATCTCTCAACTCAACAAACTCTGACTCTACTTTCAGAGCTCAAAAAAAAATGGGAGCAGTCAAAGCTTTCGTCACAATATGAAAATCCAAGTTTTAGAATTATCGACCTTAATAAAATTAATCATCCTTAAGAATTCTTATAAAATCTGCTTCAATCGGTCCACAAGATAAAGTGGAACTTGGATAAGCTGTCTGTTGACCCGAACAGACTCTTTCTCCTGTGCAAGCTTATAATCAAGCTTTCCTACGGAGAAAGAATGCGGTCCCAAGTGGATAGCTCGTTTTACTGAAGCATGAAGCGCCAAGTAAGTTAATAAGGATTTCATTTGCCCCGGAGATCCGGATTTCACCTCAACTGGTAGTACTTTTGAGCCTGTCTGCAATAGGAAGTCCACTTCCGCGCGATGACTTTTTTTATCATTAAGCCAGTAATGCAACTCAGGAGTCCTTAAGGGGCCATGAAAAAGACTTAGATGCTGAGCCACATACTGCTCCGCAAGCAATCCAGAAAAGTGATTCGCAGCAAGCTCATCCCATTCAACACGGCTGAGGCACCCGAGCAAACCCACATCA
>DATBTE010000272.1:0-2937 GCA_036559425.1 Pseudobdellovibrionaceae bacterium | reverse complement strand
GTACACGCTTTTCACCTCGGCCTGCCTCTCCGGTTCTCGACTTCGGCCTTGGTCATACCAAAACCGACCCCGGAGAGGGTGGATCACTTTTTGATCGCCGTTTTGCTTAAAAACGGATCACTTTTAGGATGCCATTTCCATCGGAAGCGAACATGCTCGCATAATGATTGAAATCAACATCAATTGCCCAATCTGTGATGTATATATCGCATATAAATGTTTTTGAATGGTCTATCTTCTTTCGTAGTTTAAAGCTCATTTGAAACCTGCCTTTCAATGATTCCGCCGTTTTACCAAGCTGGAGGCTTCCCCAAGTTTAATGCCTGGGTAGGTACTCACAAGACAGAAGGCGAAAAGGCCCCCCCTGGGCCCACTCTCTTGTTATAATAACCCCAGAGGGGTAAGGTGGTCGATTTCTCAGGTCATGTGTCAGGACTGTGTCGGCCTGTATGGAAAAGATAGGAAGCTTTGAGCTTTTTAGAGGAAGAGTGGGTAAAGGCAAAAGCGTCTGAAAGAGAACGATCGGCATCATTCGAGACACTGTAATCCTCGTCAGGAAAGGGTATTGGCCCAACTCATAATCCCTTGGTTGCAGGTTCGAATCCTGCTGGGCCCACTCGTCTCTCTTGTGACTAGGACAGGCTTTGGGGTGCTTTACAAACTGTAGTGTTTGGGGTGGTTTTGGGGTATCATGTGTCGGTTCTGTGTCAGCATACCAAGAATTACTGAGCATTGTCGGGAAAGAGTGTGGGAATACTGATGGTTATTATGGATTGGGAAAAACTCTTATGTGAAAAACGTCTGGGTCGAAAAGATGAAGATCCTACCCAATTAGAAGAATATCCTTTTAGAACAGAGTTTGAGAAAGACCGTGATCGAATCGTCTTCTCATCGGCTTTTCGAAGGCTACAGGCCAAAACTCAAGTTCATCCTACCCCGGATACTGACTATACTCGAACTAGATTAACGCACAGTATCGAAGCCTCATCCGTTGGCCGTTCTCTGGGGAATTATGTCGGTCATAAAATTTGTAAGGATGACAAGCCTTTCAGCACTAAAGGACATTCTCATACTGATTTTGGAGATATCGTTTACTCAGCCTGTTTGGCCCATGACATAGGGAATCCGCCTTTTGGCCACTCAGGTGAGAAAGCAATAAGTGACTGGTTTAAAAACAATAAGAATGTTTTGGATGGTTTAACGCAACCGCAGAAAGACGATTTCCTTAAATTTGAAGGGAATGCCCAAGGTTTTAGAATTTTGACCCGTCTTAGTGGTCCATGCAAAAGAGATCACTCATACGAGCCTGGTGGATTGCAACTAACCTATGCGACTTTAGGCGCCTTCTTAAAATACCCTCTAACAACTCAAGTAGCTGAATCTGTTAAGGCTGATGACAGCAGTGCAAAAAAGTTCAGCACTGACGTGCCCCCAATAAAAAGGGCCAGTTGAAAGTAGAGGTTTTCCTGTTAGAACATGAGCAAGGAGACCTCAAACGATGAAGAAGAGCCGGTTTAGCGAAGAGCAGATCGTGAAAGCGCTGCAAGAGCACGAAGTGGGTGGTAAGACCATTGTGGCAATCAGCCGGGAGATGGGCATTGCCCAAGCCACGTTTCACAAGTGGAAACAAAAATACGGCGGTTTGAACGTCAATGAAGCCAGGCGATTGAAAGAGCTGGAAACGGAAAACAGCCGTTTGAAAAGAATGGTGGCTGATCTCATGCTGGAAAATGAGGCGGTCAAAGACGTTCTAAAAAAGCTCTAAGGCCCAGAGCGCGCAGAACGGTGGTGGGAATGCTCCAGGAACAAGGGCTTTCCTTCCGCCGTTCTTGCGGTTTAGCAGGGATTGGTAGAAACACTGCCAACTACCAGCCCAGCGAGAAAGATATGCCTCTCGTGGCCAGAATGAAGGAACTGGCTACGGAGCACTTCCGCTATGGCTACCGACGTATCTGGGCCTTGTTGAGACGAGAAGGTTGGGTGGTGAATGTCAAAAGAATCTGGAGATTGTGGAAAATGTCGAAATTACAGGTCCCCAAGCGAAAACCCAAGAGAAGACGCCAGGGACAAGGCGTTCCGTTAGCGCCTTGCCAAGCGATTGCACCGAATCATGTGTGGACGTTGGACTTTGTGGCTGACCGATTGAGCCACGGAAGCAGATTACGCATGCTGACGGTGGTGGATGAATTTACCAGAGAGTGCCTAACCATCCGGGTAGAGCGCTCGTTAAAGGCAAAAGATGTGCAGGAAACTTTGGCTCAGGTCATGAAAGAACGGGGTCACCCTTGTTATCTGCGCAGCGATAATGGTTCAGAGTTTATTGAAAAATCCCTACAAAAGTGGCTGAAAGAGAAAGGCGTTGCTGCCATTTTCATTGATCCCGGTAGCCCCTGGCAGAACGGCAAATGCGAATCGTTCAATGGCAAATTGCGGACCGAATGCCTGAATGCCACCTATTTCAGAACGCTCAGAGAAGCCAAAGTGCTGATTGAGATGTGGCGCAAAGAATACAATATCTTCCGTCCTCACCGAGCCCTGAAATTACATACACCGACCGAATTTGCTCAAAGCTGGAATGCGTAAGCAAAAACAATAAACTCAATCTTTTTTCACGCGTTTGCAAAGCGTGCCGAAGGCAAATGTAAGCTGTAGAAAACCCATTGAAAAGCCTGAGGGCTTTCCAATAGGTTTTTACAGCCATTTCTTCTGACTTTTTTACGGCGAGGTGTTTTATGCCCCAAAGAACAGGTCGTGCTATGATCCCAAAATCTCTAATTCAAAGTGGATCTAATTTAAGGCCCCAGTCAGCACTGGAAACGGCATACTAAAAGTGTACCGTTTTTAACAAAAACGGCGGTGTAAAAGTGTACCACCCCTGCTTGTGCTTTGCTGTGGGAAGAATCAGCACAGGCAGGAGGGTTGTCGCCGTTGAAGGAC
>DATBTE010000271.1:0-2342 GCA_036559425.1 Pseudobdellovibrionaceae bacterium | reverse complement strand
TGAGATCTGGTTTTCATGTCGGTGTTCTTGCTTACAGTGGAAGCGATCTTGTCGGATGGGTTTCCGTTGGAACTCTGCCTGAATTCTACTGGACTTGGAGACGAGTGGCGCAGGTGGGAGAAGGTGCCCGTGATATTGCTGGTATAGTTTGCTTTACTATTTCATCAAAATACCAAAACCAAGGTCTTCAAAAATTGATGCTTGAAGAATTGAAGTCATATGGACGGTGCCGTGGCTGGAAGACCATTGAGGGATACCCGTTTGATCAAAGTGCAATTGAAAAACACAAGGAACATGTTCGATGGCCGGGGCTTACGAAGGGTTTTGTCGACGCCGGATTTGAACATGTAGGGCCTCATTGGTTATCCAATCCCGAGGCAGAACGATCCATTTATCGAGTTCAACTTTGAAAAGCCAGCGCCCCCTAAGTGAGGTACTGGCCATCCCTCTCAATAAATTACCGACAAATGCGAGTTCAGGACGAATAATATCCTCTAGTTTTCAGATACGATGCGCGACAGATAACTCCAAATAGCATTACCCATTTCCGCTGTGGTAACCCCATGAACAGATGCAAGCGCCGTTACAACCGATGAAACATCCACATGGGACTCAATTATGTCATCAAACTCGCACTCACGATGACTCTGCCGCCGCACTGACTGGCCGACTACCTCACATGACAAATCAGGTACGACACACTCAGGTGAAGCTCTTGGAACTACCCAAAGCCAGCAGGTGGGGTTCGCCGGACGTGCTGTATTCCATCAGGGAAATCTCCAATAACAAATCGTTCAATCAGTGAATTAGTGGTAGTTGGATTACAGACTAATCTTTGTAATCGCCAAAATATATATATGGCTTAAATACTGTGGGTAGATTCTCAATAGTTTTAAGAATGTCGAGCAAGTGTTGATGTTCTGTTTCAGCCCAACCGTCAGTTCGGGGGCGAGCAACAAACCATGCATACATTTTATTTAATTGCTCGAACTTTTCGTGAACTTCCGGTCCAAAGAGTGATTTTGCTTTATGAAGGCCAATGCCTCTAAAAGATTCGTGGGCTGCCTCCAATCCAGAAACGACACTCTTGTTAATACTCTCATCTTCGCCGTACTTCGGAAGCCCTCCATGAATCACGACGACACTGCAAAACTTAAGAACCTGCTCATAGATTTCCCAGCGTCTATTTAGCAAATCCAACCTGAATTTCTCTTTTGAAAATCTATAGGCGTAATAACTGAATCCCAATGCAACCGAACTAAGTAAAATTGCTGGAATCTGAGCGGGGTTATTTTCGCGTAGTAAAATAATCGCCAAAATGTCGATGCCGAGAATTATGTAGGCTATAGGAGGCCAATTTTTTGTGACTCTTGTCTTCTTCTTTTGCGTACTCATTGCGAACCTCACAATTTGAACGGTGTTACGGCATCAGCATCGACTTTGCTCTGATCAAAAAGACGAACTTTCCTAACCAGAGGTAGAGTTTCTGGGCCTTTTTCGTGATGAGAAATCCATGTGTAACCGTGAATACAGTACTTGCCTTGACGATCTTTTCCCAGGGTATCGATTTTTCTCCAATGGCCGCGCACTTCAAATCTATGCGTCCAATCAATATGCCTATGTGTTTCGGGCGCGGCACGGGCATATTTTCTTGGTGCAACATGAATGATTCTGCGAAGCCGATGAAGTCGCTTCATTTTCCCGGTTCCAATTTTGATGGAAGTTCGGACTCTTTCTTGTCCAAGAGATTTCTTTGAAAGGTCCTGCAGAAAACTGGTAACTATGGGGCCAACCTTGCGCTCATCCATCTGCAAAACAAAATACTCATCACCCGCTTTACTAAGAGCGATATAATCAAAAATCTTTGGTTTAAGTTCAATCGAAATCATGCAATATAGCGGAAGAAGACCGACAACTGGCCCCATATATTCACCCGCAGGTTCTGTTCCAAAACCTTCGATGGAAAAAATGGGAAATGGGGCATCGCTAAGATCTGACTCAATACCGTTTACATGCACTGTTTCTTCGACATCGGTAAAAACAAACGGAGCGCATTTTTCGATAGCATCCCACTCGGATTCGGTTAAAGGGCGGGTTTCCCATTCTTCAGGATTTGTCACTATGCCATTTTCCCGTGCAACATCAATGAGCTTTAAAAAGTACTTCATCGGTGTACCTGGAAGCACCGGTTTTAAATGGGTCTTTTTTTACCGGTTTACCGGTCCCATGGACCAATGCCTAACGCCATAGCAAAAGGGACCGGATTCAATGGAAATTGATTTCCGTCGTAAAGGTTTCCTTCGATTTTATTTTCAAAAGCATTACAAATTGTCGAAAGTTCG
>DATBTE010000270.1:0-2554 GCA_036559425.1 Pseudobdellovibrionaceae bacterium | reverse complement strand
TTGTTTCACATGACAAACTTTGGCCAGCCGATTATTCGTATTGAGGATGCAAATTTTGAAAATCGTGGTGAGCTATTGATGACGCATCTGCATGAAGGCATAGATATGCAGCCGGATTTTATGACTGAAACTTTGAAAAATCTCTATAAAATCTGGAGCCGTCCCGTGAATCTGGCTACTGCAATGGATGGAGAGGGGCAACTTTTTAGATTTGATGGAAAAGAATTTAAGAACTATAAATTAAATCAAGGACCTCGTCCTAACTCTTCAAACACAGAGAATGGAAATTGAGCCAGAAAAATACTAAACTCGTTTATTCGACAGACCCCAAAGATCAAAAGTGTTTGAAGTGCAAAGAGTACCTCTCTGAGTGTACTTGCCTTAAACAAGAAACGGTTAGCTCCAGGAACTTCATCGCAATATTCCGCTTAGAAAAGAATGCTCGCGGTGGTAAGGTCGTGACTGTGATCGACGCTTTGCCTAAGATTGAAGTTTACCTTAAAGATCTCTGTAAGGAATTGAAAACCAAATGTGGCGTAGGTGGCACCTATGTTCTGTCGGGTAAAGAGGGTCTTATTGAAATACAAGGGGACAAACGCGTCCAAATAAAGAAGATTTTTGATCAAAAGGGTATAAAATATAAAGGTGCGTAAAAGCTTATACCTGTAAAAAAAGGTTTGTTGTGGAATGATGCAGTACTAGCCTTGCGTCATTAAATTCTTTCGACGAGCCTAAGTATGTGCGACAAAGGGAGAGAAGAAGAGTGGCTCAGTTAAATAGAAAAATATTGATAGTTGATGATTACGAAGAAAGTTGTAAACTTTTATCTGAAATTTTGAGTTCAACTTATGAATGCTATTATACATCCGATAGTACCAAGGCGTTTTCGCTAGTGACTGAAAAAAAACCAGATCTTGTTTTATTGGACTATAAAATGCCCGGTCTTATGGGGATCGATGTTTGCAAAATGATTCGCGAGAATGAATCGACAAAAAATATTCCCATTATCTTCGTTTCTGGAGCGGCGACTATTGATGAAAAAATTCGTGCTTTCGAGCAAGGGGCAGACGATTTTATCTCCAAACCTTTCCATGTAAGAGAACTTATTCTTCGTATTAAGGCGCGGCTTTCGGAGAAAGATCACGATTTGAGCGCGGAGCTTCAAGCTGCGAATTTGCGAATGAATCTTTTGTCACGCCAAGTGTTTGTAGACGGTGAGGAAGTCCAATTGACTCCAAAGCAATTTGATATTCTTAAAATGCTCGTATCTAACAAGAATAATCTCGTAACTAGAGAGAAATGTTTAGACGAGATTTGGGGAGATACAGAAGTAACCTCACGTAATGTGGATTCACAAATTAATTACCTAAAACGTAAGATCAATAAGTTTCAAGGCAAGATTCTTGCGGTTCCCAGTCTCGGTTATCGCCTTGAGGTTCACACCTAATCAGGCCTTAGAAGACTTTTTTTTACTCCCCATCTTGCTCCCCATAGAATGTCAGGATGATAATTAAAAATATCATCCAAGTTTTTTACTGGAAGCCACTGGGGTCCTTTATTGTAGGGTGCATCTTTCACGGGAACAGGTTCAAACCAATCTTCATCCAGGATACCGACAAAAAAGCTTGTGTCGCAGTGGTTAACCCTCCCATCCCACTCAAAATCGTAGCGACGGCGAAGCTCGTGGTTCGGTAAAATTCGGATTTTATAGCCAGTTTCTTCTAGAGTCTCCCGAATGGCTGCCTCTACAGCGGACTCGTTCTTTTCAATTTTTCCTCCAGGCATAAAAAAGTAATGCTTTTTACTTGTTGGGTCCATGGCGTGAAACCCAAGTACTTTATTCTGATGGACAACAATCACACTGGCTCGGCGGCGATAGATTTTTTGCTGTTTTACGATCTTATGCTCTTCACGGCGGGATTTAAAAAAATCTTGAAGAAGCTTAACGCAGTTTTGTTCTAGTATTCCTGCCGTAACTTCAATTTGGTGGTTAAGTCGAAGGTCTTGAAAAGTCTTATAAAGGGAATCCACCGCCCCACTTTTCGGATCTTTTACCCCATAAACCACGCGTTTTACTCGAGATTGTAAAAGGGCTCCCGCACACATCAGGCAAGGTTCAAGCGTCACGTATAATGTGCAATTTTCTAATCGCCAATTGTGTATTTTTTTAGAAGCTGTATGCAGAACGATGACTTCGGCGTGAGCTAAGGGGCTTTGCCAACTTTCGCGATGATTGTAGGATTGAGCCAGGAGGGTCTTGCCGTCAGGGCCAATAAGGAGAGCTGCCACTGGGACCTCACCTAGTGAACTGGCTTTAGCGGCAAGCTTCAGAGCATGTGACATCCATTTTTCATCAAGAAGTTGTTGATTTAGGGGTTCTTTCATAATGTCCTCAAGCCGCCCTCTGTCCTTGGAGTTCAAGAAGCATCCAAGAAAAATTTAGAAAAAGAAAAATCTAAATAATATCAATAATTTATGATTGAGCAGGCGGAAATACAGTTTATTGATTTAATAAGGCAGTGTCAATTGAAGGCAATTCAACACTTTTACCATT
>DATBTE010000269.1:0-2718 GCA_036559425.1 Pseudobdellovibrionaceae bacterium | reverse complement strand
GCAGATGTGCCGTTTCTAGAAACGGCACTAGATTTGCCTTGAATTTCAATTTGTTCTTGGAGGATTTAATGTCAATTCCATAATTGTTTATTGGAAGTGTGCAGTGCTGAGCATAGTTTCTCAAGTCCCAAATAAATCGATAATATAAATTTGAATCAAATTCTTTAGCCTGCGCCAATTTAAATATTTTTGAGATGTCGTCGCCTTTGGCGGCTTGTCTTGCGACAGCCGTATCTGCATGATCGATGAATGAGCGAAAGGAAGAGAGTATGTTCAAAAATTTTCTATTTAACTGGATTCGTACCCTTTCGTGCTCGGTTTCGCTAAGGCTTCGCTTCAGCAGGATCTTAGAATGATCGTAAGATGTATATCGGTAGAAAGAGTCAATATTACCCTCCAAAATCCAATAGCCTAAATAGTCTTCAAAGAACTCATTGATAATCTGGCAGTGTCGTTTGATACAAAGGTATTTGCTTTCATCAATTCTCTCAATGATTTCGCTCGCTGTCCCCGAATCGGGAATAATGACTTGATATTCGGCACCCACGTACACACGCTCCACTTTTTATGTTGTTATCATCTGAAATCGGGCAGAAATATCGACGAAGAAAATAATGTCCGTCGGCGAAATAGGAAATTCGCTATTCAAAATATTTTTTTTCAATTTCCTTTAAAATGTTAGAATTGTAGAATCGCATTTTCGAACTTTTTGCATTGCCTGGATCTAACAGTCTTACCATGCAGTATTTGTCACTTTTTTCTAATTCTTTTCTGATTTTATGATACTTTTCATTTGTTTTAAAAAGAGGCCCATGTTTCTGCTTAAGTTTTTCCGTCAATAGCTGATAGCTCCACGGATATTTTTCTCGTATGTCCGCTTCTTCCAGCTTAACGGATACCGCATCAGGATCATTGGAAATAGAAAATTTAACAGCTGAGTCTTCTTTTGAACGCTTTAATTTAATTTCTATACTCAAAGCCGTGTTGAAATCGGACTCATTCTCTTTTCGTAGCTCCTTATTTAGACTACTGAAATAGTTGGCTATATTTCGCTCCTCGCCATTTAAGACAATGCCTTCCGCCTTCGGAATTTCTCGAATGAATGCGATGGGCATGAGAAAAATATTATATTTTGAAAGGTCGCTTCCAAACCACTGACGGCTTATTTTTATATAGTTATTTAAAGTCGCTGTTCCAATCTCCAGAATTTTTCTCTCGAGATCTAAGCCCTTATTAATCAAATGGACTGAGTTGTCTCTAATTTCAACTAAAGCCTCTAAATTTTTCCTTATGGACTCATGCATGGGCTCAGAAAAGTCGGAAACAAGGAGGTCGTAGGCTTTAAAAATTCCAATCGTCTGAACATTGCCTGCTCTATTCCTCAACTTTTTTCTAACTTTTGACTTCTTTCCTTGGTCCGTCTGAGGATTGTCGTATTCTGCAATACTGTGCAATGAATTCGATGATAGCTGCAAAATTCTCGCTTTTAAAAGTAGTTCCCAAGCATTTACCGCGAGAATAGAAAAACATTCCTCTCTGTAAAAAAAGTCAGGCTTATTATAAAGCTCAATTGATGCCATTATGGCGCTAACAGACTTCTCGAAGATACTTCTTGATCTCGATTTCAAATTATCGACCTCTTATTCTGGTATTTTTGCGTTCGGCAACGACCCAATATTGATATAGATAAATATATGTTTATACGATTTAGGAAGTTCTTGTCATTCTAGATTAAGCTTGGTTGCCATATAATTGTAATTCACGACTTTAGTATTGTTATAAAAAGCAATGCTTCCAAGGCGGTAGCCAATCACTTTCGTGACAAGTAAATGATCACAATCCTGGCAATGGCCACAAATGCCCTTGGTCAAAAAGACCCTGAGGGGATTCGGCGTAATCGGAACAAAAAATACCCTCAGAAAACTCTAAAATGCTTTCTCAGCCACCTACTAACTTTAAAATACAAGAATATTTAGGCGTTTGGCCAGTTAACTGCACTGTTTTCTAGTATATAAATAGCTAATATTATTTGATTTTTAATTAGATAAAGCTTTAATTGACATTTACACATAAACATCTAACAAATTGCTTCATAAATATCTAGTAATTAATTGCATGAATATCTAGTAATTGATAGCATAAATTTCTAGTATGTTGCATTACTCGTATGATTATACAAAGAAAAGTTGAGGTCTAAGTGAATAAACAGCAAAATTCTACTATCCAGAATGGTCAACTTGCTGAGTATTTAAAGACGGCAAGAGCAGCAGCTCGGGGCCATGTCGTTAAGTCTTCTGATATTGAAAGAGTTGTTAGGGAACGCCTTACAAGGGCCGGCTATCTTTCAGAAGTAATGAACGGATGGTATTTGCTTTCTACACCTGCTGGGGCTGGAACAACTACATTATGGTTTAGTAATTATTGGGAGTTTATTCGTGAATACCTCAAAGAACGGTTTGGAGAGGAGGGTTATTGTTTAACACCCGAGTCTTCATTAGATATTTATGCAGGTCAGAATGTAATTTCACGACAAGTAACTATTATAACTAAAAAGGCAAGTAATCAGACAATCAATTTGGAGATGTCTCATTTTTAGTTGAAAGTGTGGAGCCACTTTCGTGAAGTGATTCAGATCATGCTGCCTTTTTGTTTTTGTTGTCAATAATTTCTGTTTGTAATTTTTCGATTCTTTCTACTACTGATTGGATATGCTCGTAT
>DATBTE010000268.1:0-3249 GCA_036559425.1 Pseudobdellovibrionaceae bacterium | reverse complement strand
AGAGGAATCCGCAGATCCGAGACTTCCGCGGAACCGTTGAGTTTCACACCAAGAGTTTCTTTGGCAAGACGTGGACCGATAGATTGAGCCACCTCGAGTGCCGAGGGTTCGTGATCAAACACCTTCGTAGAATTATCAGGCAAAATAATTGTAATTTGTGACATTATGAAACTAAGGTTGTCGCTGTGCTTGCAATCGAAATGTTTACAATCGAAGGAGTCGCGACCGAAGGAGTAGAGGTGGCTAACAATTTCTTAAGAAAATTATACATGTGATATACTTAAAACGAGGGGGCTTAGGGGTCAATGATTAATCGTTGACGGCTTTTTCTTAATACCCTCAATCTGGTCTCAATCTATCGTTGCTACGCGTTAATTACCACTACGAATCCTAAGTCTGGTTACTTTTTATGGCGATATTTATAAAGAGAACTGAGAACCAAAAATCCCGAAGAGACCAAGAGAGAGCGTGAGCTTGTGGTCTCCTTAGCCAGGGTGCCCCATGTGACACTGCCCAGAGACATTCCTAGATAAAAAACAGAGAGAAAAACCCCCAGCATAGTGGCTTTTAAATGGGAGCTCGAAGTTAATTGACGAGTACTCATGTTCATAAGCGTTGCTAGAATAATCCAGCCTATTCCCGCAAGCACCATCGCGAAGCAGGCCATGGAATAGCTGTCCGCAAAACTTAATAAAATTTCGCCGGCGGCAAAAACCAAGTATGCAAAGCTTAAAGACTGCCAATTCCGCTGCGGATTCATCACATGCTTTGAGAACACGGCACTTAAAAAAGCTCCAAATCCCAAGCAGCCCAACAGAGAACCATATTGTAAAGAAGCCAAGTGCAATTCCAAACGCCCACGCACGGGATAGAGAGCCCAAAGCGCTGAAGCCGAAAAACTCACCACAAAAATTTCCAACCAGAGTTTTAGATTATGAATGGAGAATAAAATTTTCCAATCCTGGGGGTTGATTTTTTGATAAAAATCACCGTCAAACCATCCCCGTTTTTCACTGGCTTTAGAGGATTTTTTATCGATTGGCCAATGCCAGTAAAAAATAATTAAACCCAAGAAAGACATTGCATTTATGAAAAAAGCACTGCTCGCTCCGGCGAATCCTAAAACGAATCCACCAAAAGCGGGACCAAGAACTCGGGTGATGTTTAATCCCATGTAATAAACAAGAACGGCCGTTTGTTGTTCTTCCGCGGAAACCAGCTCAGAAAGCACTGTTTGGTAAGCGGGGCCGTTCAGCGCCACGCCAATACCCATAAAAAAGCTTAAAAGCAAAATCGTGATCTCAGAGAGAGAACCAGTCGCGGCTTGAAAACCCAAGCTGAACGCGGAAATCAGCATCAAAACCTGAGCGATCAAAAGAATTCTGCGACGATCCCCACTATCAGCCCAAAAGCCCGCAGGAATGGAAAATAAAACCACAGGCAGACTGGTGGAAAAAGAAAGCAGAGAAATCACCAGAGGAGAGCTCGAAAGATGCGTCATCAACCAACTGGCTGCCACATCCTGAACCCAAGTTCCCAAATTGGAAAGAAAAGCACAAAACCAAAAAATTCTATATGAGGAATGACGAAAAGGAGACCAAATCGATGCCTGCACCTGAGGGTTCAATCCTAATAACTAGGACCCCACTTCAAAGCGATAAAGACAATAATTAGAACTGGAATTGCCGCATAAATAAAAAATGGCAACATTTCTTTCGCGACTTTTTTGTCTACTTCTTGTTGTTTCAAATCTACATATGTTTCTTTATGTGCTTGTTTATGTGTTTCTTCCTGTGCCATAACCCGCCCCTTTTTATCAAAATTTTTGCCGTCGTTTTAAGCAATTCAAATGTATTCTAGGCGAAAGCTTGGCGAAGATCAAGAAATCACACGCTTAAGTTATTGATTGGTTCATTCATTTTGATTCGCTCAGTTGGCCCCCTCATCAGTTCCATAAAAGACTCCAAATTGAATATCGACACTGTTACAGGCAGAGACATTTTCAAATTCCACATGCACAACATAGAGCTTTTCAAGACTTAAAGGAATTTTTTCACCAGGTTGAATGGGAACGGAACCATGATGGTCATCTTCCAGAAAAAAGCTTGGCTCTTTACTGATCGCCTGAGCACACTTTAAATAATTATGTTCAACACGGTCCAAGGTCATCCACCCGTTAAACTGAATGGGCAACGCAAATTTTTTCTGCAACTTCAAATATTTTTCCGCTCCTTCGGCCTGCGTGAGACTGTTTATCTTTCGTCCCTGCATGACTGGAGTCAGTTTCAGACCTTCGCCTTTCAATGTCAGAGTGCCTTTCTCTTCAACGGCCTTCTCAGCCCTGCGAAAATGAGGTGCTGGAGCCTTGGTTCCTTCCGACTCCTTGGATGTCCCACAAGCCCAAAGACCAGTGCCGCAGGCAAAAATAAAAATGCCGAAGATCGCAACGTCCCTGAGGGGTAAATACTTTGTCATAAGACCTCCTCCTAACGCGGCCACTATGCCAGATATCGCAGCTATGCTGAAATGAAGTTACATCCTTTCTCCGTCACAAAGACTTTATCTCCAACCAAGAAAGAGAGGACCACTCCACCCTCCTTGCCTAAATCAGATTATTTTAATCAGCAATGAACGATGACTTTTTATTCTTCTCTTCGTCTCTGAAACATCTTTGACGTTTTTTTGCGTCATAGACGAAAATAAGCCTCCAACACATAATAAGGAGGTTTTTTATGAAAAAAATTATTTTTACAACTGTTTTACTTGCGGCATCTTATGGATTTGCAGCTCAACCCGCTCCAGCTCCCCAACCAGCTCCCCAAACGCCATCACTTGAAGGAACATGGCAGCTCACTTCCCGTTCTTGCTCTAGCAACGCTCAAATCAAAGATGATTTGAAAATTGGTCAAGACTCAATTACTTTAACCAACAATCCAGATAAAACATTCCAATACCAATTAGTTATGGGCGGTTGCGAAACTAAGGTCACTGGAAGCTATACTGCAGAGGGCATGAAAGTGACTTATAAAAGCGCTACAAGCCAAAGCTGTAAAGATGCGAATCCTATCGCCATGTCAGACTCTTACCCAGTCTTCTTCGCGTATGTTAGCGATAAAGAAGCGGTGGCAATCATGACAGGAGATAAAGCGCAAATGTCTTGTCCGGCCGGCGACGCTTTGATTATGCACTTCAACAAGCAAACAAAACAGTAATCGTCAGCAGATCTCAATGGAAATCTTGCGCCAAAGA
>DATBTE010000267.1:0-3075 GCA_036559425.1 Pseudobdellovibrionaceae bacterium | reverse complement strand
GTAAGATTGTATCGACATCGTAGAACATAATGGTGCCTCGGGCCGGACTTGAACCGGCACGACCGTTTAACCGAATCCCAGGATTTTAAGTCCTGTGCGTCTACCAGTTTCGCCACCGAGGCATGTTTAGAAATGAAGGCTAAGAAAATCATTTTTTTAGCTTCTTGTCATCTCTATTTGTTTTTGCGTTAAGCTCATGACACCCTGAGAAAATTTCTTTTGACTCTAGGGGCCTGTCCAGATTTTATTGAGGTGTGAACTTCTTTGCCCGTAACCTTCAGATATTTAAGCGTATAGGACTGCCACTCTTTGTCCTCACCCTGATTTACACGAGCCTTGATCAGCTCCTCACCATCAATACGGAAGAGGCTATGCGAAGCCCTCATGGGGCAAATGCCTGGATTTGGGCCTATGGCCTGGGTTCCTTGATTATTGGAATAATTTTTCCAATCTTGGGCGTTCTGGTGGTGATTTATGGAGCCCAAAATTCAGAAGCCAATGAACGTGGCCTCTGGGATTACGTTCAGCATCATGTAAATCAAATGAGTATTGAGATCCTTCGCTGCTGGGGCAAGACCTTGTTTTGGTCCATACTATTTATTTTACCCGGACTGTGGAAATACTTTGAATACACCATGGTTCCTTTTGTAGTGGCGATGTCGAAAGAGTATGAGCAAGGGAAGGCGGATGCTTTGGAGGCCTCGATTCGCTTGGTGCGTTCATGTTTGCTTAAAATATCGGCAATTATTCTGATCTTTCATTTGTTTTTTCCGTCGATACTGACAGTTTTATTTGATGAATATCGCCTCGTGTGGCACACGCCTGTGGAGGCTTTGGCTTTGACCTTTATTGATGTCTACCTTTTTATTTTTTCGACTCAATTGTTAATGGATGTTTTTGAAAGCCAAAATCCGCAGGAGATCTCCAATGCAGCCGCTCATGTTTAATTGGCAAGACATTAAAAATCGTAGCCGTGGCCTGACTTTTGATGACGTTCTTATTATGCCGAAACGTTCTGATGTGCGTTCTCGTCGGGATCCTTCGTTGGCCTCCAAATTGACCAAAAATATCAGTCTTGAGACTCCGATCCTGAGTGCGAATATGGACACGGTGACCGGCTGTGAGATGGCCATAGCAATGCATAATTTAGGCGGCCTTGGTATTCTTCATCGCTTTATGAGCATTGAAGAACAAGCTGAGATGGTGCGCAAAGTGAAAGCGGCTGGAGTCAAAGTCATCTCAGCCTCCATCGGTGTCGGAGAAGAAGCGAAGACTCGGGCAACGATTCTCGTGGAGTCCGGAGTGAGCGTGATCACGGTGGATATTGCCCACGGGCACTCGATTCAAATGATCGAGGCCATGAAGTGGTTAAAGGACACTTATCCGCAGGTGGAAATTATCGCTGGAAATTTAGCGATGCCAGACGCGGCCAGGGATTTGATCGAAGCCGGAGCGGATGCCATTAAGGTGGGAATCGGTCCCGGTTCCATGTGCACCACTCGTATCATCACTGGAGCCGGCGTCCCCCAGTTGACCGCCATTGCTCTCTGTGCGGAGATTGCCGACAGCTATGGCGTTCCGGTGATCGCCGATGGAGGAATTAAAACTTCTGGTGATATCGTGAAAGCTTTCGCTGCGGGGGCTAGTACGGTCATGCTTGGAAGTATGCTTGCGGGCACTTTGGAAACTCCCGGGGAAATGAAGCACGGAAAAAAACAATATCGTGGAATGGCTTCCAAATCCGCTCAGGTTTCTTGGCGGGGAGGAGTCCCCGAAGGCATGGCTCCTGAAGGGGAATCCACGATGGTTAACATCAAAGGGCGCGCCAAGGATGTGATCATTGAAATCGCCGGTGGTATTCGCAGTGGCATGAGTTACATCAACGCCACCAGCATCGCTGAAATTCGGGAAAAAGCTTTCTTCATGGAAATGTCGAGCAATGGGGTTGCGGAAAGCCGTGCTCATGGAGTTTGACCCTCGTCCCATAGGAGTTTTTGATTCTGGAATCGGAGGGCTCACGGTTTTGAAGGTGCTCGCGGAGAGATTCCCGCATGAAAGTTTTCTCTATCTAGGGGATACGGCTCGTTTGCCCTATGGTTCAAAATCGCCGCAAACCATTCGTCGCTACTCGGAGCAAAACATTCGTTATCTTTTAAGCCAAGGGGTGAAAGCCGTGGTGATCGCCTGCAACTCGGCCTCTTCGCAATTCACTGAGTCTGAATTTGAAGGGGTCTCCGTCTATAACGTCATTCATCCTGGAAGTTGTAAAGCTTTAAGTCTCACCAAGAATAAAAAAATCGGTGTGCTCGGAACCCGCGCCACTATTAAAAGTGCGGCTTACACTCAAGAGTTGCTTTGCCTTGATGAGAATGTCGAAGTTTTCAGCCAGGCCTGTCCGTTATTCGTGCCTTTAGCTGAAGAAGGCTGGGACCATGATCCCATCACTAATCTTGTGGCCTATCGCTATGTGAATCCTCTTGTTCAGACCGGGATTGATACGTTGATTTTAGGTTGCACTCATTATCCCATTCTTAAAGAGTCCATTCGCAAGGTCACAGGTCAAGGAATTCAACTGGTCGACTCCGGGGAAGCAATTGCAGATTTGATGGCGCAAGATAGAGAACGCTCTCGTTTTAAGCCGGCTCCAGCAGAAGTATTACAAAACATTCAAATCCTGACGACGGATTCATCAGAACATTTCACCAGTCTTGCCCGAAAGACCTTGGATCCCGTTCCCGCCCACGAATTCCGAGTTGTGGATATTAATTAAGCCCCCCCTTGAAGCGAAGCCTTAGGTGAGGGCTTTGTCTCGGAGCCATGCTTGAGATAACGATTGAGTTTAGTCTCTAGAGTTCTGGAATCCACCGGTTTCGTCACAAAGTCATTCATACCGGATTCCAAGCATTTCGTTTGATCTTCTTTGAAAGCATTCGCAGTCAGAGCAATAATAGGGATCGTTGAAAAGGGTTTCTCCAGTTTACGAATGCGGCGGGTTGCTTCATATCCATCCATTTCCGGCATTTGGCAATCCATGAAAATCACGTCGTAGCGACTGCGCTGGAGGGCCGCCAATAC
>DATBTE010000266.1:0-6779 GCA_036559425.1 Pseudobdellovibrionaceae bacterium | reverse complement strand
AGAGTGTAATTTCTTGGCTAAGAGAGCGGCCCGAGCCGCCGCAAGCCGAGCAATCGGCACGCGGAACGGAGAACAAGACACATAATCAAGACCTACAGAGTTGAAGAACTCAATAGAATCTGGATCTCCACCATGCTCCCCGCAAACCCCCACTTTTAAATTTGGTTTAGAGCGACGACCCAGGTCCGTGGCTGTTTTCACCAGAGAACCCACCCCCATCTTATCGATTGTGACGAAAGGATCTTTTGCGAAAATGCTATTGCTGACATAGCTGCCGAGAAATTTGCCGGCATCATCGCGGGAAAGACCCAGCGCTGTTTGCGTCAGGTCATTGGTCCCGAAGCTAAAGAAGTCCGCGTAGTCCGCAATCGCATCGGCGGTCACGGCTGCGCGCGGAAGCTCGATCATGGTTCCCACTTGATAATCAAACTTCACATGTTGTTCTTTTTTAACTTTTTCGACTTCCGCAATCGTCAGCTCGCGAAGGATTTCCAACTCTTTATCCGTTGCAATCAATGGAATCATGATCTCTGGAATTAATTTCTTTCCAGACTTCACAACTTGCGAAGCCGCTTCGGCAATGGCGCGGACCTGCATCTGATAAATTTCTGGGAAGGTGATCGCCAAACGACACCCGCGATGGCCCAACATAGGGTTGAATTCATGCAAAGATTTTATTTTACTATGAAGTCTTTCCACATCGCAGTTGATCCGTTTTGCAAGCTCTTGAATTTCTTTTTCCGTATGAGGCAGGAACTCATGAAGGGGAGGATCCAATAAACGGATTGTCACCGGCAAATCTTCCATGATTTTGAAAAGTTCATGGAAATCGGATCGCTGCATCGGCAGTAATTTCGCCAGGGCACGCTCACGCTCTTGTTTGTTCTCAGCCAGGATCATTTCACGAACAGCGTCGATGCGGTCTGCGCCAAAGAACATATGCTCAGTACGGCATAAGCCAATCCCCTCAGCTCCAAATTTGCGAGCCGTTTGCGCGTCTTTAGGAGTATCCGCATTGGTGCGCACCTTCAAACGACGGCATTTATCAGCGATCTCCATAATCCGTTCAAAGTCCGCATCCAGTTTTGGTTCAATCGTTTTCACTTCCCCTAAGAAGACTTCACCAGTACTGCCATCTAAAGTGATCACATCCCCTTTTTTGAGGACATAACCCTTCACCTTCATAGTTTGTTGAGCATAGTCCACTTCGACTTCACCACAACCAGCGACACAACATTTGCCCATTCCCCGGGCCACAACCGCCGCATGGGAAGTCATTCCACCACGAGTGGTGAAAATACCTTGAGCCGCTATCATTCCCGCAATATCTTCCGGAGAAGTTTCGACACGAACGAGAATGACTTTTTTACCCAGATCTTTCCACTCAACCGCATCTTCCGGAGTGAAAACAATTTCTCCATGCACCCCCCCTGGACTGGCTGGCAAACCTTTCGCCAGCAGAGTGCGAGTCGCTTTCGGATCGAGAGTGGGATGCAATAATTGATCTAAAGAAGCCGGATCTAATCTTAAAAGAGCTTCTTCTTCGGTGATTAACTTCTCATCGATCATATCGCAAGCGATTTTAAGCGCCGCCTTTGCGGTGCGCTTGCCATTGCGGGTTTGCAACATCCACAGTTTATTTTTCTCAATGGTGAATTCAATATCCTGCATGTCTCGATAATGCGTTTCGAGTTTTTTATAAATTGTCACTAAATCGCTATAAGCCGCAGGCATGGCTTCTTCCAGAGATTTCACTCCAGTTTTTGCCGCCGCCATTTTAGTGATCGGCTGGGGTGTGCGAATTCCCGCAACCACATCCTCACCTTGCGCATCGATCAAAAACTCGCCATAGAATGCTTTTTCGCCAGTACTTGGATCACGGGTAAAGGCCACTCCCGTCGCCGAATCGGCACCCATATTGCCAAAAACCATGGATTGAATATTGACCGCTGTTCCCCACGCCGCAGGAATGCTGTGAAGATCGCGGTAAGTGATCGCTCGTGGAGTATTCCATGAATGGAAAACCGCAGTGATAGCGCCCCAAAGTTGCTCATAAGGGTCATTGGGGAAGGTGCTGCCGGTCATTTGGTGAATGAGATCTTTGAATTTTTTAACCAGATGTTTTAAATCTTCGACTTTAAAATCTGTATCGAATTTATAATTCTTTTCATCTTTTAAATCTTCGAGAGTCACTTCGAGAAGGGATGAATTCATTCCCATGACGACATCAGAATACATTTGAATAAATCGACGATAAGAATCCCAAGCAAAACGTGGATTGTTTGAGGACTTCGCCAAACCCTCCACCGTCTGATCATTCAAACCCAAGTTCAAGATGGTGTCCATCATTCCCGGCATAGAAGCACGGGCCCCGGAGCGCACAGACACTAAAAGCGGATCACTGACATCACCGAATTTTTTGCCGATCTTGGCTTCGACTTTTTTCATCGCTTCGAGAACCGCAGGTCGGACCCACTCTGGAAGACAGCCGCCGGCATCATAGAAATGAGCACAGATCTCAGTGGAAATGGTGAATCCTGGAGGCACGGGAATGCCGAGAGAAGTCATCTCAGCAAGGTTTGCACCTTTACCGCCTAAAATATTTTTCATTCCGGCGTTTCCTTCGGAATCACCAGCTGCAAAAAAATAAACGAACTTTTGTGGGAGTATAGTTTTAGTCCCAGTACTTGATGTCGTTGTTTGTGTGTGCATGTATGTCTCCTATTTATGCGCCTTCAATAAGACACTAGGAGATACTGCGCTATCAAGAGAAATTTTTCAGTTTCCCCGCGACATAAGCATTGAGTTGACTCATGGGAATGCGCTCCTGCACCATGGTGTCACGATGACGAACGGTCACCGCTTGATCGTTGATGGTATCAAAATCCACAGTCACACATAGCGGAGTCCCGATCTCGTCCTGGCGACGATAACGTTTCCCAATAGAAGCGGTTTCATCATAAGTCACATCGAAATCTTCCGCCAATTGATCCCGAAGTTTTCCAGCAATGCTCGACAACTCTTCCTTTTTAGAAAGAGGCAAAATCGCCACTTTGATCGGAGCAATATCTGGATGGAAGCCCATAACGACGCGAGTGTCCTCACCCTTCTCATCAGAAGTGATTTCTTCACGATAAGCGTCACACATAAATGCCAAGATCAGGCGATCACATCCCACGGCGGTCTCGATCACATAAGGCACATATTTTTCTTTATTCGCCTCATCAAAGTATTCCAAAGATTTTCCAGAGAACTTCATGTGCTGAGTTAAATCGAAGTCTGAACGGTTATGAATCCCCTCAAGCTCACTAAAGCCCATCGGGAATTTGAACTCCACGTCCACCGCAGCCTTGGCGTAATGAGCCAGTTTCTCGTGGTCTTTAAATTTTAAGTTTTCTTCTTTGATACCGTACTTCAAATAGAAGTTCTTACGAATTTCCTTCCATTGCAGGAAGAAGGGTTCATCCGTGCCAGGTTTCACAAAGTATTGCATTTCCATTTGTTCAAATTCACGGGTACGGAAAATAAAATTCCCTGGCGTGATTTCATTCCGGAAAGACTTACCAATAGCGGCGATGCCGAAGGGAATTTTGTAACGAGAACTTTGTTGGCAGTTTAAAAAATTCACAAAATGACCTTGTGCGGTCTCTGGACGAAGATAAATCACACTGCTGGAATCCTCAAGCGGACCAATATTGGTTTTAAACATCAAATTAAAACTGCGCTCTTCAGACAAATTTTTGCTACTGCAATTTGGACATTTCTTTTCGTTGATATAAGCATCGGTATTATCGGCGCGAAAACGAGTTTTACACTCTTTGCAATCCACCAAAGGATCCGAAAAACCGTCCACGTGACCGGAGGCCTTCCACACCATTGGATGCATCAAAATCGCCGCATCCAGGCCAACGATGTCACTTCTGCGAGTCATGGCATTCCACCACGCCCGCTTCACATTCATTTTTAAGAGGGAACCCAAGGGACCATAGTCCCAACAAGAGGCAAGACCGCCGTAGATCTCACTGCTGGGAAAAACAAAACCACGACGTTTGGACAGAGAAACCAGAGTGTTTAAGTCCTCCAGATGCTTGATCTTCATGAAATGCCCCTCTTTAAAAAAGTCTTTTATCTGGGTAACATCGCTCCCTGGACCAGTCAAGAAATCAGACTTGTAAGGGGAGACAGCTTTACCGAAAATAGAAAGAGAGTTTCACTCAAAAATTTGATTCAGAATTCTAGGATGGAATATGAGAAATAACGCAATATATTACAAATCCCTCATTGTCTTCGGGGCTGCAATATTTATCATCATGCTGATTCTTTCACCAAAAGCTTATACCGAGTCCGCCAGTAAAATGAAAACAAACGAAGACAAAGTTCGTCAAGAGATGATCGTGATCTCACGCCAGCTCGGAATCACCTGCAGCGAATGCCACAATATTCAAAACTTCGCTTCGAATGAGAAAAAGACCTTTAAAGTCGCCAAGGAGCATCTACGTATTGTGGAAACTTTGCGCAGCAATGGCTTTGATGGAAAGAAAGGCCCCGAGGCTACTTGTTATATGTGCCACCAAGGCGATTTGCATCCGGAATATAAAGAGAGCCTGGAAAAATAATTATTTCCCTTGTGTTCGTGCGATTTCCCGAAGGGCTGCCCATTTTTCTTTGGAAACTCTGGGGGGATGCATTCCAGTTGCCTGAATCAGGTTTTCACGATGAATCAACTGTTCAATGTTGTAAGCTCTGAAACAAGGACTGTGATGATGCTCGGTCATTGAGCCAATAGGCACCCAACTTTGCCATTGGTGATTTTTAGCTGCCAAACACGCGAGCGAATTGAGTTCTAATCTATTTCTGCTTGAGGCAAAATCGAATTGATCCAAATAAATTTGCGCCTCAAGATGGGGACTCAAACCTGCGAAGGTAAGCAGATGGGCGGCAAATTCATCAGCCTCTTGCTCTTCCGTATAGAAACCCAATTGAATTTCCAGTGACTGAGAGAACAGCTTCGTCCAATCCTCATCCAATTTCCTTAATGACGAACTGATCTGGAAATACCATTCCGCAAGAGTATTGGCTTTTATTTTTTGCAAATTATTTTCCGTGTACCAATACGCATCTAAAGTATTCATCTGCAAATTGATAGACCTTAGCACCTCGTCGCTCATTGCAATTTCCTGAGCGCAGTTCAAAACCATTTTTTCAGCTTTTAAGACTGCATTGCTGAAGGCAGAAGAGGGTTTATCCAAAGATTGGGGGTAGCTGGCTCCTTCATTTTCAAAAATATCTCGAGCCAAAAACTTCCAACTTTTATCACAAAGTTTCTGGCATTTCTGATCCCCCTTGCGACAGTTCCCAGGTTCGGCTAACTGAAAAACTGAATAAAGAATGGGATGTAAAGTCTGACCAGGAAAGGGGGGTACGCTGACTGGATAAGTTTCATATTTGAAAAACCGCGAGGCCAGCGTATTGAACTCGCTCCTTGGGACTGGTCTTCCCTTCTGTCGCGCGTCTCGGCCCGAATAATAATAGGCAATAAGAGGCAAAAGAGCATCCGCATGTTGACGATAATAATGCCCCAACTCATGGGTCAGCACTGCAATAAACGATTCCTCGGTCACAGAATTTGCGTAGGCACCGAGATTAATTTTAAAGGCATCGCCACTTACACTTACGCGAAAAACAGAACTCTCAAATGCATTCGTCAGTGAGGCGTTAGTCAAACATTTCTCGTTATAAAAAAGCTCGCCATTTTCTAACTGCAATTGGCAGCCATTCTTACTTCCTGAGTTGAAATATTCGAGTTCTCGACGAAGTTCTTGTTCCTTTCCAGGCAGAGTCATAGATTCGCAGCGAATCGCCTCAAGTTTCTTGTCAAAAGCAATCATTCCGGGAGCTACAATTTCCCAGGAGGCTCCTTCTATCATTTCCTCTCGGCTTGGCGAAGACACTGACTTTGATTCGAAGCCGGGTCGAACTGCAATTTGGTAACATCGTTCTGTGCCAAGAGCCGCCGCATTAAAGTCGCTCGAAGGACTCAAAACCACATAAGGAGTAGGAACATTCACCATTTCATCAGGAAACCGAGTGCGCAGCACTTTATCAAGATATGCGATCCAAGTTCTGGCATGCTGAAGAACAGGATGGCCGGAGTCCAAAATGGGATTAAAACATTCAGAGGTCTGCTGACTAATCACACTAGGACATAAACCGAACAAAGACTTAGCCAAAGGGTCTTGAATCGCCTCTACGGGAAGATGATGAAAGTGAATGGCCTCTGGGGAACGAACAGGACTGAAATCGGCTCTAAGTTCGCTCAGAAAAATGATCTGAAGAAATAATAGCAAAACAAATTGAAGCCTGCGCTTGGGATGTTTCGTTGTTTTCATGATGGTGCTTTCTCCGATCACATAGAGGAAATGCAACTTATGTACCTTCTAAGCCGCCTTAAGTTGCCAAGAACCGAATCAAATTGAGACGATACCTAAGCAGTGCGCAGCAAGGCAGGCAGATGGGAAAAAGTTCTACATTGAATTGCCTCTTTTGGAAAAAGTGGGGATGAGGGTTTAAGCAGACTTGAGGCCAGACATCCATTGCAAGGCAAAAGCTCCTTAAATTGCTTTCATAATCACTATAACTATTTTTTTACCCGATACTTTCTCCCATACTTTTACCGGACTTCTGATTGTACGCAATCAGAAGTAAAGTCGCGCCCCCATTTTCTCTTCGTATTCCAAAATCCTTCGCGACTTATGCAAACCAGACATTTCTTTTCCTCT
>DATBTE010000265.1:0-9967 GCA_036559425.1 Pseudobdellovibrionaceae bacterium | reverse complement strand
TAAATGGTATTATAGGATTTTCGGATTTCCTGAGAGAAGCCTCAATCCCAGAGGAACAAAGAGAATACGTGAATATCATTAAGCAGTGCTCACACACCTTATTGAAACTTATCAATGATCTTTTGGACTTTAGTAAAATTGATAGTGGATGTCTGGAAATTGACCCGCATCTATTTAAGATTCAGGATATTCGTAATTATTTTGAAAATGTTTTTCTGTTGGAGTGTAAAAAAAAGAAAATAGACTTTGTTTTTGAAGTTGCGGAAGAGGTGCCCTTTGAATTGTTCGGGGATTCCTATCGAATTCGTCAGGTTCTTTCTAATCTTTTAAGTAATGCAATTAAATTCACTGAAGTTGGTAGTGTTAAGGTTCGGGTCACTAAACTCCCTTCCGAAAAAGATATTTACCGTTGGGATGTTATAGATACCGGCATAGGAATTAGAAAAGACTATCTTCCAAAAATATTTAGCCCCTACACTCAAGAATGTTCAGCGACTGCGCGAAAATATGGGGGGAGTGGCCTTGGTCTCTCCATATCCAAAAAACTTGTTGAATTGATGAGTGGCCAAATTAGCGTGGAAAGCACCCTTCGGAAAGGAACAGTCTTCTCCTTTACTATTCCGCTGATGCGATTGAAGCCCTAATGCTTCCGCTGAAGGTTTAATACTCAATCTTATCCTGTTTTCTTTGCCACTCTTTAAAGACTTCTATAGCGTCATTATGACAACATTGAATCATTGGTACCTGGCGATCTTTAATATCTTTTGGTATTTCTTGGTATAGAAAATCGTCGTCAAAATTGATATTGGCAGCGTCATGGCGAGTGTTTGCATAATAGATTTTATTGATTCGGGCCCAATAAATGGCTGACAAACACATGGGACAAGGTTCGCAACTGGTATAGATTTCAGAATTTGAAAGATTGAAATTATTAATAGTACCACAGGCTTCGCGAATGGCCACAATTTCTGCGTGTGCTGTGGGGTCATTTGTAGAGGTCACTTTATTCCCCCCTGTGCCAATAATTTTGCCATCTTTTACGATGACAGCGCCAAATGGCCCACCGGTTCCATTGCGCATATTTTCTAAAGACAGCTGGATAGCTTTATTCATGAAATCTTTGTTCACAGCTTCCTCCTAACAATGAGTTTTCTCGCATGGATCTACAATATTGTCTTCATTTAGAATATGAATGATTTAAACTCATAGACTCCTTGTTTGATGAAAACTTCCAACTTTTAAGGTAAAACCTCATCTCAATCCAGGATTTTATTGGCTTATATATAATAGTACATCATGAAAAATCTCAAATAGAGTCAATTTTTAGCCTCTGAGGGCCCAGAATTGTTCTCATTTGGTCTCAAATCGTTTTGCTTTGATTTGGTAGGGTTAAAAGGAGGGCACGGACCTTGAAGATGACTTGGCAATTACTTGTACGTATTTTGCGGAGGCTTTTCATGAAAATTAAAGATCAACTGTTGTTGGTGGCGTTTACGTTGCAAATTGTAGCCTCTATTGAGGCTGGCGCCGTCACCACGCGTGGATCTGTGAGGAGCCAGGCTCTCTTGGGAGCTTCCGCTGTAGTTGCTATACCGCCTGAATCCCCTAAAGTTAAAAGCTTCCGTGAGTGGAAAAGTGAGAAGGTTCAGAATGCGCTGGCGCGGGTAACAGCGGCAAAAACCAAAATTCAAGTGGTTAAATCTAAAGACCCAAACCTGGACCGCAATAAAGCGAATATTGAGGCCAACTCAGGAGCCAATACAGAGACTCTCGAAACCCAACTCCAGCAAGATCAGTCCACGCTCGAAATGGCCAAAGATCTTTCCGTTACTGACTACTTTGCGGGCTATTTGACGAAGCTCCAAGATAAAAAGTCTGCTTTTAATGAAGTGGCGGGCAAATTAACAGCGGAGGAAGTAGCAGAGTTGATGGCTGCATATGCAAATAGTGTTTTCGGAACCCATTCTCCAGATCTTCCCCCGAGTGCCAACGATATAAGCTCGGATCGGATAAGATAAATAATTGAAATAATTAAATTTACGCATCGTACTAATACATTTTTTCCGCTCACCGCCTTGACTTATAGTTCAGGCGATTCATATTAGCTTCGAACTAATCCTAATATTAAATATTAATTCGGAGGTATTTACATGGCTAAAGAGATTGGCGTTCGCCCTCTTCATGATCGCATTTTGGTTCGTCGCATGGCTGAAGAAGAAAAAACCGCTGGTGGTCTTTTCATTCCAGACACTGCTAAAGAAAAACCTCAAAAAGGTGAAATCGTCGCTGCCGGAAAAGGCCGTGTCACTGAAGACGGAAAAATTCTTCCGCTTGAAGTGAAGGCTGGCGATAAAGTTTTATTCAGCAAGTACGCTGGCACTGAGTTGAAACTCGATGGCCAAGAATACTTGATGATGAAAGAGGAAGACATCCTCGGTATCTTCCACTAACTTTTATTTCTAAGAAATTCACTTAAGGAGAATTATAAAATGAGTAAAGAATTACGTTTTTCTGAAGATGCCCGTGCACACATTCTAAAAGGTGTTAACACTCTTGCAAATGCTGTAAAGGTGACCCTTGGGCCTAAAGGTCGTAATGTTGTTATCGAAAAATCTTTTGGCTCCCCACTTATCACTAAAGACGGCGTGACTGTTGCAAAAGAAATCGAATTGGAAAATAAATTCGAAAATATGGGCGCTCAGATGGTTAAAGAAGTCGCTTCTAAAACCAACGAAGAAGCTGGTGACGGAACCACAACTGCAACTGTTTTGGCTCAAGCGATCTATCGCGAAGGTGCCAAAATTGTTTCTGCGGGTCACAATCCAATGTCTATCAAACGCGGTATCGATAAAGCCGTGAACCTTATCATCGATGACTTGAAAGCAATGTCTAAGCCAGTAAAAGGCTCTAACGAAGTTGCTCAAGTGGGGGCGATCTCTGCAAACAACGATAAAGAAATCGGAACCATGTTGGCAGATGCAATGGATAAAGTGGGCCGTGAAGGCGTTATCACTATCGAAGAATCCAAAACCGCTAAAACAGAAGTGACTGTAGTGGAAGGTATGCAATTCGACCGTGGTTATCTTTCTCCTTACTTCGTAACTAATGCCGAGAGAATGGAGACAGTTCTTGAGAATGCTTTAGTTCTTGTTTACGACAAAAAAATCTCTTCAATGAAGGACATGATCGGAATCCTTGAAGGCGTTGCTAAGCAAGGTCGTCAATTGTTGATCATTGCTGAAGATGTTGACGGTGAAGCTTTGGCAACTTTAGTGGTTAATAAATTGCGCGGCACTCTTCAAGTGTGCGCGGTGAAAGCTCCTGGTTTTGGTGATCGTCGTAAAGCTATGCTTGAAGACATCGCTATTTTGACTGGTGCGAAAATGATTTCTGAAGATATGGGCGCTAGACTTGAGCAGGCAACTGCTGCTGATCTTGGTAGTGCAAAACGTATCGTTGTTGATAAAGACAACACAACCATCATTGATGGTGCTGGTAAAAAAACGGAAATCACTTCACGTGTTGCCCAAGTTAAAGCTCAAATCGAAGAGACAACTTCTGACTATGATAAAGAGAAATTGAAAGAGCGTTTGGCGAAATTGGCTGGCGGCGTAGCTGTTATCCACGTTGGTGCTCCTTCTGAATTCGAAATGAAAGAGAAAAAACATCGTGTAGAGGATGCGTTGAATGCAACTCGCGCAGCGGTTGAAGAAGGCATCGTAGCCGGCGGTGGAACTGCTCTTTTAAGAGCTTCCAACAAGATCGACAAATCTAAGTTCTCTGAAGAAGAGCAATTTGGCGCGATGATCATCAAGCGTGCTTGTGAAGAACCTGTTCGTCAAATCGCTGCAAATGCGGGTCTTGATGGAGCGATTGTTTTGGATCGTATCCTTCAAAATAAATCTAACTCTTGGGGTTTCAACGCTTACTCTGATGAATACACTGATTTGATTAAAGACGGTGTTATTGATCCAGTAAAAGTTGTTCGTTGTGCTCTTGTGAATGCAGCTTCAGTAGCATCTTTGATGTTAACTACTGAGACTATGATTGCAGAAGCTCCTAAGAAAGAGGCTGGAATGCCTGCCGGCGGTCACGGTGGTGGCATGGGCGGTATGGGTGGCATGGGTGGCATGGGCGATATGATGTAATATCGTTCGGCTTATACAAGCTGAAATATCTTATAAACCCACGGTCTCAAAGCCGTGGGTTTATTATTTTTAAAAAAGGTATTCAATTCCACCCATGAAACTGGTTAGCTTTTGTGTCGTATTTGTAGAGGTGTGGGTTCCGGCGCCTAGGCCTGAAAAATCGCTGGAGTAGTACTCAAAATTGAGTTCTCCACGAATTTTAAAGCGACTTTTTAGATGATAAATTCCGAAAAAGCTAAATTGATTGATAGTATTTTTCGAAGAATCTCCCGAGCTCACGGACTCCCTGACTCCCGGACTGACAAATAAATTAAACTGAGCCCCGAGATCCATTGGGAAATCAGTTGTCAATGGGAACTGGCCGAGAAATCCCACGACAAAGCCGCTGTAATTCATATTGGTGAATGCTAGAGGAGTACTCTGATCGGAGTGCGAATCATATATTGAATAGCCGCCACTAAGTTGAATTTTTGGCCCAAAGAAATCATCACTCATAAGGAAATTGTAGGCACCCATCACGCTATAAGAAGACAGGGACATATTGAGGCGTCCCGGTGTTGATCCAGCAAAAGAATTGGAAACATTAAAAACAGATTGGCGAAGATTATAGAGAACATTCCATTCACTGCTTAGCCAAAGCTCACCTTTCACTGCGATTTCAGGGGCCATGGTCGTTGAGGAATCTATTGTGCCTGTCGAAAGATTTGTGGAAATACCATAATTTCCCAGGCCTGCTAACATGGCGATGCGGCCATATTGAGGAGCTTGGACAGGGAGCCACTCTTTTGGGTTGTTACCGTAACTGAGTTCCCGGTCTGGACGATTTTCAAGACCTGGGATCACTTGGCCATTCTGGGTGACGGGTTCATTATATTGAACAAATTCTAGCGGAAGTAGCTTTGCATTAGCCTGAACCGTTCCTGGCTCTCGTTCATAAGTGACATAAGCGAAGCTCAGTGATTCATCTGTTTTATAAACTTTAATTTTGCCAAGAATTTCTTTCTCCGTACTTACTAAAAATTTTAGCTTTGGATGGCGGTTCACTTTTAGAAATTGAATGACGGAGATTTCATCGTTATTTTTCAGACCTTGTTTAATACCCAAGTTGATGGTGACTTCTTGGCCACGGCGACTCAAAATCATGCCATGATAGGGAAGACGGGCTTTAATTTTTTCATACATTCCTTCGAGCTGCTTTTCAAGATCCGTAATTTCAAACCTTTGATAGTCCGTCAGTTCTTCTTGCAGTAAAGGAAAACCGGTCTGCCCTACGAAAAATATGAGGCGGCCATTGAGCCCTCGAGATCCTTTGGTGATATGAAATGAGAAGAGTCCTTGAGATTTTGTTGAGGCCAACAGATTCTTTACAAGGGTTTGATTTTCGTCAAGACTCAAGGGAACTGAAGTATTTTCGGGCAGAGATTCATAGTTCCACAGTCTCTCATTAGACAGAAGTTCCTGAAATTTTTTATAGAGAGGCTTGGCATAAATGCCATTAATATTATCAGTAAACGGAACAGAGGTGACTGTTTTAATCGTGAGGTCTTGATCCGTGGCACTGACAAAGGAAGAGCTAGACTGGGCCTTAGTCTGTAAAGAGAAAAGGAGGATAAATGAGAGCTGGCAAAAAAGCAGGGCTCTAAAATTATTTTTCATATTTTAATTCTGCCTGTACCTAAAAAACTCGTCAATTTCACATCAAGTAAATCGTCAGAGAATCCGAAAATCTGGTATGAAGTTTGTATATTCAGTACTTATATTTGTATTTGCACTTCTTAACTCGCAGTCTTTGCTGGCTCAATTAGATTCTTCTTATGAGCTTCTATTGGGAGTGCGGGCTCCGACTACGACTTCTCCAGCATCCCAAAAGGTAATAAAGAAAAAAAAACGCGAGCCTACAGGGGAAGAGTCGGCGACCAGTGCTCAAGGTCCAGTCCAGAATCCAGTTCAAGTTCCCCAAGGTTTGCTGATGCCTACCCAATTGGATACCAAAACTCTGCCTTCGCAAGTCATCGAAGAACCCACTTTTGCTCAACAGGCCAAAAGTCTTTTTACGGCGAACCCGGAGAAAATTCTCGGATTTTATGAAGAGCATTTTGAGGAATCTGATCCGCGACAAAATAAGGTCGATATCTCTTTTGCTTCTAGTTTTGTAACTAATGATTCTTCCTCAAATTATTCCTATAGAAGTTATCGCAGTGTTTATGCAGGGGTTAATCTGGGGGCCAACGTCTGGTTGACCCCCGCCATCGGAATAGGGGGGAACTTTTTATTTTCTTTGGGTGCTGACACCAGTGGAGATGCAATAACTTCAACACCGTCTCCAGCTCGATTTGAGTTTTTGGATATTGCAGTAAAATTTAGACAGTTCTATGGTTTTGCGCAGACTTCAAAATCTGTCGAGTTCGATGTTCTTTATAGCGATTTCAAGTTCAATGTGAGTACAGATGACGTCTACCGGGCAAAATTGAAAAGCTCAGGCCTAGGGCTTAAAATGACTTTAAGATTGCCCTCCAGTTCGGAGGTAGCATGGCTTATTGGTGGCAGCTTCTATCCGCGCTTGCAGCATGTGGAGTCTAAAGCGGGCGCCGATATCAGTTCAGGAAATAACGTGGAGAATACGCGTCTGGGCGTTCAGTTAGGATCTGAAATAAAGTTATCAAGGTCTTCTCAAATTTTTTACGAAGCCGCTCTGCTAGCGGAAAAAAATCTCTTCTCGGGCAATGCGAAGTTGGTGGATCCGGTGACAGGTTCAGCTCCCAAAAATGTCAGCATTACGGATACTTTTTATATTTTTTCTCTCGGCTACCGCTGGGGAAATTAAAAACTCCTATTTAGTCTAGTCTTGCACAAAAGCATTTAGACAATTCCCTGAGAACTTTCGATAATTAAGGTATGAGTTTTCGCTATATTGTTATTGATGACACTGCTTTCGTCTCTGAGATTATTAAGAACCTTCTTAAGAACTCCGGGGCAAATTGTGTTGGCCAAGCCTGGGATGGCGAAGAGGGATATCGTCTTTTTGAAAAAACTCTTCCAGATCTTGTGCTGCTGGACATGGTCATGCCGAAGGAAAATGGCATCGAGCTGGCACGCAGAATTCGTGAGATTTCTCGTGATGTCGTGATCATTGCATGCTCCACTCTCGATGATAAAACCATTATCGAGAACGCCATTGATTTAGGTTGTAATGATTATATCGTGAAGCCCTTTACGAAAGAGGGTTTTTTAGAAGTGCTAAAGAGACATTTTAAATTCGAGCTGGAGAAAATAAAATGAGCGAGTTGATGTTTGTTCTAAAAAGCTTTCTTTTGACGGTGATCTTGGTGGTCGCTATGCAAGTCAAAGTGGGAAATTCTTCCTTGGAGCAACACTCTCAGTGGTGGTTGCAAAATTCTTCTGTTTCAATTTACGTTCAAAGTGTTGCCGCGGGTGGAGCTTTAGCTATTAGAAATTTATTTTTCAGCGTAAAAAGCGGCGTGATGGGAAAAGTACAGGCGGGAAAATAAAAGACCACTAGTTCGGGAGAGAAACCAGTGATCTTTCGCCTTCATAATAATGGACCCTTCTAACGTTTACCGTGACGACTTCTTGAACCTGCGGTCGGAATCTTCGAAGGGCTCTTAGCAATTACCTGTTTTTTTGCTGGGGGATTGGTGTTGGCACTTCGCGAAGATCCACACCTTGCGTTGCAACTGCTGCTTGCGGCTGCTGTTGTTGCCGCCGCGGCAATAGACGCCATCAGTATAAGCTTCAAAATCGTTTTATGGATACGCATTGTCTCCTCCTTGGTAAGAGAACTCTTTGTTAGGCACTAGCTCGCACTAAGCATTCATAAGAATCTATAGCGAAGGCTGTGCCAAAAATATCGACTGGAGAGAGGAGGAAAAAGTGAAGGATTTTAGTAACTTAAGAATCGGGATTTCGGTCGAGGTGTTCTGTAGTTAGACACACTCAGACCGAAATTGAGCTTACCGTCTCAATATGAGGCTAATATGAGGCTTCATTATGAGGCAGTATGATTACTTACGGCCTTCTTCGCCTTTGCTGCTGTCTTGAGTTTTTGAACCACTGCTAGGTTTTGGATTGGTACTATCACCCAATCGGCCACCTTTAACCCTTTGGTAGCATGTACCCTCCTTACATTTATGTCCGGGATTCGGTACTCCTGCTTCAGTAGCTGTTTTGTCTGAAGCCTGGCTTGAATTCGGCTCCTCACTTGTCGCTGAACTAGTGTGTTTGGGGTCCCCATTCTCATCATCTTCGGCTAAAGCAACTTGAGAAAGGATCAACACTGTTGCAAAAAAGCTGGTGATCGCTAGAAGTATATTCTTCATATTTTCGTCCTTTCCTAGAACACTTCCGAGGTTGCAGGAGCAACCACGTCTAAGAGATTGTTAAAAGTACTAGCCACCTGCATGGCGACACTAGGGCCTTCTTTACTTTCGACTTTGTTAATTTCACCGCTAGGTTTGTAGGTCACTTTAATAGTACCCACTCCTGGACGCGTCACGAGGGCGGGTTTTCCGAAGCGGTCTTCATATTCGATTTTGACAACCTTTTTAGCTTGGTCCGTGATGGTGGCGATGCGGCCCTTGTTGTCGTAGGTCATCGTTATCTTTTGGCCATCACTATTTTGGGCGAAGTTTAAATTGCCTTTTCCGTCATATTTAAACTGTGAGTTTTTTGATATCGTTTTTTGACCATTTTCATTATAGAAAGTGCTCGTTACTTGGTTGACCTTCTTAACTTGCGGCTCATATTCGAAAACCATTTTGACAGTTGGGGTCGCTTTTACCTTCACCAGTCCATCTGCATAATATTCATAGGATATTTTTTCGCTGTTGCGACGAATTGAGAGGGGTTTTCCAAAAACCTCATGGTAGCTAATATCGGTGGTGACTCCGTTGGTACTGGAAAGAACACGTTGAAGGTAAAACTGACCGTCGGTGCGCTGTTTGTGCCAAAACTCATATTTATTATCTGCCACGGTTTCTTTGCCACATATTTTTTTCACAATGGACCAATAGTGGTTTTTTGGATCCTTTTGATCAACGTCGTAGGTGTAAGACTCCACGCATTTTTCGCGATCGGTAAAGCTTGTAACCCAGTCATTTTTCTTATCATATTTCAGGGCCACGAAGGTTTTATCCGGCCATCCTGCCTTCACCATATTGTGAAGGTCATCGTACTCGTAAGTGTAAACCTTTAACCACGCATTTTTAACCCAAGACAAATCATCTAGATTTGCAAACTTATATTCAACCATCAGACTGTTAGGCCCTGAGATTGATTTTACTTTTTTGTTGGAAAAATATTTGAAAGTCAGTCGGCGGCTATTGTTATCCGTGATGTCACGCAGTTGGTCTTTGTCGTACTCGAATTTCAAGAAGTTTCCGTTTTTATCGTAAATATGAGTCAACTTTCCTTGAAGATTGAAGCGCTGAATACTTCCATCCACAAGATTACGGGTATAGTGGGTCTTATTAAACACGATATGTTCTACTTCTTTGCCGTTGGCGTAAAACTTGGTTCCTTCCTTGATAGCCACATCTATTTGATATTGATGAGCATATTCTGATCTCATGTTGTCATCGTCAAAAAGCTGTGTTTGCAGGTTCTTGTAGTAGGTTTCTGTTTGGCCAACCTTCTTGTCCGCCTTCATTTTCGTAATAATGGAATTGATCGTATTATCGATATCTTTTTTAGTGACTTCGCGCGGAGAGAAAGTCACTTCAAGACCGCCCCCGCATTCCTTAACTTTGATATTTCCCTCAGCGTTGATTTCCATGGAAGTCTCGAAATCCGAGCACCAACCG
>DATBTE010000264.1:0-3981 GCA_036559425.1 Pseudobdellovibrionaceae bacterium | reverse complement strand
GGGGGACCTGTGGTTTGGGAGCAAAACAAAAAGCTTCACCACGTCATTCGGGACCTGCCCTTGGAATTTTTACTGCTTGAGAGCGATTCTCCCGATCAGCCGCCTCCCAGGTTCAAACAAAGCTTGAACCAACCGGCCTCTTTGTGGGATGTTGCGGAGAAAATTGGCGAACTTCGAGAAATGCAACCTACGGAAATTTTAGAAATCGCCACCACGAATTTTAAAAGGCTGTTTCATTATGATGGATAATAGTTTAACTCCTCAGGGCCCTCTCCAACCTGAAGAGAGCAAATATGTTTTACACCGTCGTTTCGATCGTATGGGTCGTCTGATCGGTGACGCTGCCATGTTAAAATTATTTAAATCCCATGTGATGATTATCGGGGTGGGTGGTGTCGGTTCGTGGGCGGCGGAGTCGTTAGCTCGCTCGGGTGTGGGCAAAATCACTTTGGTGGACTTCGATGAAGTTTGCATTACCAATGCCAATCGCCAACTGCATGCGATTCAAGGTATGGTGGGAAAAAAGAAAGCCGAAGTTATGGGCGAGAGGCTGCGCAAAATCAATCCGCAAATGGTCGTTGAAGTGGTTCCGGTGTTTTACAATGCGGAAAACTCAGAAATGATTCTTGCAAAAAAACCTGATTATATTGTGGACGCGATTGATAACCTGACAGCCAAGGCTCACTTGTTGAACACTTGCCGTCAGCAAAATTTAAAAGTGATTACTAGCGCAGGAGCCGCGGCTCGGTTGGACCCCATGCAAATTAAAAGGGCTGATTTAGCGGACACCTACGGTGATCCGATGGCTCAGCAATTGCGCAAAATCCTGCGGCAAAAACACGATTGGCCAGCAAAGGGTCCCTTCGGTCTTCAGTGCGTGTTTTCAGATGAAGAACCCATTCAGCCCATTGAACTGCATTACGACAATGGCGAAGGCTTTAAATGCGTTTGCCCACAAAATCAGAACAACCTGCATAGCTGTGAACACCGCAATGTTATTTGGGGCACAGCGAGTTTTGTCACCGGTGCCTTTGGTCTTAACATTGCTTCTTGGATCGTCCGCGAGGTTGTCAACTCATGAGCTTAATTATTTTTTTTGGTGGAGTCAGTGTGGTTGTTCTTATTGCGATCGGTGTGGTCGTTCACGGTGTTTACCATCACGCTCAAGAGGCGCAGAAGCTGAAATTAGATAAAAAAGATTCTCTTTGAATCGGCTCAGTTCGTTGCCCTCAAACCGCTTGACAATTTCAATTGATTTCGGGATACAACCTTTGTTTAGGGGGGGGGCCATGAATCAGAATTTTCTTTTCGGTTTCTTTCTTCCATTTTTAGTGGTTCCAGCCATGGCTCTTCCTTGCCATGATTTTGCCGCTAGTAATATTGAAAAAACAGAGAAAGTTTATCCCCTTCAGCTTTTGAATTTGCATAAGCAGGGTGCAGAGATTCCGAACATGAAATTTTCCGGGCCCGGTATATGTTATGCCATTTCGATGAGTGGACAGGGTTCTGAAGAAAAAGATTTTATTTATGATGTTCTGGGAAATGGTAAAGGCGGAGGTCAGTTTACTTATTTAAAAAAGGAGGGACGCAAAGAGGCCATGTTATTTAGATTTAATTCCTATCCCTATGAAGAGGAAGCTTGTCAATTAAATCTAAAAAGAGACTCTCAATTTGCGAGCCATGCAATTGCTACTTCCTACATAAATCAATACAATTCTTCGACACATCTATACCTATACCAGAGCAGTCGCAGTGCGATGGAGTATCCCGAAGAACGAGAAATTCGCATGGTTGCGGGAGGCAAGGGCCTCACTGTTCATATTGTGAGTCCTTATTCTCTTCGTTACACTATTTGTTATTTTCCAAAGAGATAAAGCACGTATTGATGAAAATCCCTATTGAAAATAGGGGTTTTATGTTTTATCTGACTGCGGATGAAATACTTGCTGCTTTGCACTCTTAGTTTTTTAAATTTTGCCCGAGCCATAGAGCCCTCTGGCGATCTTTTAAAAGAATCTCTTGTGCTCTTGCGAGCCAATGGCAGCTGTGGAACTGGTTTTGTTCTTTCTTCTGGGAAAATCATCACTAATTCACACGTGATTGATGACAAATGTAATCAGCTCCATTGTCCAGATGTGGAGATATCCCAAGCCAACGCTATAGATTAGGGGGCTTTCTGGAAAGATTGCGGCGCCCCTAGACAAAGAAAGTTTTTTCACCATTGGCTTTCCTTCCTGTGAATCTCTTCAAATTACTACAGGCGACATCACTCAAGTAACGGACCATGAATTTGGACTAGGGATTTCCATTTATAAGGGACAGAGTGGCAGCCCGATTTTCAACAAGAATTCGGACATAATCGGCCTTGCCTATAAAACTAATGACGATGATCTGGGTTTAGGGACTCGAATCGATCACCTCGGAACGGACCTTGAGGCGATCGCTGCAAAAAGTGGTCTCATCGACTTGAAAAAACTGTATGCTTCTTATTTCAGGGTTGCGACGACAAGCGAAAGGTACTTTGAAATAGCCTCTTTTGGGCGGAAACTCCACATTCAAGATATTGAAGCGCAAGTAGCCTTAAGCGGACAGTGTCCACAATTAAAAGACTATTGGATTTGGATTCACGCCAATTTTCCTATGAACGTTCCCCCACCAGATATTGATACAAAGTCCCTATCACAAGAGTGTTATGAACTCTTTCAAGAAAGTGTTGAACACCACTCTTATAAAATCCTGGTCGATCACAAAGCGTTCTTTTCTAGCTCTTATCGCGATAAACTCGATGCGCTAAAAACGCTTTCCCCTATGGCCTATTTCGCGGAAGAACAATTTCTCCAAACTTCCAAGATATACCAGAGTGAGAATTCGCTCGTTAAGAAGCTTAGATGGGAGATTGAGACCTATGCTTTCCTCGCAAAGGTTTTCGTTACATCTATGATGTTCCTGTTCATTTTGTTTTTCTTATTTTATTTCTTGGCCAATCGATTCTATCTGTTCAAGAAAATACTCATTGGCTCCCTCCTCTTGAGTTTTCTTTCTACTGTGCTTCTTTGGTGGATCCTTGGAATTTAAAAACTAGGGCTTGTTCGTCACTTTAATGCCGCAGCGTTAAAAGATGCGGCTCATAATGAATCACTAGAAAATGCCTCATTCGTTTTAAGAAAATTCTTATTTTCTTTGCTCACTAAGTTATGTGAATGATGGTGGCTTTTTGGGGAATAAGTAGATGATCAGTAGTCTTAGCTTTTTAAAAAAAGCCAATGCGTTTCCTCTTTCTAACCGGTTTTCTTAAAGTTGGAGGGCTTGGGTGGTGGATGTTTTTTCTTTTTTCGCGAGACAAGTCCCCAGCCTTCGAGATCATTCAGTTCGTGGTAATTTATGACATTTCGTAAATCGCGTCCCCAGTTTAAGATGCGAGTGAAGGGGCGAAGATCAAAAACTCCTTTAAGGCTCTTTCCCTTTTGCTTTGCAAGACACTTCAGGAGAGCTGCCGTGACGGTTCTGATAAAGGCCCGATAACTTTCTCGGGTGGGAAGCTTTATTACTAAGTGAATATGACTCCAATTGAAGGAAAGAGCGTAAACAGCAATGGAATATTTTTTGGCATGATCTCTGATTATCTTTTCTAGAATACGGTTACCTGGGTTAAACAAGGAAGAGCTCTCGCTTTTAAGCACCAGATGCAGGGGCTTTTTTGTAGAAAGAGGATGAGCTGTTTTTCTTTTGCCCAAGAGAGAGCTTCCGCCAAAGCTTGAGCTTTGTTTTTTAAAGAAACCAAAATCAATTTGTCGCAAAAGGAGACCTCCGGAAGAAGGTTATAGCATGGGTTTTTGCAAGGGTTTTTAAAGGCTTATCTTTACCCACAATTAAAAGCTTCAATTGACCTCCATGTTTTTTCCGATTGCATCAGCACCATCCATCCTCTCCAAACAGAGATCATTCCTGGTGGACCGTCATTATTTCGTCCTATATAGCCCC
>DATBTE010000263.1:0-3330 GCA_036559425.1 Pseudobdellovibrionaceae bacterium | reverse complement strand
ATTATCCGCAACAAGACAGGCTTCGGAGTTTTCCAGATAAACGGCATAGGTGGTGTCTAGAAATGTATTTGAGGCAATAGTGCAGTCCTTGGATTCGATCGCTCGTACGCCTGAAAATTCTTCGGTATAACTCATGCCGGTGTTCTGAATCGTAAAGCCCGTGATTGAAACATTTTGTGTTTTGTACAGGATGAATCCATGCCCCTCGCCATTGGCATCAACGATAACCTTTCCTTCAGCGACAAGGCTTAACTTTTTGTCGATCTGAATTCGGTTCTCTTTATAAACTCCCTCTTTAACTTTGATTGTAGCTCCCGCTGTAGCGGCTGCTATGGCGGACTTCAGAGTGCGGTACTGGCAACTCGCGCAAACTTCAATGAGCTGTTGGCTGGCCACAGGACCATTTATTAAAAGAAGTCCGAAAGAAAATGCGAAGATTTTACTAAATCTGAATATAAACATAAACCTGGATATAAATCTAATCATAGCATTCCGATATTATTTTCCCAACTTGTTGGTGAGTTCATTCCAGCGAAAAACAGGGCAGGCTTTATCATTTTTAGCAAAGACGATTTTTATTTTTTCCTTCGAATCCGCAGTCAAATAACCTTTCCCCATAGGACTATGCACTGTCGGATCTTCACAAATATAAGCATCTTCCGCTAGCATCAATTCTCCCTGTTTTTCTGTATTGGCAAGATATTCGGCAAAATGAGATCCTAATTTTTCGTTTTCAGTGACTTCAAAATGATGCATACACTCGATAGAATCAAACTTGAAGATCTTTCCCTTAGCCGTAACAATCTCGGCCCCAAAACGTTTGTCGACAATCAACATCTTGCAGTGGGAGCAAGAGTCCTTACCATAATAGATGGGCTCTGATTTTTTTGAAGTGCAACTGACAATTCCAAAGGCCATCAAAGTGAGAGATAAAGTCACAAGTATGGATCTAGGCATCTTTCCTCAATAATTCCATCACTGACACAACGACAGCAATAGCTACGGTTGCGGAAAAAGCAAAACCCGCGATGTCCGGCCAAGAAGAGGCGGTGATGTTCAAGAACAATTTTTCCCCAATAAGCGGAGGTTGATAAACCATATCCTCCATTTTAATCGCAGCCTCAGGATTCAGGTTGTGTCCGAACTGATATTCCCAATTATAAAAGTCCACCATGGCCCATCCAGCAAAGCTCAAATTTGAAATTGCAAATAAATACAAACCCCATTTTCGTCCAATGGCAGCGACCAGCAATCCCATAATCCAAAGTCCAGTGAAAATCTTCGGGAACAACTGAAGCTCCGGAAAACTGGCATCTTCAATATGAGCCATTCCAATATAGTGATTTAAAATATTAACCGTTTGGATATCACCAGAAAGCTTATGTGCCCAAATAAATAAACTGAGCCCTTCGGGATACTGCGGAGCCCAAAGAGAAATTCTCCACATCGGAAAAAAATAAGTGAGAAGCAGTAATAGTGAGGCCACAACCACAAGGCTCCGGGATAATAAAGAAATTCTTCCAAAAAACAGGTTCTTCAAGGAAATCCTCTCGCGATAAGAGTCCAATTGTGAGTTTGTGCTCACAATTGAACTTTTCAAAACATCAATATAAAACTATAAAGCTTTAGCCAAACCCCACTTCAACGGCGTCTTCGACGTCGCGGGAGAAACACGGATATAACCTTGCATTTCCTGATGAAGAGCGGAGCAGAAGTCAGTGCAATAGAAAGGCACAACTCCTACCGCTTTTGGTGTCCACTTAAAAGTGGATGTCTCACCAGGCATAATCAGTAATTCCGCCGTGTTTGCGCCAATAACTGAAAATCCATGTGGAATATCCCAATCTTGTTCAAGGTTCGTGACATGGAAGTAAACATTGTCACCGACTCTGATTCCTTCAATATTATCCGGAGCGAAGTGAGAACGGATCGAAATCATGTATACATGAACATCTTTTCCATTTCTAACAACCTTTACTTCACTTTCATTTTTAGTCACATATTTATGTTTGTTATCCTCTAACTTATAAATACGTTTTTGCCCTTTTATCACTAAGTCAGCCGCAATCCCTTGTGCGTAATGGGGCTCACCAATGGTCGGGAAATCCAAAAGCATTTCCATTTTTTTTCCGGAAATATCTAACAACTGAGCCGCTTGATTCAGTTCGGGACCAGTTGGCAAATATCGATCTTTAGTGATTTTATCCATGGCGAAAAGATACTTACCCCAGGGCTTCATGGTATTTCCGCCTGGAATCATCAAATGACCCAAAGAGTAGTAAGTAGGCATGCGGTCCACCACTTCCCAGGTTCCCACTTTCCACTTCACAACTTCAGAACTCACGAAACAAGAAGTGTAAGCGAAGCCTTTTCCATCGAACTCCGTATGCAACGGCCCAAGACATGGTTTTTTCACTTCCCCAGCCATAACCGAAGCGTAATCAAGGATTTTCACACCTTCAAAGTCACCAGTGAATTTATTGTTCTTAATAGCCTCTTCCATCTTTTTGAAGGAATAAGCGGTAATTTGCGCAGCCAATTTCCCGCCAGCGACAAAGTACTCACCAGTATCGTCAACATCAGAGCCATGCGGAGATTTTGCAACTGGGATATAATAAATAGATCCTGGGCAGTTCTCGGGAGTCAAAGTTTTCACAGACTTGAGTTTTTCAACTTTTGCGGAGTGAGTCGCATCTTCATAAAGACTGTGATTAAAATCACCTTTCAAGTCTTTCGTTTTACCTTTGGCCACACACTGCTCAAGCATTTTCCAATTAACCGCAGCGATAAAGTCTTTATCGTTCTTGGAAGCTTTCACTTCTAACAAAGTATGAGCCTTTTCAGAGTTGTACGAAGTGAAGAAGCACCAACCATGGGAAGGTCCTTTTCCGCAATGCGCAAGATCATAATTGATCCCCGGAGCAATCAATTGAAATGCGATACTCATGTGACCAGAGCCCGGCTCGACTTTGATAAAGCTGATCGAACCTTTCATCTCTTCCACATTTTTAATTGGTATATCCTTCTGTGGGATAGGCACAGAAAACCGCGTTGAAGCAACCAGGTACTCGCTGTTCATTGTTCCGAAGGGGGACCCATGATTTCCAGCGGAATTCGGAATCTCAAGCATCTCGACCGTCTTAAAAGTGCTAAGATCAATACGAGCGATCCGAGGCGTGTTATTAGAGTTGATGAATAACCAGCGACCATCATCTTGGCCGTTTGACTGAGAAAGCCATGGGTGATGGGAATCATCCCAGGGTACAAATCCGTGGGAAGTCTCCAACAAAGGCTTGGTCTCTTCCGAGAAGCCATAACTAGTTTGGGGAT
>DATBTE010000262.1:0-7924 GCA_036559425.1 Pseudobdellovibrionaceae bacterium | reverse complement strand
TCGAAATCAAAAAGCGCCCTGCTCACAGAGGGATTTTTGCGTTCATTTTTTACCGTTACTTGCAGAAGATCACCAAACGAAGAGTGGCAGTTATTATTTAAGATATCATCGCCATGGCTATTATGATATTTCACCACAGGTTTGTCGCCATTGAAACTGATGACGAGATCTCCGGCGACTCCATTGAAGGAGCCTTTGTAGGTGCCAGCGAGTTGTTTTGCTTGAGCCAGATATTCGCTGGGGACACGGCCCTCGTTGATATCAATTGTTTTGCAAGCGGTGAGGGTGAAAAGTGTCAGGATAGAAATCAGGGCAGAGCCAAAAAAGACATTCAATTTCATTTAAAACCTCCAGTTATGCCTGAAGATAATCTCAAAGAGAGGTCGATATCAACTTAATTATTGTGTGCTAAAAAGAACAAATATGCCGCCGACGGTGGCTACAAAACGGAATTCTTTTTTAGCGTTTTCTAATTTTTGATCATCGATTTCCAAAAGAACAAAACTGGCTTTGTATTTCTGAGACATAAATTTAAGTTGATAAAAACTCATTTGCTTAAATTTATTTCCGTCAAAATCAAATCCGCCGAGGTCCCGAATGCGTTCTTCCCATTCTTTAAATGGCTGATCCTGAAACGGGATGGCTTTTACATCAACAACAACAGCGCGGCGAGAAAGCAATCGAACCCAAACCAGAGCAGGGTTCATAGCAATGATTTCCCCGGGTGGCACGAGAGTTTCAAGATGATGTCCTAGAATTTCATAGACGGGTTGATTGGCGGTGAGCTTGCGCAGATCCGCCTTTTCACCTAAAATGCCTGAGGGGGAGATCAGCAAAATCACGATAGAGATAGCCGCAAAAATTTTGAGTGTTTTATTCTGCAGGTTTCGAAGGTCCCCCTCCCAAATCATTTGGGCAATGATCACCACCGCAAAACAAAGGCTGTAGGCAGCGACTCTATGAAAAAAAAGTCTTCTAAAAAGAGTGGCTAAAGGTTCTATATCAAAATAATCAATGAGGGTGCCAAAAAAAGTGATGCAGCTTGCCGATAAGGCCAAGGCTGTCCAGGAATCGCCCCCGTCTCTCCAAATCTTTTTTCCCAAGAATATAAAAACGATGAAAATAACCACCAAGGGAAGCAGCCAATCCAAGGGCCAAGCGGGGGCGAAACAGTGCTCAGGAATATACTTTTGACAGCTCATTAAAAAAGCGTTTCCACTGTCTGTAAGCCCACGTAGTTTCGCGGCCGCAAAGACGCCACCCAGATTCAAAATCGCTAAGCAAATAACCGGAAGATTCTTGCGCCATTGAAAAAGGCTTCCACTGACCAAAAGCAAAGAGACGAGGGCTCCATGCTGGATATGAAAAAGAGTCGCTAAAGGGACTACAAACCAAAGCCATTTTTCCTTTTTTTGTAACCATAAAGCACAGGCAAGAAGGCCCAGCGATCCTCCCATAAAGTGAGGAAGGGCCCAAGAGCCCCACAGAGGACCACTCCCCAGGAAGCGCCAAGGTCCCAGCAACAGAATGAGGGCTATCCAGGGAAGTGCTTTTTCAATCTTAAGATGTTGGCAAATGAGTTTCAGCGCGCAGACCAAAATACCGACTGAGAAAAACCAGTAAAGTAAATAAAACTCATGCAAGAGCCCAAGAGATTCTCCGGCTTGCGTTAAGAGATCAAAATGCCAATGCGGTTGGGGCGCATTTTTTATGAACCAGTCGTTCAGGAAGGCAGTCGGCCTGGCCTTGGCAATGCCCTGAAGACTCAAGATCGTATGATCAAGATTTCCGAAGTGATAGCCTAAACGTAGAACTGGAATCAAAATAAATAGAAAGAAGACAAAGTAAAACAAAAGGCCTCCGGCTCTATTCTCTTTCTGACAATTATTCAGTTTTCCCACTGGCAGGTCAACTTTTGATAAAGCCGTTGTTTCAAAGAGCTTTCTGTCAGATACTACGAGAAGTAAAAAGAACTAGAATTTGTAAAGAGGAGAGTCATGGATTATAAACCTCTCAGTGGGCGTGAGTTCCCTCGGTTTTCAGCGATTAAAACGTTCTTCCGATTGCCCTATGTTCCTGTTGATGCGGATTATGAAGTGGGTATTTTTGGAATCCCTTATGATGGGGGAGCGTCTTATCGACCAGGGCCTCGTTTTGCCCCGACAGCGGTCAGGGAAATTTCCAGCTTAGGCCGGGGTTTTCATATGACTCGCGAATTGAATTGGATTGAGAAGCTCAAAGTCGCTGATATTGGAGATTGCTCCACGGTGCCCATTGATCAAGTTCAGACCTATGCGCTTATTGAAAAATATGTGAGCGAAATTTTAGGACAAAAGAAAAAGTTCATCGCCTGTGGAGGAGATCATTCCATAACTTTGCCAGTTTTACGTGCGCTTAGAAAATATTACGGCTGCCCTCTTCAGTTTATCCACTTTGATGCTCATCTAGATACGTATCCAGCAGCCTGGGGTTGTGAATACCATCATGGCGCTTTCGCCCGCCACGCGGTGGAAGAGGGCTTAGTGGATCCAAAAAAAATGTGGCAAATTGGAATCAGGGGACCTCTGGCTGCCGGAAGCGATCTTGATTTTGTAAATAAGCAGGGGATCCGGGTCTTTACCATGGATGACCTTCGCGAAGGACCTCTGAATGATTTTTTAACACAGTTGCCCACCTGCGATGAGACTCCCACCTATATTAGTTTTGACGTTGACTGTCTCGACCCAGCCTTTGCTCCAGGAACGGGGACTCCTGTTCCAGGGGGAATGACGAGCTATGAAGCGCAAAGAATTTTGCGTGCGTTGAAAATACCGAATCTTGTGGGCGGAGATGTGGTCGAAATTTCCCCGCCCTTTGACCATGCGGGTATTACTTCTCTTATTGGCGTGGACGTGATGTTTGAGTTCCTCTGTATAATGGCGGGGAATAAAAAATAAATGAAAAATAAAAATGTATAGAGCGAGCTGGACCAAGGTCGTAATAGTGCCTATAATTTACACAAATAAGAGTAATGTTGCAGTGCTTAAGTTGAGGGCATCTCCTGTTTTTCAATTTTTTTCATTTTGAGCAAAAGTTTTTTCTGGACCTGACGAAAAGACAGGTATGAAAACACAATACTTTTATCCACAAAGACTTTTGGCCAGCTTCGCAGCTCTTGTTGCTCTCTCTTGCGCGAAAACAAATTTTATTCCCGCAGATTTAGGGCAAGAAGCTACGAGCATCACTTCCCCCGGTAAAGTTGTGAATTCCACAGAGATTGTGGCTTCAGGAAATAAAGAGGTGGATTTCCTTCTGGTTCTTGATGATTCAAACTCGATGTTGCCGGAGCTCAAAAAACTTTCTTCCCGCATGGCCACTTTTGTGAAATTTTTGGAGGCCAGCCAAATTGATTGGCAAATGTGTGTGACCACGACCCGGTCTCCAAATTTTGGAAAGTATTTGGAATGGAAAAATTATACTCCGCCTGCGGGAGTTCCCGCTTACGTTCTAAAAAAAGGAGCCACAGGATTGAACACGATTTTTCCTTCTACAATTAATTCTGTGAGCATCGGAGGAGGAGACTCCGGTGATGAGAGAGCTATTAAGTCCTCGTATGTGAGTTTCCAAAATGGCGGACCTTGCTATCGTCCCGGGGCTGCGGTTTCTGTGATTGCCATTTCTGATGAAGACGAGCGCTCTGTCGGTGGCGATTCGAAAAACTTAAAGTCGAAAGAGAAGCCATCCTCTTTTTTACCTCTTGAGAATGAAGATCTTCCCATGAATCTTAAGGCCCGTGCTCAAGATTCCTTTGGCGTGGAAGTGCGTTTCACCTTTAACTCAATCATTGTAAAACCTGGCGACAAGCAATGTGAAGCCACTCAAGACGTGGACGTTTCGCCATGTCATCCTGGTGTTCTTTACTCAATGATGTCGGGTCTCACGGAAGGCGGCGTGGGCAGCATCTGTGATGCGGATTACAGCTCGAATCTGAACACTTTTAAAGATAAGATCGTGAACTCACTCAACCAACTCACTTTGCAGTGCGATCCGGTCAAAGAAACCCTCAGAGTATCGGTGAATCAGAATTTGGTTTCAGACTTTAAGCTTGAAAAAAGACTTTTGAAGTTTGGTAAAGACCTTCCCGAGGGAACTCGCATTGATTTAACTTATGAGTGCCATGAGGAGTGAGGGCCAGGGGCGGACGGTCCGCTGAATCTGTCGAAGTCCTTTACACCAGACGGTTTGCGGCACTTTTATCATTTGCTTTTTTTGTTAAGTCGCAATTAAGGGGTGATTATCTTTGTAAAGCCTGGCCCGTCGTTTGCTCTTGTAGTAGATGCGGTCGATTAAGTATTTCGATTTATTCTACTTGGAGGTCTTATGAAAAACATGATGGTTTTAACAATGCTATTGCTTGGCACGACTTCGGCATTTGCGCATATTGAAAATGCGAGGGTTTGCAGTATTGGTCGCGATGGGGATGTTTATACGAGTGATTTTCGTGTGGTTGGCTCAAGTGTAATTTGGAATCAGGACGGCAGCGACCTGAATTACAATGTAGAGTCTGTTAAGAATTCGAGCCTGAGCAAAGCTTCCGCCGCTTGCGGCGAAAATGTAGTCCAGGCTACAAAATATGTTCTCAGCTCTCTGATTGGAATAACCGATCTTGAACTCGCTATAGGTGTTTCGGGAACCCAATATATGATATTCCCGGATGTTGGCGTTGGTGCAAGTTCTGATAACTGCGATTAAACTTCAATCGTTCCTTCTGGTGGACGCAGACCTTTCTTTTTAATTTTTTCCACCAGTGTGGTGCGATTCAATTTCAGTAGGATGGCGGCTTGATTTCGATTCCAGCCTGTTTTTTCCAAGGCTTTTAAGATCAGGATATTTTCATAAGAGTCCACGGCGGTATTGAAATCCAAGCCGACTTCAGGGATATCCACGACGCTGGCTTCTTGGCTCAAGGTTTTGCCAGCTTTGTATTTCAGCGGTAAATCCACCACTTCCAGTTGGCCTTCTCCCTTTAAGATGGTCATTCTTTCCATTAAGTTTTCCAGCTCTCGGATATTTCCGGGCCAGGGATAATGAACGAGGCAATCCAAAGCTTCTTTGGAAAACCCTGTGAGACTGCGCCCTTTATTTTTTCCAAAAGCGTCCATGAAGTGGCGGAGTAGCAAGGGGATGTCGCTTTTTCTTTCACGCAAGGCTGGGATATTTATAGGAATGACATTCAAGCGATAGAATAAGTCTTCGCGGAAGCGACCCATTTCAACGGCTTGTTCCAAATTCACATTTGTTGCGGTGATAACGCGGACATTTACATGGACGGTTTTAGTACTGCCCACCGGCTCAAAACTTTTTTCTTGAAGTGCGCGAAGTAGTTTTACCTGTAGGGTCGGATCCATATCGCCGATTTCGTCCAGGAAGATTGTGCCACCGTCAGCCATTTCAAAACGGCCCACGCGATTGGCAATAGCGCCGGTGAAAGCACCTTTGATATGACCGAAAAGTTCACTCTCTAAAAGTTCACCGGGAATGGCGCCACAATTGATGGGTACGAAAGGCCCCTTGGCCCTTGGAGAATTGTAGTGAATGGCGCGCGCAATGAGTTCTTTGCCTGTTCCAGTTTCACCGTGGACCAGAACTGTGGAGTCTGAGTCCGCCACGCGCTCGACCATACGCAAGACACTTTGAATCTGTTCACTGTTGCCGATGATTTGATCAAATTTATACTTACGATGAAGTTCACTGCGCAGTTGGTGGTTTTCCTGTTGCAGATGTTTATGCGCCAAGGCTCTGTCGACCAAGCTGATCAGTTCGTCGAGGCTGAACGGTTTTGTGACAAAGTGAAAGGCCCCTTTTTGAGTGGCACGCACGGCGGCCTCAATGGTGGCGTGACCCGTTAAAATAACCACTTCAATCGCTGGATAGAGCAATTTTAAAAAAGTCATGAATTCAATGCCGTCCCCATCGGGAAGATTCAGATCTACAATTGCTAAATCAATGACAGTATCACCCTGACACAGGAGCTTGGCCTCTTCGATGCGGTTGGCGGTGATGACATTAAGTCCTTTTCTGTCTAACACCCTGAAGAGAGCTGTACGTAAGCTTGATTCATCATCCAGAATAAGCACGCGATGATTGCGCATGAACCTTCCTTCCTTGGTGGGTTCTCGTTTCTTTAATTAGAGTAATATATTTCTGACAGGACTGTCAAAAAATCCGCGTGGGCATTGTATTTTAAGGCCTTAAAACTGGACGAGGGAAGGAAATTTTTGCCTGAGTGATAAGACCAGTCTCGGGGTTGGTCGAGGAAAAAATTTCTAAACGACCGCCGTGATCCTCGACGATTTGCGAGGCCACCGGAATGCCAAGACCCGCGCTTTCTTTTTCATATTGAATCCCATTATTTTTAACCGTAATGAGATACTTGTCTGTCGTCAATTGCAAGTTGACCTCGAGCTGGCCTTTGAAAGTTTTGGAATTTTGTTTAGTGCGGGAGTGAATGGAATCAAAAGCCATTTGCAGAACATTTTTGATCGCTTGCGAGAGAAGATTCAAATGTCCTCGGGCGGGACAATTTTTGTCTGGCAGATTTAAAATAACTTCAATAGCTTGTGACTTGATTTGCAGGTCCATAATTTTGTACGCACGTTTGATGACATCGCGAAGGTCGAGATCAGCGATTTCATCGACGTTCGGATTTCGCGTGAAGCCTAGAAGATTTTGAATAATGTCCTTGCATCGAAGAGCGCCCGCTTCCATTTCAACAATGTCAGAATAAAGCGGATGATCTTTAGGGAGGTCCATTTTAATTAATTGAGTGAAAGACAAAATTCCCCCTAAAGGATTGTTGAGTTCATGGGCTATGCTGCTGCCGATGGTCCCCAGCTCCGCCAGCTTGGCGGTTTCCAGAAGTTGCTTTTCCATTTGTAGTCTTTGTGTGATGTCGTGATAGATATTTACATAAACTGCCGGTTTCTGAAGTTCCAAGGAGAGGCTTTGGCTATACACATCTAAGGACTTCATCATTTTGCCGTCTTGAGAGGTAAGGCGGAAATTCTTACCCCTCTGGCAATGTTCGCAAGGGCTTTGGCGACCATAGAGAATCTCAAAACATTTTTTTCCCATGACACTGCCGACGGAGTGTTGGCTGGCGATGGCAGAGTTCGCCTGAATAATATTGTAGTTGGCATCGATGATAGCCACTGGATCAGAGACGGCGTTGAAGGTGGCTTCCCATTGCTTTTTGAGTTCCTCTGATTCTTCGAGTTTCTGGATCCGTCCCAGAGCCAAGGAAACCGCTTCTGCTACACGGTTCAAAAAATCCACCTCATCACGCAAAAAAGGATGATCCGCAGCTCGCATAAAGAAAATAGACCCGATGCGCTCGTGCTGTCGAAATAAAGGGATGCGTTGTTGGGTAAAGTTCAGCTTAGTTTCGACCTGATCTGCAAAGAGATTGTCCTGAGGCGCAAAGAAGATGCGAATCCACGAAGTCTGAACTGTCGAAGCCATGGACTCATTTAAGAGTTTTTCAATCTCCACCAAGGAGCCGGCTTGATGGACGGCCATGAGTGCATTTTTGAGTCCTTCAATGCGCACATTGGTTTGATAGAGTTTGCGGCGAGCTTCGGTTAAGAATTTGGTTCGCTTCTCGACGCGTTCTTCAAGGTCTTTTTGCAAGCGAATGAGTTTGTCTTTTTGCTCTCGAATGAGTTTCTCGAGGTTCTTGTCTTGTTTCTGGCGGTTCACCTCTTCCAGCGCGCTAAAAAAATAAACTTCGATATCGGTTTCATGATAGGAAGAAATAACTCGAAAGAGTGGATAGAGTTCATGGATATCCGCCAGTTGTTCCGGGGCGAAATCCTCGGGCACCACTGCGATCCACTGAGCTGCGGGATTCAGATCCAGAACTTGGTGATAGAATTGACCGAATTTT
>DATBTE010000261.1:0-7840 GCA_036559425.1 Pseudobdellovibrionaceae bacterium | reverse complement strand
TCTCCGGGTTTAGAGTTTTGCGCGTGGTAAAGAAATTGTAAGCGCTCTCCAATAGTCCGTGAGTTTGGATAAAGCCCTGAATAAGGGGAAACATCAAAATGGTTAAAAATATAGCAATACTTAAGAGGGTCAAAAAAGCGCAGCAAACGCTTTAATTCTACTGCAGACTCATGACTGCCGACTATTACTAGATGCGGTAAGTCATTGATTTTATTTGAATAAGTTTGAGACAAGAAAAAAGCAAGAGGCAGCTCGGAGGAGCTTCCCAAAACTTGAATTTTGGATTTTTTGGTCTCAAAGGCTCTCTCTAAAAGAGTCTCAAGTCTGGTGTGAAGTAACTCTGTTTTCATTTTTGTGTGATGTTGCCACTAGTTAGGTCATCTTTCCATTCATATTTCTTGGATTTCACGCAAGGCATGAGTATAACGATACAATTCTCAATTATATGTCAACCAGGGAGGGTCTGTGCCTTTAGGCGGAGTCATATTCATTACAGTCTTCGTGTCGATCTTTGGATGTTTGTGTTTGTATCTTGGGCGTACTTTCGGTGGCAAAAAACCTCAAGACAACGTAAAGCTTTCGGCATATGAGTGCGGAATTCCTAGCCAAGAGAAAAAAGAGACCAGAGTTTCCGTTAAGTTTTACTTAACTGCGATTCTTTTCATTCTTTTTGATATCGAAATTATCTTTATGTATCCATGGGCCACAAGTTTTAAGGACTTAACAGCTGCAGGCCTTGGTGCTTATGCGCTGATTGCCATGATGATCTTCATTGCAATTTTTATTTTTGGACTTTTCTGGGAAATCAAATCTAAAGCTTTGGAGTGGGACTAGATCATGGGTTCAGACGCATTTGAAATAACAATTAACTGTATCAAGCTTATTCTTGTTTTTTTATTGATGGTTCAGGCAGTTCCAGTACTTGTTTGGCTGGAGCGCCGTGGATCAGGGTTTATTCAAAATCGCTTTGGTCCAAACCGCGTAGGTCCTTTGGGACTCATGCAGCTCTTGGCAGATGCGGTGAAGTTTTTGACCAAAGAAGAGTTTAGCCCGAAGGCCGCAACGAAATTATTATTTTATGCAGCTCCGGTGTTTGCATTAATTCCTGGTACTTTAGGTTTTGCAGCCATTCCGATGGGTTCACCACTTCATTGGGGAAACTATGTTTTTCCTATCCAGGGCTACGACGTGGGTGTCGGCATTGTTTTCATTCTCGGTGTTTCTTCTTTGGGAGCTTACACCATTTTGATGGCAGGCTGGGGATCGGGAAATAAGTATGCTTTAATGGGTGCTTTGCGGGCAAGCGCTCAAACTATTAGCTACGAGTTAGCACTGGGTCTTTCCATAGTTGGCATTATCATGATGTACGGCTCTTTCAACTTAAGTGAAATGATCCATGCTCAACAAGGGACGATGGTATTTCATGCATTTGGAAATACGATTTCTACAAGCTGGCTGCCAAATTGGGGAATTTTTTATCAACCGCTTGCGGCGATCATTTTCTTTTCCGCAGCGTTTGCGGAATCTAATCGGCTGCCCTTTGACTTAGCGGAAGGTGAAGCGGAGCTGGTAGCGGGTTTTCATACTGAGTATGGTGGATTTAAGATGCTGCTCTTCTTTATTGGTGAGTACGGTCATATGATGGTCGCATCTGGTTTGATGGTCACCTTTTTCTTTGGCGGCTATAATATTCCTTGGACAACAACCGAACAAGTTTATCAATGGGCCTTGGGCCTTATGGACTCCTCAGATGGAGCTAGCGCTCTTACCTCTTTAGTTCATTTTTTATCTTATATGATTAAGTTGGGTTTCTTCCTTTGGATCTTTATATGGGTTCGTTGGACTTTGCCGCGCTTTAGATATGATCAGTTAATGGATCTTGGGTGGAAAACAATGCTTCCGTGGGCTTTGGCTAATACCATCGTATCGGCAATTGTAATCTTCGCAGTTTCTTACTCTTGGTAGGAGTTTTTGTGACAGCAGATAGTTTTTTATTTTGGATGTTAGCAGCAGTGACTTTATGTAGCGGTCTTGCTGTTGTGGTGATTTCAAATCCCATTTATTCAGCCCTTTGTTTGGCGATGTCGATGGTGGGAGTTTCCGCCTTATTTGCCACCTTGGGCGCCTATTTTATTGCTGGCGTACAAATGATTGTTTATGCTGGAGCTGTACTGGTTTTATTTGTTATGGTGCTGATGCTTTTTGATCTAAAAACAGAGCTTGTCACCTTTTCTCGCGGGAAAATTAGTGGTCTTTTAAAGATTGCCACCGTGGGAGTTCTGGCTGGCTTCTTGGCGGGTGCCTTTAGCATGACCATAGAGTTTGCGGAAAAAACCGGAGCAGCGACAACAGTCCCCACTCCAGATACTAGTAAGGCGCTGGGCACCCTCTTATTTACCAAATATATTCTCGGCTTTGAGACTCTCGGAATTCTTCTTTTAGTCATCGCAATCGGAGTTGTAGGCCTTGCACGCAGCAAAGGAGGAACACATGCCAAGCATTGATATTGTTACTCATATTGGTCTAAATCATTATCTTGTTCTTTCGGCACTTCTTTTTGTAACCGGAATGGCGGGGGTCCTTTTAAGAAGAAATGTTATTGTTCTATTAATGTCGATCGAGCTGATGCTGAATGCAGTGAATATTAGCTTTGTCGCATTTAGCAAGTATCTAGATAAGCTCGATGGTCAGGTTCTGGTGTTTTTCGTGATGACAATCGCCGCCGCCGAAGCCGCCGTTGGTTTGGCTATCGCAGTTTCAATTTTCAAACGTTATAAAGAAGTGAATATTCGCTTCTTCGAACACCTGAAGGGATAATCGCCAATGAGCCATAGCATCTTGATGTCGATTTTGATTCTGAGCCCTTTCGTTGGCTTTTTAATCAATGGCTTCCGATATAAAACACACAGCTATAAAGTTGCAGGTTCTATTGCGACAACAGCAGTGGTTATTTCATTTATTTGTTCAGTTCTATTGGTTGCAGAACTTATAGGCCTGCCGCCTGAGAACCGACGGATCCTGGTTTCGTTTTTTGAATGGATCAACGTAGGGAACCTGAAAATTGATGCGGCCTTTGTGGTGGATCAGATTAGCGCGATCATGATTCTCATTATTACAGGCGTAGGCTCTTTAATTCATTTATTTTCAATTAGTTACATGCATCACGATAAAGGGGTAGCAAAATATTTTGCTTACCTTAATTTATTCATTTTCAATATGTTACTTCTAGTGCTTGGGAGTAATTTACTTGTGATGTTTGTAGGATGGGAGGGTGTAGGGCTTTGTTCTTACCTCTTGATTGGTTTTTGGTTCACAGATAGAGAAAAAGCGGCCGCTGGTATGAAAGCCTTCGTTACCAATCGAGTCGGAGACGCGGCTTTCTTGTTGGGAATGTTTATCTTTTTCCTTACTTTTGGAACTTTGAATTTTTCAGAACTCAACGCTTTAGCACCTTCAGCTTCGGATGCCACTTGGTTGGGCGCGGTAAGCCTGGGGACGTTATTTCTATTTATCGGAGCAACGGGTAAATCGGCACAGATTCCCTTGTACGTTTGGTTGCCGGATGCGATGGCGGGTCCAACTCCAGTTTCGGCCTTAATCCACGCGGCGACGATGGTGACTGCTGGCGTGTATATGATTGTGCGTTTAAATCCCATGTTTGCAATGGCTCCAAATACAATGATGATCATTGCGGTTATCGGTGCGGCAACTGCGGTGACAGCGGCAACCATCGGTATGACCCAGTGGGATATCAAGAAGGTTCTGGCGTATTCAACGGTCTCGCAGTTGGGTTATATGTTCCTTGCTTGCGGAGTTGGGGCCTTTGGCGCGGCGATGTTCCATCTTATGACTCACGCCTTTTTCAAAGCCCTTATGTTCTTGGGATCTGGCTCGGTTATCCATGCAATGCATGAAGAACAAGATATTCGCAAAATGGGTGGTCTTAAGAAATATCTTCCCATCACCCATTTTACTTTTACATTGGGGTGGCTTGCGATTATAGGAATCCCGCCTTTCGCAGGATTCTTTTCAAAGGATGAAATTCTTTGGCAAGCGTTCCACTCCTCATACGGGCACATGGCCCTTTGGGCGGCTGGTGCGATGGGGGCAACTCTGACTGCGTTTTATATGACTCGCTTGATGGCCCTGACTTTCTGGGGTCAGAGCCGCGTTCCAAAAAATACTCATCCTCATGAGTCAGATGCGATGATGACAATTCCTTTAATCATTTTGGGTATTCTTTCTGTGATTGGTGGTTGGATTGGAATTCCTCATGTCATTGGTGAAGTCTTCGGGGGTATTCCAAATATCTGGGAGCACTGGCTGCATCCTTTGATTAAAGAATTACCGGTAGCAGCGGAGGGTGGAAATGCAGATGCAAGCCTTGAGTGGATGTTTATGGCTATCTCTGTAGGATTGGCAGTCGTTTCTGCAATCGTTGCTTTCCAAATGTATGTCCGTAAACCAGGCAGCGCTGAAAAAGTTGCTGAAGGCTTGGGACCAGTTTACAGAGCTGTTTACAATAAATATTTCGTTGATGAAGCCTACTTTGCAGTAATCATTAATCCACTTGTAAAGTTTAGCCGCACGCTTTGGTATTATATCGATGTAAACTTTATTGATAAATGCACCTACTGGGTAGGAGATATTGTAAGGGGCGGCGGTTCATTGGTTCGCTCATTGCAAACCGGAAATATGCAGCAATATGCGATGTATATTGGCATTGGCTTGGTGTTTGTTCTTTCCATCCTTTTAATGAGGTAATTTCATGTTACTCAGCGCGATTGTTTTTATGCCGCTCTTGTTTGCTCTGATCGTGACTTTTTGGCCACGAGTGAGCTCTGTCCGCCATTTGGCTCTCGGATTTTCCATCATCGAGTTTTTCTTAAGCCTCAGTATTCTGCAAAAGTTTGACCCGAGCTCTGCCGCTCTTCAACTTGTGGAAAAGCATATGTGGATTGAAAGATTTGGGATCTCTTACTTCTTTGGAATCGATGGTCTTTCTTTATGGCTTGTTATTATGACGACCTTCTTGATGCCAATTGTGATCCTTGCAAGCTGGACAGCCATTGATAAACGCGTCAATGGCTTTCATGCATGTTTGTTTATTTTGCAAACAGCCATGCTTGGAACCTTTCTCGCGATGGATGCTATTTTCTACTATGTATTCTGGGAACTTTCATTAGTGCCAATGTACTTTATGGTAGGTATTTGGGGTGGAGCGCGACGTATCTATGCGACCGTGAAATTTTTTATATTCACGATGGCGGGTTCTGTATTGATGCTCGTAGCGATGATCTACATGATGTATCTGACTCAAGAAGCGACGGGCCAAATGAGTTCGAGTCTTTTGGATTTCTATAAATTAAAAATTCCATTTATTGGAAGTCAATTTTTGAGCCTTCAAACCTTATTATTTTTCGCTTTTGCATTAGCCTTTGCTATCAAAGTTCCAGTATTTCCCCTCCATACTTGGTTACCGGATGCCCACGTTGAGGCGCCTACTCCAGGTTCAGTGATTCTGGCTGCCGTCATGCTCAAAATGGGCACCTATTCTTTCTTGCGTTGGGTGATCCCACTATTCCCTGAAGCCTCTGAATATTGGGCTTGGCTCTTTATGCTGATTGGGGTGATTGGCATTATTTATGGGGCACTGGTGGCAATGGTACAACCGGACATTAAGAAGCTGGTCGCATACTCGTCGGTATCTCACATGGGGTACGTCTTGATTGGTCTTTTCACCTTCAATACATTCGGTTTACAGGGCAGTTTATATCAAATGCTGAATCACGGTATTTCCACCGGGGCCCTTTTCATTTTGATTGGAATGATTTATGAGAGAACCCATTCTCGTGAAATTTCTAAATATGGCGGTCTGGCATCCGTATTGCCGGTCTTCACAATCTTCTTCTTTATTATAACGCTTTCTTCGATCGCGGTACCTATGACAAATGGTTTCGTGGGAGAGTTTTTGATCCTCCTAGGAAGCTTCAAAGCAATGCCAGGGTTCACTTATGTGGCGGTTCTCGGTGTAGTATTGGGCGCCGTTTATATGTTATGGATGTTTAAGCGCGTTTTCTTTGGCATTCAAGGCGAACTTGTTAAAGATCACCACCATCCGCTACACGATTTGAACATGCGGGAAATTGCAGTGATGGTTCCACTGGTTGTTATGGTTTTCTGGATGGGGCTTTTCCCAAATCAATTTCTCGATTGGTCTAAGGCCAGCGTAACTCATCTAGTGGAAAATCATTCTGGGTATAGCTTAGCAATTTATGGCGTCCCAGAAACGGTGAATCCACCAGCTCCAGTAACCACTACAGCACCGAATGAAGAAACTCCAGCAGTGAATGAACAATCAACGGCTGTTGAAGAGGGAGCTCAATAATGAAATCGAATATTAATGTAAATGATTTGATACTTATTTCTCCAATGATTGCATTGTTCCTGACAAGCTTGATCCCCATCACCTTGAAGGTTTTAAGAGGCAACCGCGAGCAAAACGCTTTATCAACTTTGATTCAAGGTCTTATTGGACTGGTGATTGCAGCGGTCCTTTTAGGTATTTTTTCAGGCCCAGCAGGAGCAACGGCATTTAACCACAGCCTTTTATTTGATGGAATTACACAATGGATGGGAATTATCGCCCTGCTGGCAGCGGCGGGATCTTTGGTTTTGATGTATGAAAATCCATCCACTAAGGGAAATCAATTTTCAGAAATTGTATTTCTAACTCTAAGTTCAGCTTTAGGGATGTTAATCCTGGTTTCGGCCGCGGATCTTTTAATGATCTTTATCGGCCTTGAGCTGATGTCTTTATCTCTTTACCTCATGATAGCCATGAGCCATGAAGAAAAACTCGCCAAAGAAGCGGCACTTAAATACTTTGTTTTGGGTGGCTTCGCCTCTGCGATTTTCTTGTACGGCGTGTCCTTCATCTTCGGATCTGCTGGCAGCACAAATATCTTGGACTTTCTGGAAACGGCAAAGAGCCTAGTAGTAACAAGTCGTTTGTTCTTATTCGGCATTACTTTTGTGATCATTGGTTTCTGCTTTAAGGTTTCCATTGCTCCTTTTCATGCTTGGACACCTGATGTTTATCAAGGGGCTCCGACTCCGCTATCAGGCTTCATGGCCACTGCCGTGAAAACCGTTTCTTTTGCTGCATTCCTTAGAATTATTGCAACACGTAGCTTGGAAGGTTCTCAGAATCTTTTTGACGTCCTCCAATGGCTTGCTGTGATCACGATGATCGTTGGTAACGTGGGTGCCATCATGCAAAATAATTTAAAGCGTATAATTGCTTATTCCAGTGTTGCTCATTCAGGATATATTCTGGTTGGCCTCATCACTGCGGGTGTGAGTGAAGTGGGATCTTTCGGAGCATCAGGCGTGATTTTTTATATGATCAGCTATGTGCTCATGACCCTGGGTTGCTTCGCGATCATTAGCATGATGGAAAAATCTGAAAATTCGATCATAAACGTGGATGATCTAGCGGGCCTTGCACATAGAAGACCTCTTTATGCTTTATGCTTTACGATTTTCTTGTTATCCCTCGCAGGGATTCCTCCAACAGTGGGTTTCTTCGGTAAGTTTTATCTGTTTAATGCTGCCGTCGGCGAAGGTCTTCTATGGCTTACAATATGGGGTGTGATCAACTCAGTCATTAGTGTTTACTACTATCTTCGCCCTATCGTAGTTATGTACATGAAAGAAGGAGACACGGAAGTAGCGGGTCATTCTCTGAATGCGACGACGGTGACTGTTCTTGTTTCTGCGGTTTGTATTATTTTGTTGGGTCTTTCCTCTGGACCGATTTTCACGGCGATAGAAAAAG
>DATBTE010000260.1:0-4455 GCA_036559425.1 Pseudobdellovibrionaceae bacterium | reverse complement strand
GAAAGTGACGGAGCCGATGTCTGTTGCTTGCGTGCGTTCACTTTTTGAGCTTGCCGAAGAATTGGAAAAGACGCTGCCGAACTCCGCAGGATCGGAATTTAAGTTGAAAGCGGGTCTGTTCAGCGGCCAGATTCAATTTACTAAACTGGAAAGTGGCTTCAGCCTTAGCGGTGTTCCTTTTGCGGAGTCTGCAAAAATGTTAGCGCAAAGTCATAAGATAAAGGAGAACTCAGCGTTGATTGTTTCAGAGTCTTGCCGAGAATTTGTCTCACGCATTTGCCATCTTTCTTCTTTATCCTCCGATCTTTGTTTTGTCGATGCCTTTACTCCGCAGGGATTTATATTTGAAAATGCCAAAGTCGAATACTGCACTTTCTTTCGCAGCGATTTGAATTTGATGGCTCTGATGAATTACATGGAAAAGCTTGTGGATGAGCAGGATGGAGAACTTTGCTTCCGTATTTTCGGTGACCTGAAGTTCATAAAGGCCCAGGTTATTTGTTCAGACCTGGAGAAGTCTTTCACCCACTTCTTGGAGTTCGCATATCGTAAATCCCACAATAAACCCGTGGATCCGAAAATTCTTTCGGCGGCGGTTTCCCTGACTCATAATTTAATTCCTGCGGGCTGTGGTTCTGAGAAACTAACGGAAATTTTGAAATTATATCTGCAGTTTTCCGAACCTCGTGTTCAAGCCAACGCAGTAGCCGTTTTGGGTGAGGTGCCCTCGAATGTTCATTTCTTAAAAAAGTTCATTCATTCTGATCACAATCGTTTATCAGCGGATGCGTTGTTGGTCACAGGCAAGCAAGTGGTGGACAAGGAGCTTATTACTCGCGTGCAACGTCTCCTGCGCTCTTCTGATAAACTGCACCAGGCGAGCGGACGCTATGTGGCTTTAAAGCTGGTGGAGCATTACAAACAAAATGACAAACTTTACTATAATACGAATCCTCACTTGAAAAAACTTGAAGAACTTCTAGGAAAGGCTGCCTAGCGATGAAGATCGAAAAAGAAGTTGTTCATTTTGAAGCGAACTTTACAGGTCTGTCAGATCTGACAGATCTGCAGAAGCTGTATTTGCAAGTCCTGCAAGGCGGTAAGTCGCTTGAAGCCGTGGTTCATCATTTCCTACAGCAAGGATGGTTGGTTAATTTTGTGGAGTTGGCAGACCTGGTTGAAAAGTTGGTCACTAATAAATCCCTTCGCAATTTAAATTTTTATGTTTATTTTGATAAAATGAAGCCCACCTCCGAGAGATCGCTTTGGAATAAGATTGTCAATTTAGACTTTCCAGAGAGTTCCATGGGTTCCATGCGCAATTATAAAGAATTGCCATTTTTTAGAACTCTTGAGCCGCAACTCACGGATTTTTTACTCTCAAAGGCGACGATGCATCATGTGCCACCCAAATCGCTAATTTGTCGTCAAGGTGAAACGACTCGGGATCTTTTTGTGATTCTTAAAGGGACTGCGGGCATCTATAAGCCCCATCAACAAAGTGGGAAGTACTTGGTGGCCACACTTTCTGATAATGCGGTCTTCGGTGAAGGGGCTTTTTTATTAGGTCACCCAAGATCTGCGGATGTGATTTCACTGAGTGACTGCCGCATTTTGCGGATCCCTTGTTTGCCTGAAATCTTTGACCGTTATCTCAAAAAAGATAAAGCCCAGGGCCTGCAATATCGTTTTTGGGTTCAACATGCTCTTTTGAATTCGCCTCTGTTGAAAGAAGTTCCTTCGGATTGCTTTGATGCCTTAAGCTACTCTGGCAAGTTTGTTCAGTGTCCGGAAGGGCAAGTTCTCTTTCATGAGGGAGAGAAGGGGCACAGTGTTTATATCGTTGTTCAAGGTTCTTTGGTGGTTAATAAAAATGGGCAGAATATCAATGTCCTCAATCAAGGTGGCATCCTCGGTGAAATCGCATTGCTGGCAAATCAAGGATTGCGTTCAGCCTCGGTATTCGCCCAAAGGGATAGTTTACTGATTGAGATCAACCAGGCCGAGTTTTATAAGCTTCTCGCACAAAATATTTTCTTAGGGAAGTACCTTCAAGAGCTCGCTTACAGCCGTCTGCTTAAGGATGAAAAACGGGCTGGTTAAGTTCGAGTTTTAAATAGAGTGAAGAACTTCTTGACAGTGACACTCAACGTCTTAAAACAAGATGTTTAAACACTCTTTTGCCTTCAATTGAAAATAAATCGCCTTTTGAAACGGCACCATTCTAGCAGGTCAAAATGACTTGAAAAGATTGCGGTCTGAAAATATGGGAAATTAATCCCACAGACTTTGCAACGGTATCAATAAAGAAGATTTATGGAATACTTAAAAAGAGGGCAGTTTTTTTTGATTTCTACTTTGATTGTAGGATCGCAAATTGTATCAGCAAATGATTGTGTACAAAGAGTTTATAAAGCAGGAGGGGTAACGCTTACCTCTGCTCGAAATACCTGCATGAACTAAAGGCAGTTTTATTCTCGGATCTAAATCTCCGAGAATGAAATCTTTCTAGTATATTGATGTTGTACAGATTTTAATAAATTTGAAAAATAAAACTTAATAACTTAACAAAGGGAATAAGAATGAAATCGTTAAAATTAGTAGCAATTGGAATTTGTCTGATGGCTTCCGCTTCTTTCGCTCAGGCCTTTAGTAACGGAAATATCACCTGCACGTTGAGCAACGGCACCGTCGTGAATTTTGATATTATTGATTGTACTGCAAGTATTTCGAAATGGGTTGCAGGCGGAATTTTTCCACATGGCGGATGGGGAATTAGTTTTACCATGAACGGCAGCAATGCCTGTAAGGGCCGACGAAATCTGCACCTCGATTACAGCAACGGTGTTCTTTATAACGGTTCCTATTCTTCTGCGGCAAGTTGCGAAGCTTGGTAAGCTCCTTGCTTATCAAAAAAAACCATAAGTGCAGTATTATGGTGGCTGAAAATGTGTTTGAGTCTTGCAGATTTGAAATTAAAAATCCTGGCAAATCAGATCAGAAATTTGAGGGAATCCCTTTGTCTACTCGCGATCGCGCCGTGGAAGCTTGTTATGATGGAGTGGATTTAATATATCTTAGTAGTTCTAAGTATCCATTAGCAGCGAAGAACTCGTTAGAAAAAAGACGACTTATCGCACATGAGGTTTTCCTTAAGATGGGGCTTGAGGGCGATGATTGGAAACTTTCAACTGAATTGAAGGGTTTGCCCTTAAATAAGGTGGCCGTATGCCATATCTGTGGGGACGAAGAGGCCATAGCTATCACAAAGTCTTTCTGCAGTGAGAATCAAGAGATTGAGGTTGATTTGACTTTTGGAACCGAAGGGACACTTCATTTTGATCGATATTCCATTGAGATCTGGGCGATTCCAAACGAGCAGCCTCGAATTTACTTATTTGATTCCCTCAGACATGTTGGGGCTTCGGGTCGTTTTGATAGCCAAACCTATGACAGTGTAGTACAGCTTCTGGGGGATCCAAGAAAACCCACACCCGCAAATAAAGTGAGTGCAACGGCGATTTGTAAGTTAAAATAATCACTCTTATATTTGACTACTAAAAGAATACTGTTTAAATCCCTTGCTTTTGTCCAAAACACTCCTTGAAAGGCGCAGAGTTAAAAACTGTGCCTTCTCTTTTCTTCTTGTCCATGTCTGATCACTTTTTTGATTCTTAACTCTTTTTCTTATTCTGCAACAGATCCCGAACTGCGGGATTTTTGAAAATTAAAAGGAGCACCGTCAGGGTCACAAACAACATCAGGGTTGAAAGGGCGTTGAGTTTAGGGCTTAAGCCCATTTTCATAGAGGTGTAAAGTTTGACTGGCAAAGTGTCTTTACCGATGCCATTTACAAAAAAGGTGATGAGAAAATCATCAAATGAAATTAAGAAACTCAGCAGTAAACCGCTAAAAATCGCCGGTTTTAAAAGAGGCAAGGTAATATACCAAAGAGTTTTAAAGGGATTCGCACCGAGATCTGAAGCGGCGTCCTCTAGGCTGCGATCCAATAAACTTAAGCGGGCTCCCACGGTCAGTATCACATAAGAAATCGTCAGCGTCACATGGGCGATAATGACGGTTAAATAACCCAGTTCGAATTGCAAAATAAAAAACCATGACAGCAAAGAAAGGGCGAAAACAATTTCTGGTAAGAAGAGCGATAAAAAAGACATTCCTTGGAGCCATCGCCCATTCCACCCATCGGTATGTTGTAAACCGATCGCGGCCGTTGTACCGAGGAAGGTTGAGATCAAAGAAGCGCTGCCGCCAACTAGAAAGGAATTCACGAGGCCTTGAGTTAAATTTTCGTCCTGAAAAACCTCAACGAACCATTGCAGAGTCCATAGCCACTCTTCATTCTCTTTTTTAATAAAGGCGCCAATGAAAAGCCCTATCAGGGGAATATAAAATAGCATCACGGTCACCACATAAACAATCCACACCCAGGGCGCT
>DATBTE010000259.1:0-19073 GCA_036559425.1 Pseudobdellovibrionaceae bacterium | reverse complement strand
GATGGTACTTTGGAAATACCTTATGTTGAAAGTCACAAACCATCGCCGCTCAATGTCTATGGTCGTTCCAAAGCCGAGAGTGAAGTTAAAGTATTAAGTCTTTACTCGGAAGCCCTGGTAGTTCGAACGAGTTCTTTCTTCGGTCCTTGGGATCAATTTAATTTTGCCACGAATATTTTGAAAGACCTGTCACTTAAGAAGAAGGTTTTTGTTTGTCGCGACATAAAAGTTTCTCCGACTTACATCCCGGATCTGGTTCATACTTGCCTCGATCTACTCTTGGACGGAGAGTACGGCTTGCTTCATCTGGCGAATGAAGGGGCCCTCTCATGGGCGGAGTTTGCTAGAGTCGTCGCAGATCAAGCGAACCAGCGGAACTTTTGTTTAGACACTTGCTTAGACATTTCCTTAGACACTTCGTTGATCATTGAAAAAAATCTCGCCGAGCTGAATCTTCGCGCTCCACGTCCTCGTAACAGTGTTCTCACAAGTGAAAAAATAAAAGTCATGCCAACATTTGAAAATGCCGTGAGTAGATATTTTTCTGAATTAGAAATCAGAATTTGAAGGAGTATTTATGAAACAAAAAATTGGCATTGCTGGAGCTGGCTTCGCTGGCGCGGTCCTGGCCCGAGAGCTGGCCGAGAGCGGCGGCTACACAGTGACAGTTTATGACGAAAGATCCCATGTGGCGGGAAACTGTCATACCTTTCGTGATCCGCAAAGTGGGATAATGATTCATCAATACGGTCCGCATATTTTTAATACCAGCCGAGAGGAAGTCTGGAATTACCTCAATCGTTGGGGGAAATTCGGAGACTTTAGAAATCAGGTTAAAGCCGTGACCAAGCGAGGGGTTTTTTCCTTGCCTATGAATTTGTTGACGCTGAACCAGTTCTTTGGAAAAAAAATGAACCCGCGGGAGGCCCACGACTTTATGCTTTCCCAAGGCGACGTTTCTGTCGACGAGCCTAAAAACTTTGAAGAGCAAGCCTTAAAGTTTTTAGGAAAAGATCTGTATAAGAATTTTTTTTATGGGTACACTAAAAAACAATGGGGCGTAGAGCCCACCGAGTTACCGGCCTCCATTTTGAAGCGACTTCCGGTGCGTTTCAATTACGATGACAATTACTACAATCAAAAATATCAGGGCATTCCCGTCGAGGGCTACACTAAAATTATTGAAAATATTCTGGATCATGAAGACATAAAAGTTCATCTCGGCAAACGCCTACCGCGTGAACAGAAAAATGAATTTGCCCATTTATTTTGGAGTGGACCCATGGACGCTTACTTTAATTTTGATTTGGGACGCCTGGGATACAGAACTCTGAAATTTGAGCGATTTGATGAGCACGGGGATTACCAAGGAAATGCAGTGATTAATTATTGCGCCGAGGAGATTCCCTATACGCGCATTGCTGAACACAAACATTTTGCACCTTGGGAAGAACATGCGCAAACCGTCTGTTTTAGAGAGTACAGTGCTTTTTGCACTGAAAACGACATCCCTTACTATCCACTGCGCCTAAACAGCGATAAAAGCCTTTTAGAAAAATATATCAGCTTGATCGAAAAAGAGGACAAGATCACTTTTATTGGCCGCATGGGAACATATCGATATCTCGATATGCATGTGGTGATAGGAGAGTCTTTAGATCTGGCAAAAATCTGTCTTGAAAAAAATATTTTGCAGTGGCCAAAATTTAGCCACCATCCACTTTGAAAATATAACCCTGCAGCTGTCTGAACGAGAGGAGAACAACAATGCGAATCTTAATCACCGGCGGAGCCGGATACATAGGAAGTCACGCGGTTCGCGAAACGTTAGCGCAAGGGCATCAAGTAGAGGTTCTCGATGATCTTTCCAACGGGCGCCGTGAAGCCGTGGATCCAAAGGCGGAATTGATTATTGGAAGCACCGGCAATGAAGAGCTTTTGCTGAATATCTTAAAAACCCATCACATTGACGTAGTAATGCATTTTGCCGCAAACATTGAAGTCGCCGAGAGCGTGGCTGATCCCGAGAAATATTATCAGAATAACTTTGTGCATAGTCTCTGCCTTTTAGGAGCCATGCGCAAAGCCCAGGTTCTCCGCTTGATATTTTCTTCGACTGCGGCGGTTTATGGGACTCCAAAAAAAATACCGATCGAAGAAACTCAAGACCGGCACCCTATTAATCCTTACGGCCGAAGCAAAATGATGACCGAGATGGCGATCGAAGATTATTCGAGGGCCTATGGGCTGGGGTACACTATTTTGCGCTATTTCAACGTGGCTGGAGCTCATCCCGATGGCACCATCGGTGAAGACCATCATCCTGAAACTCATCTGATTCCGCGAATATTAGCCGTGGCATTAGATACGCAAAATCCGGTAAAAATTTACGGGACAGATTATCCAACCCCCGATGGCACTTGTCTGAGGGATTACGTTCATGTCGTGGATCTGGCTCGTGCTCACGTTTTAGCCATTGAATCCACGCAGCCTGGGCACGGAGAGGTATTTAATCTTGGAAGTGAAAAGGGTTTTTCTGTGCGTGAAGTTCTTCGAGCCTGTGAGGAAGCCACTAGTTTGAAGCTCCCGGTGAAGGAAGAGGATCGACGGCCCGGCGATCCACCGGCTTTAGTCGCAAGCAGCCTTAAAGCCCGCGAGGTTTTAAATTGGCGACCTCAGTATCCCGAAATACAGTCTATCGTAAAACATGCTTGGCAATGGCATTCTTTGCATCCAGAGGGCTATAATGGAAAAAAGAGATTTTATAAAGCCTGATGGTCGTGGACTGACTCTTTACTCGCGTCGTCCCATTTCACCCTCTATTCTTCCCACAAATCCTCCTCATGTAGAAGTCATGGGCACTCCTCATTTGCGTTGGCATCCACTGCGCGGTGAATGGGTCGCCTACGCGGCTCACCGGCAGAACCGCACTTTTCTGCCGCCTAAAGAATATTCTCCTCTGGCGGTGACTCGATCGCGGGAATTCCCTACAGAGCTTCCGGCTGGGGATTATGACATCGCCGTCTTTGAAAACCTATTTCCTTCTTTGACGGACCGAGCGCAAGAGAGTCCAGAGCTTTCTATTCCCACTAAGCCAGGAAAGGGGCATTGCGAAGTTGTGGTGTTCACGCAAGACCCTCATACAAGTTTAGGGGCCCTACCCTTGGATCATATTGAGTTGTTGTTGCAGGTGTGGGCCGACCGAACAAGAGTGATCGGAAGCCGCGAAGAAATTCAATATGTTATGCCTTTTGAAAACCGTGGGGTTGAAGTCGGCGTTACTTTACATCATCCTCATGGACAAATTTATTGTTATCCTCTGGTGCCGCCCATTCCGCAACGCATGTTCGAAATGCAAAGTCTTTACTTTGAAGAGAATCAACGGGGCTTATTGGAAGACCTAGTTCAAGATGAAGTAATAAAACAAAACCGCTTGATTCATGAAGAAGAAAGGGTGGTTTCTTTCATTCCTCCCTGCGCACGTTATCCCTATGAGACTTGGATTGCTCCTAAGCGCCGGTCCGCTTGGCTCTATGATTTGAATAACCAAGAATTGAAAGACTTCGCCAAGACCTTAAAAACGGTGCTGCTGAAATTCGATAATTTGTGGAATAGAACATTTCCCTATTTGATGGTGCTTTACCAGGCGCCCACAGATGGAAATGTGCATCCCGAATCCCATGTCCATATCGAAATATTTCCACCTTTAAGGACTAAAGATCGCTTGAAATATCTGGCCGGGACGGAGCTTGGCGCGGGATTTTTCATTAACGACACTCTTCCTGAAGAAAAGGCCGCTGAACTGCGAGCTGTTGAGGTGACACTGTGATGACTGAAGCTGCGATAAAGATCAACAAATTGCGCGAGCAAATGGTTTCGGAAAAAACTCAGACCCTCCGCCTTAAAGGTGTCGATTGGTTTAGTTGGGCAACGTGTGGAGGACGCAGCACAGTTATTTTTACCAGTGAACTTGGTGTGGCGGAAATTTTCATCACCGCCACCAAAGCCTGGGTTTTGACCAATAAAATTGAACAAGATCGTTTGGCCCAGGAAGAAGTGCCTCTAGAATTTGAAATTATGGCCTTTCCATGGGAGCAAGCTTCGTTGTTGGAAAAATTTATTCAACAACACAGCCCCGGGGCCTGCTACTCGGATCGGCCTAGCGGAAGCGAAAAGTTAATCCCTGATTCCTTTCGCGATTTAAAGCTGATTTTGGGCCCTGAAGAAATTCAACGTTATCGACAGGTCGGACGATTAGCGGCAGAGGCCATGACAGAGGCCCTCACTAAGGCCGAACCTGACTGGAGTGAAAATCAGTTAGCTGGTGAAGGAGCGAGAGCCTTGTGGACTCGGGGACTTGATCCTGCCTTGGTGATGGTCGGCAGTCATCGACGTTGTTTGCTTCACCGTCATCCTATCGCAGGGTCCGAAAAATTAGGTGAGTCGGCGATGATGGTATTTTGCGCTCGAGGCTTTGGCTTGTATGCGAACTTGACGCGATTTATTTATTTTCGACCGCTGACGTCTGATGAAGAAAGGAGGTTCGCTATGACTCTTGCGGTTGAGGCTGCGGCTTTTCACTCCTCGGTTCCTGGCAAAACTTTGACGGAACTTTTTAAAGAAATAGCGGGGGCGTATCGAAATCTTAACTGCGCTGTTGAAGTCGAGCGTCATCACCAGGGAGGACCCACGGGCTATCTTTCTCGGGAGTATGTGGTTTCCCCGGAATCTCCGCCACAAGTGAAATTGTCTCGAGGAATGGCTTTAGCGTGGAATCCCAGTCTGCCGGGGGCAAAAACAGAAGATACAGTTTTAATGAGTGAAAACGGAATCGAAATTTTAACGGTCGACCCTCACTGGCCGACGACTTCCTTTGCAGAAAGATCTCGTCCTCAAGTATGGGTGAAATCATGAAAAACATTACTGCGCAGGCTCATGGAAGAGTCAATTTGATCGGTGAGCATACGGACTACAATGGTGGTTGGGTGCTGCCCACGACGATTCCACAAAAGACCTTGGTCTCTTTGTGGAGACGGGAAGATCGCAGAGTTTCCGCTTCTTCCAGCAATCTCGAGGAAGGCGGCGGAAGAGAAATTTATTACTCTTTAGGAGAAGAAGCTCCGACAAAAACCTGGATAGATTATATTCAAGGAGTCACGAGGATCCTCGACCAAGAGGGAATGAAAATATCTGGTTTTAAGCTTCAGGTGGATTCAACGGTCCCGGTGGGAAGTGGACTGTCTTCCAGCGCGGCCTTGGAGGTCAGCTTTTTAAAAGCCTTGCGTGAAGCTTTCTCGCTGAATTTGTCGGATATTGAAATCGCAAAAATTGGTCAAAGAGCAGAGAATGAATTTGTCGGGGCCCGAGTGGGTATTATGGATCAAATGGCTTGTTGCTTGGCAAAAGAAGGAGAAGCCTTATTTTTGGATACCAAGACTCTGGCCTACCAGCACATTCCTCTGTGTCTGGACAAAATGGATTTATTAGTGATCAATTCAGGAGTGATGCATGATCATGCCGGAGGAGATTACAATCAACGGCGTAGCGAATGCGAAGAGGCCTGTGGCCGTTTAAAAATTCATGAACTGCGTGAGCTGACCCTTGCCGACCTGCCGAAACTAGAAGAGCTTCCACCTGTTTTGCAACGTCGCGCCCGGCATGTGATCACTGAAAATCAACGAGTCCACTCCGCCGTGCAAGCCCTTCTCAAGGGGGAGGTGGTACGCCTCGGAGAGTTGTTTTATGAATCTCATTTATCGATGGCACAAGATTATGAAGTTTCGATTCCGGAAATTGACACCTTAGTGCGATTATGCCGGGAACATGGGGATGTTTACGGTGCGAGGCTTACGGGGGGTGGTTTTGGGGGATCCATTGTCGGCCTCACCAGACCCGGTACTAGTAAGACTGTGGGCTCTTTTGTGGCCAGGCAGTATCATGAACTCACCGGACTGCAAGCGAAAGTACTGGTGAGCAGCTGAAGTAGGATCTCTACCGGCTGAAAGACGTTTGTGAGGCATCCACCGGATTTCTTATGGGTTGATTGAAAAGAGCGATATCTTCGGCCAAGGCACTTTCGATCATTCCTTTGTATTTCTCTTTTAAGTCCTGCATATTTTCCGCGATCATTTCGGCTTCCTCTGCGGAAAAACACTTTCTTGCTTCGTCAAAGATTTCCCCTTCTTCCGTTTCAATATGGTGATCAACCAGCTCCTGAAGGACTGTCAGTTTCGCTTTCCAATCTTCCTCTTCCACATCTAAACGTGAAAGTTCATTTAAAAGCAGAGCGACCAGGTGATGCTCCTGTTCAGCCTCTCCTAAAAGCTCTTCACCTGAGACCTCATCATCTTCGAGATCTTCGCTTATAACTTTTAAAGGCTGATAAAAAACTTCTTGCTCCGCTTTCGAATGAGCCGTCAATTCGACACGAAGGGTTTCAAAAGCACTCTCGGCCTCTTCAAAGTTCCCATTTCTTAGGAATTCATCTATATCCTCGAAAAGGTCCTTCACTTCCTGATGATCATTTTTTAAGATCTCATAGATTTCCATGGGCTCTCCTTTTTTCGAATTTAAATTTTTAAATAAAATGATTACTTGGATATCTTTAAGATAAGACGATTAGACTACATCGATCTTTTTTCTCACAAAATAGTAAAGGCAATAGGGTTCCATGGGAACGCTGAGTTATGCTCCTAAATCATTTGCAAATCTTCCCAAAAGTATCTTTTCCAGCGGAAAACATTTCAAGTTTTCCTGCTGCAATCGCTTGTGCGAAAGCTGCTGAGCTATTTTGAACCTCTAGGCCACCGAAAGACTCGGTTTCATTATCCAGCTCGTGTCTTGCTCCGGAGCAGGCGACATTGACAATGGGGGAGCTTTGCGAAGATTGTCGAACCCGATTCTGTTCTTGGATCCAAGAGCGAACCACCCATTCTTTAGCGTACATATCTTCAGCATCGCCGCCAGTGAATATTAAAGTCGGAATGTCTGTCGGATAACTGCGGTGCTGTGAAAGAATGGATTCAGCAACAAGCCTTGGGGAAAATTGAAAAGCCAGATGACTCCAAAAAGGGGTGTCAGGACGGACAGGAGCTACATGCGGTGGGTGAGGATCGTGGGTCAGGGTCTTTTCCGTCACCATTCCCAAGCGATTTCCGAAAGTCCATGGGAATTTTCTGACGGAAATACCTGGAGCAAATAAGATCACACCACTGACGGGCCGAGACAGGTCTGCCATCCATTTTTCTTGGATCATTCGAACCACCACCAGGCCTCCCGTAGACCATCCGGAAAGAATAAGAGGTCGTGCGGTATCGGGCTTAGTTTCGCCCTCTACTTTGACTGCTAAAGCGGCAAGCTCCTCGAAGCTAAAGTTATTTAAATCATTGTAGGTTCCAGAATTTTCTCCATGAGAGGGGAGATCGAAGGCTATGACTCGAAAGCCTGCTTTTGTCCAAGCACGAAATAAAGGTTGATGATTGTCAAGACGGTCCCCAAATCCATGAATATATAAAATATCTCCAACCGCAACCTGGTCAGGATTTTGGATTCCAATCCGCAGGTTCAGCACCTCGCTTCCGTAGGGGATGGATAAAAAATGAATTTGCAAATCAGAAGAAGCTTGCGCGAAACAGGCGTTAAGTGAGATCACAAGTAAAAGTGAAAAAATTTTTTTAATCATAACTGTCCTTATCTTTAATAGCCCCGAAAATAAAAAGGGCTTTGGATCGGCGCAGTCTATAATAAATTTGTCTTGAATTGAAAATTCAAAAATGTAATGGCATTTTTTTTATACGCCTGTCTGAAAATTAGGCACAATGATCCAGTCAGCTCTCAGATAGCTCCATTTTATTCTTTCTGCTTCTGGAGAATCCAGTCAATGTAGTTCGTTGCCCGGGTGTAAACGGAATAGTCACTGCAATCAATCTCATTGGCGTAGGAGGCAACTCCAGCTAAATACAATTGGTTATTGAGGACCTTAAAAGCGGGACCTCCAGAATCGCCGTGGCAAATCCCTCGATGGGTGGTCTGGGCGAATTTAATCAATCTCCGTGTATCTAGAAAATCACTGACTTTTAAACTCACCTTTGCCAGAGATCCGAGCGGACCTCCAGCGCCATAGCCCGCGATTTGTAACTCGTCACCGACCGCTAAATCTTTATCAGCGGGCAAAATCATCATGGGCAGAAAACCCTCGGGGAGGCCCCCTTCAAAAAAGACAAGGGCTATATCATTGCGAGTTGTATCTTGTAGATCTTGATACCCTTCATGGCGCAAAGACCGGCTGGCTGAGCGAGTGAGAGCGCTTTCAAGGCCTGAGAAATGAATCAACACCCAAGGCTCATTTTCACCGATGCAATGGGCGGCAGTGAGTAACATATTATCACTGATAATCGTAGCCGAACAGTATTGCTTATCAGTTTCAAGCATGACTGTGGATTTAGCGATAGGATCATCGGCAAGAACTTTATCTCCACCGTTGACGAATGGAAGCAAAGGACTGCTTGCTAGCGAGTGAAATGAAAAGCCCAAAATAAAAGCCACTGAATAAAACAGACGATAAAGTAAACGTAACATATTTCCCCCAATTAATAAGCTTTAGAAAACCTAGTTTAATTGCCGAGCAAAGGCACTGATTTTTTTCAGAGCGGCGAAGCTCACCTTGAAATTTCCGTTTTGGCTCTCGTTGCAGTGAGTTGTGAGCGGCTATCTGCCATTCATCAGACCGGTGGTTGCAAAGAAACATCTCCTCCTTTCTTGTGGTCGGTTCTTAAATTCCATACGATGAGAAATAATCGATTCAAGAATTGTGAGGGGGTTCTCATGCCTACAAGGAAAAAAATCCTTGCCGTTGTGGTTTTCATTGCATTCATTTTATCAATAGAAATAGCATTTAAGAGCTATGCAAGGCAGGTGGAGGTCAATGTAGTTCCGGGGGATTGGCCGGGTTTTAATGGGACACTCGATTCACAGCGTTTCTCGCCCCTGGCGGAAATCGATCAAAATAATATCGGAAGGTTAAAAGTTCGATGCATCTTTGATCTAAAGGAAAAACTCAATTTTCAAAATGGCCCGGTCGTAAGTCAGAGTGTGATGTATATTACGACAGAGAATGACACTTACGCCATTGATGCCGCCACTTGCAAGCAGATTTGGAAGTATCACCGCGAATTCAAGACGGCAACAAATTCGCTTCACGTGAACCGCGGCGCCTTCTTTGCGAACGAACATGTTTACCGGGGATCTAACGATGGGTATTTAATTGCATTGAATGCGAAGACGGGAGCCCTTTTGTGGGAAACCAAGGTGGCAAACCCGGATGTTGGAGAAAGTCTTCCGGCTGTACCGGTGGTGTGGAACGGCATCGTCTACATCGGTCAAGCAGGAGGAGACAATGTCGGAGTGAGAGGCCGCCTGATGGCCTTTCAGGAGTCCGATGGCAAGAAGCTTTGGTCCTTTGAGCTTGCTCCAATAACCGGACCGGGATCAGAAACTTGGCCATTGTCTTCAGTTCAAGTGCCGCGAACAGGAGCTGCAACTTGGACTTCTTATACTATTGATGAAGCGAATGGTTTCATCTTGATTCCAGTCGGCAATGCCGCTCCAGATTTTGTGAAATCAGTGCGTCCTGGATTGAATCTTTACTCTGACAGTGTTGTCATACTCGATGCTTTTACAGGAACCCTGAAGAGTTGGTATCAATTAACAAAGGATGATATTCACGATTGGGATGTCTCCACAGTGCCCGTGCTTTATCGAGCCTCTAACGGACATTTGATGATGGCAGAAGCTGGCAAGGACGGCTATCTGTACTTTGTGGATTTGGATATAAAGAGTGAAATTCTCGCGAAACCCACGACCAGTCATTTGAATGAGGAGGTCCCAATGACGGTTTCTGGGACACGATTCTGCCCGGGGACCCAAGGAGGTTCTGAATGGAATGGCGCTGCCTACCATCCCACCCTGAACACTCTTTTTGTGCCAGCGACGGATTGGTGTACCACAGTGAAGCTTGCGGAAAGCGGACTTCCCGCCAAGGCGATTCCAGGTGAACCATTTACCGGCGCAGATCCGAGGGAACCCTTCGGGACAATGGATCCCAAATCAAATTGGAGAGGTTGGCTCACGGCTTTCGACGCCAATGATGGAAATGTTCGCTGGCAATATCAAGCAGCCACCCCTTTAATAGCGGCAGTCACTCCGACAGCGGGTGGCCTTGTGTTTACAGGCGATCTTGATGGAAATTTTCTAGCCTTGAATGCCGAAACAGGGAAGGTTCTTTACCAATCAAAAATTGGCGAGCCTATCGGCGGAGGAGTTATTTCCTATGAGACGAATGGTAAACAGCTTATAGCCGTCGCAGCGGGCCTGCAGTCACGGACTTGGAAAACTCAGACCCATTCATCTCGGATTATAGTCTTTGGCCTTGAGTGAGATTCTAAAGTCAGCGCGATCGGCCCCGCACTGCTTCGGACGATTAGAAACAAGAATATCCAAACCGATCTCGTAAAAACCTTCGGCGCAGGACACGCCAAAAAATTCGTGATCAAAACGCCAATGCCATGAATTTTCAGAAGCCCACTTATGAGCCCGGTGTATCGCATCGATTATCTCCTTGGTTCTTAAGTTCTCATGCAATTCAATCACCACGAGGAAATCGTCATTGAGAGAAAGCGCCCAGTTTAAGGACTCAACATTGGGTGGGGCAAAGAGTAACGCCACTTTCGGATTTTGAGATCTTGCGGAGGTATATAATTGGGGATCCCCCTTGGTTTGAAAGTAAACTGAAGAATAAGCTTTATATTTCTCCACCAAACGAATGGCGGGAACTACCGCCTCAGGAACTTTAAACTCTGCATTTAAAATAATTCTTCCGTTATTCCACTGAAGAACCTCCTCAAAGGTCGGAATATTTCCACCTCTAAAGACAAAGCTAATTTCACATTTTTTTAATTCAGCCACTGTAAGGTCACTTACTTTGCCTTGGCAATCAGTCAAGGAGTCTAAGGTGTCATCGTGAAAAACAACCGGAATGCCCTCTTTAGACAAATGCAAATCCATCTCAATAATATCGGCTCCATTCCGTCTCGCATGCTCAAATAGTTGGAGAGTGTTGGGTGTGCCATCAAAGACTCCACCCTGATGGGCAGCAACCAGTTTTTTATTACGCAGGCGGTCCTGAATGGTTTCTTCCGTCCATGATTTAAGGGGCGCCAAGCTGAATACAAGAAATAAAGCTAAGATTTTTTTCATGATGGACCCTCCTTAGGGGTCTATTGCTAGTATCCAGAATTATTTGCCATAGATTCTAGAGAAACCAAATGATAATTTACGATGTCTGTAATTCTTATTTTTATGTAAAAAACTTGATCATAATCCCAACAATGATGAATTATTTCTATATTGAACCCTCTCCAGGAAGGCATAAAGCCCTCATGAGGGAATTCAAATACAAAATCCGCAATTCAGTGTAAATTACTCGCAGCAGGAATTTTTTAAAGGAGTCGAAATGAAAATACTATTGGCAAGCTTAGTTTTGATTTTTCAATCTTATCAAGTTTTTGCATATTCCATTGGGACATACAATTTACACAATATGAGCGACCTGGAAGGCCTAAAAAGGGATTTGAAAAATCTTAATCATATCTCTATTTTTGCATTTCAAGAAGTGCGTTTTCGAGATTCTGATCAAGACAATCTATTACTACACGGTATTCTCCCTGTAGGTAAATATCCTTATGTTGTTACCCAGAAAGTCGCTAAAGATGATGATGGAAATATCGAGGGCCATGCGATTGTTAGTAAATATCCAATTCTCAAGAGTATGGTCATTCCGTTAGAGCATACGGACAAAAAAAATAGAGAAGCCCTTGTTGCTTGGATTCAAATCGAGGGTCGAGAGATTATGGTGATCAATACAGATCACGAGGTTCACTATAAAGACATTTCTTATTTAGATCGTAGGAAACAGATTCTGAGCCTTATAACGGCCTTAGATAAAATAAATTTTAAAGGAACCCAGATCCTCTTAGGAGATTTTAATACTTCGGATTCCATCGCGAACTGGGGATCGGGAGTTACTGGAGAAAAAGAAGTGAAGTTAACTTATGATTTTTTTAAAGATCGAGGATGGCAACCAACTTATGCTTCTTCTGAAAAGGACTACACTTTCCAGTCCTGGGGCTTCACTCAGCATCTTGATCACATTCTTTTTAAAAATAGTGGCACTGATAAAATCAAGCCTTGGCTAAGATTTAACGAGAGAAAAGGTTCTGACCATTACCCCATCTATTCTTTTTTTGAGTGACGAAGCGGGCTGCGGTGGGATCCCGCAGCCCTGAACTGACTAATAAGTCTGAACTCTGAATTCTCCACGGCATCCTTTATCGACCCAAATTCTATTATTGTCATAACCCCAAGTATTGCCTTCAACGCATTGGGTGCGTGAATCTTGGCGAGAAAGTTGAGCAGATCGGATTCTTAACCCACTAGCCGGGTAGCAGCTATTGAATCTGTAGCCTGAGCTAGCACAATTAATAGATTCTTCATAGATAGGCGGATGGTGGGGAGGAGGGTATCCGCCACGACCTGGAGGCGGGTATCCACCACGACCTGGAGGAGGATATCCTCCTCCGCCCGGAGGACGGCCATAATCAGCCGTAATCACTTCAAAGTTAGCTCTACATCCTTTATCAACCCAAATAGAATCATTTGCATAGCCCCAAGTGCTTCCTTCTATACATGCGGATCGAGATAATTGAGAGACCAATCTAGCATAGGCAACCTGCTGCCCTACGTAACAGGTGTTGTAAGCATACCCACTGCTCGAACAGGTGATGACAACCCTGCCACCTGGGTCGATTCTACCAACTTGAGCCTGTCCTGCGGAAACCATTGAAAGAGCCAGCAAGCACGCTGCCGGTATTAATCTAAATAGTGTCATAATAACCTCCTTGGTTAATATTTTCTTTTATTGCATTTACTATACCTAAGTTTGTGTGGACATTTTGATACCAGTGAAGCGAAGTAATCAACTTAAGTTAGTTTGTTGGCCCCTTTAGTATTTGGAATTTCCTTTGATTGCAAAAGATAAACTTCTTTTGCTGCGGATTATAAATGCGAGAGGAGCCAAAGAGACCTCCCTTTTAATCTTAAACGTCTCTTTTCACTCCATCTCTTATATTCCTGGACTAATTACTTCCCTGGCCTATACCGAAGAGATGTTGAAGTTTCATGAGGAATTCTCGACGGGAAGTATCGATGAAAAGTAATCAAATATTAGAAAACCTGGAGTCTCCATTTGGTCTTGCCGAGTTATTTATATCTCGTACAGACGAGCGCGGGGTTATTCAGTTTGGTAACGATGTGTTTGTTCGAGTATCAGAATTCTCTAAAGAGGAATTAATCGGGAGCCCTCATAACATCATCCGACATCCTCATATGCCGAAGGCGGTATTTCGTTTGCTTTGGGATACAATTAAGCAAGGTAAAATTATCGCTGCCTACGTAAAGAACAGATCAGCAACTGGAAAGTATTATTGGGTCTTGGCAACGGTGTTCCCTGTAAAAGGCGGATATTTTTCTATTCGATTGAAACCAACTTCCGGTGTTTTGCAAGTAGTGGAAGATATTTACAAAGAGGTCCTTAAGGTTGAAAACGAAAAAGGGATCGATGCGGCTTTAGCTCATATGGTTCAGCTTGTAAAAAAAGCTGGATTTGAAAATTATGAAAGCTTCCAGGCCTACGCCTTGAAAACTGAGCTTCAATTAAGGGATCAAAGTCTAATACCAACGTCGGGTTCACAAAAAACCCACTGCTGTGATACTTCTCAAACCCGCGGATTTTGCGAAATGCATCAGTTGGTGCTAGTGGCGGCTCATGGCTTCGCGGAAACGGTCAAGAGCCTTGAGGTCTTCAAGGATTTAAAACAAAAGTGCGGATCTGAATCCAAGGTTATAGCTCGTGCCTGCGAAAGGTTGGAGAACCTCGCCATTAATATGTCTATTTCCGCGCATAAGTTAGGCAAGGATGGAAGTACCTTGGCTGTTGTGGCAAACACGTTTCAAGGAACCACGAAACAAATAATTCAGAGCTATGCCAATTTCGAAAAGTTTTCCGCCGCAGTCCTGTCTAAGTTAGAAGAAGTTCTTTTCAGTATTTCCTGCTCTCGTGTTCAAACCGAAATGTTGGCGTTCTTTCTTAAAGAATCCATTGATGGAATGAGTGCGGGGAAAATTTCCAGTGAAGCAGAGATTCGAAAGTTACTAAGTGAATTGAGAGTGATCATCCTGGCGGTCAAGGACCTATTTATGGTCAGTTCTCAACAACAAAATCAATTCTATGAGATCTTATTAAGACTAAGAAAAGACACGACCGAATTGAGCAAGGTGATCGTGCGATTGGATCTGATAAAAACCGGAGGAATGCTGGAAGGCTCCCGGTCGGTTGATATCACCTCGATGTTTAAGCACTTCCTGGTGGAAATGGGGCAATTGATCGGGTTCATCAATACGCCAGTGAATGATATCTTAGGGGCCTTGGAAGCCAGCACAGGCGCTTTTGAAAAAGTCATTTTAACAATCATGCATACAGAGCACGTGTTGGGGGAATTGGAGCTTCTTCAGAAAAATGCGGTTGAGCTTTTAAATGCAACAAATATGGAAGCGGCATAGGAAATAGTTTATGGACTTTGATATGGAAATGATAACTTCGTTTTGTGATGAAGCCCTGGATTCACTGACCAGGTGGGAACAAGTTTGTTTAGAGTTATCACAAGGCGAAAATCAAGATTTGTACCAGGAACTCTTTAGGTTGGCGCACAATATCAAGGGCGGCTCTCGTGCCGTGGGTCTCATTGCGATGGGGGATTACGTCCATCAAGTGGAAGATGGAATCACCTTATTGCGCGACGGACAATTGAAGTTGAGCGAGAAAATCATTCAGTTTTTACTAGAGTCTCACAAGCATTTATCAGAATGGATCATTGAGGCTAAGACAGAGCCCGCTTATCTTCCTGATCATCAAACCTTTTTAAATGAATTTAAATCTTTTTTTCAACAGCTCAACGCTGTAAATTCAGGGGTTAGTTCGGAAACTTCAACGGAATCTCGGACGCTCTCTTCTGGAGTTCATCCTGAAGCGCGAGAAATGCCTCAGCCGGAGACTCAAACAACGGCAAAAACCGCGGTGAACGAAAAGAGAAAAGCCCCATCGAATGAAACCATCCGCGTTTCCGCGCAAAAATTAGATCAACTGATCCAGGTGATAGGAGAACTTTCCATTCATCAAACGATTGTCTGGCACACTCGCGGGGGCCAGGAAAATAACAATAAAATATTCACCAATTCTTTGCAATTAAGCCAGAAGTTAACCAAAGAACTTTATGACCGGGCCTTGTCATTGCGGATGCAGCCCTTGCAATCGGTGTTTCAGCGTCTGGAAAGAAATATCATGGATCTTTCCAGATCATTAGAGAAGGCTGTCAAAGTGGAGATTTCAGGAGGCGAAGTAGAGCTGGATAAGACGGTTATTGAGAAGATTGTGGATCCCTTAATGCATATTGTTCGCAATGCCGTTGACCATGGGATTGAGCGTCCAGCCGACCGGATTATGGATGACAAACCCGAGTTCGGTACCGTTGCAATCCATGCCCGACAAGATACCTTCGGAGTCGAACTAACGATCAAAGATAATGGCAAAGGCTTGTCATCACAAAACATTCGGGCCAAGGCCCTTGAAAAGGGACTGATTTCTGAGAATAAAAAACTAAGCGAAAAAGAGATTTTCGGATTGATCTTATTGCCAGGATTTTCGACAGCGGAGAAAATCACTGACGTTTCCGGCCGTGGGGTTGGGATGGATGTAGTGAAGCGAACGCTCGACGATCTCAACGGCAGTATTGAAATTTTCAGTGAAGTCGGGAAAGGCACGCAATTTACAGTCACTTTGCCAACCTCCGTAAGTATTATTGACGCCTTATTGATCACTTTGTCAGGACACAATTATGTTCTTCCAGTGGGGGCCATAGAAGAAGTCATCAACTTTGAGGAAGGCGAGATGGATTTATCTAAAAAAATGATTGTTCATAATGATCATGTAATGCCGCTGCAAGATTTAGAGTCTCTGTTAGTGGCAAAGGCCTCTCGAAGACCTACAGAAAAGACCCAGAAAAAAGCTATATTGGTCTGCAAACATGAATCAAACAAAATTGGTTTTTTGATTGATCGAGTGGTCGGACAGCAGCAGGTGGTTATCCGTCCTTTAAATGAAAACATCAATGGCTCCTTCGGCCTTTTAGGCGGAACCATTCTTGGCAATGGGGAGCCTGGTTTAATTATTGATATGTCCGCTTTAGCATCGCATTTTGCCAACGAATTTCGCACGAAAGAGAGAGTAGCATGAGTTTAAATGAAAATGACTATAAATATCTAGTCTACAAAATTGGCAATGAGCTTTACTCGAGTCCATTGCTTTCTGTGCGAGAGGTTCTAGAGTACCAGAATCCGAAGTATATGCCAAATATGGTGCATCACTTTAGTGGCGTTATAAATGTCCGTGGGGCCATCGTCGGCGTTCTCGATCTTCGCTTAAAATTCGGTTTACCGAACCCAGTCGGCCCAAAAACATCTATTTTACTATGTGATACCGGCAGGGGTTTGATAGCAGCCGTTGTGGACTCCGTGGAATGTGTCCAGGAGTTTGCGGAGACGGATGTCGATAGAAAGCCGGTGGTTATGTCCAAGGTAAAGCAGGAATATTTGGCAGGCGTGGCAAAAAGCAAAGAGCAGCTTGTTACCATCCTCGATCTTCACAAGTTCTTGACTGAAGAAGAACTTAAGGCTGCTTGATTATGAAATTTAATAAAATAATTATTGGAGAAAATTATGACAAATAAAGTATTCAGCCTGAAAGTGAGATTGTTTCTATTAACTTTTGCACTTTTAGCAGCTCAAGGAGTTCTCATAGCAGTGGCAATCACCAAGTCAAGATCCATTCTCGGGAGCTTAAGCAAGGTGACAGAGGTTTCCCTCCCGGCAACGAAATTTTTGTTAAATGCGGACATGTATCATGATGGAATTCGCTCATCCGTATTTGAGATTTCCAGCCTGGACCCGCACAGCCAGAAAGATAAGATCTTAAAAGCTGAAGAAGAGTTGAAGGAAAAGACTCAGGAAATTGCTTCCAATATAAAAATGTTGAAGGCCATCCATTTTCCGAAAAGCATCAAGCAAGATATAGAAGAGCTTGATAAGAATGTGAGCCTTTACGTGGAAGCAAGCTTCAATTTGGCGGAGTCTGTGGCCAACGGAAAAAAGGAGAATCAGGAAGCCTTCGCTGATCAATTTCACACTGAATTCTCGAAGCTCGAAAAAATGTTCCAGGAACTCGAAGTTAGAATCGAAAATGACATAAAAAGCACTGATGGTCAGGGTAAAGACATCGTGAAGTCGGTTGTTATCTACTCATTATTTGGCCTGTTCTTGAGTTCCATCGTGGGACTTGTCATTTTCATTTGGACTAAAAAATCATTCGATCAACTCTTGCGAAAGATCGCTGATGTTTCTGAAGAAGTCAGTCATCTCAGTATCGTAGTGGGGGACGAGTCAGGTAAAGTTAAAGACTCCACCGTGGAACAATCTGCGGCGATTCAGGAATCAGTTTCAGCTTTAAGCGAAATGAGCAGTATGATCGCGCAAACCGGTCAAAATATTAAGCTTTCTTTAGAGACTTCCCAAGATGCGTTGGGCAAGTCCACCGAAGGAAAACAAATTATGGACCGCATGTCACACTCCATGGCGTCGATTCAAAAAGCGAATGATCAGCTGCAAGAGATCTCCAATGTTATTGAAGATATCCATAGAAAGACCGCCATTATTAATGATATCGTGTTTAAAACCCAGCTATTGTCTTTTAATGCTTCCATAGAAGCGGCGAGAGCCGGTCAGCACGGAAGAGGCTTCGCTGTTGTTGCCGAAGAAGTGGGAAATCTGGCCGAACTGAGCGGCCAAGCCGCAAAAGATATAGAAATTCTTCTAGGGGACAGCCAGCGGAAAGTAAGAGAAACCTTGGAAATGATTCAAGGCCGGGTCAGTGATGGCAATAAAGTCAGCCAGAGTGCGATGCAGGCTTTCAATGAGATTTCAAAAAACATTGATGAAATAAATTCCCAAGTAAGATCCATCAATGAAGCCACACAACAGCAGGAAATTGGCATTCAGCAGACGAATCTCGCTATGAAGCAGATGGATATTATCTCGCAAAATAACACCGTGGCTTCCACTGAAGCTTTGCAAATCGTACAGAATTTGAAAAGTCAAAGTACCGACTTGCGCGAGGTTATGACTGCATTGTTTGAGTTGGTTGGCAGTCGCCCGGTGATGAAATCTTCAGATCATGAAAAGTCTTCGCGCCAGGAGTCCCATTCTTTTAAAGATTCCAGCGCCGCGAAAACGGATCAGCACATGGAAAGTCTTATTCATCAAATTACTATGAAAAAGTCGGTTTCGGCCCCTGTTAAGGAATCACAAAGCATTTCAGCCGATGATCCAGACTTTAAAAGAGCCGGATAGTTAAACTAGAGAGTCAAAGATAAGGTAGCGAATGGGATTGACCAAGCAAGAAGAAGAGACAATCTATTTGATTGCTGAAAAAATAACTGGAACGTCCCAACAAGGGGTGTTTCGCAAAGACATTTTGGTTCGAAATGTGGAACGCAGAATGGTGGAGGTCAACACGCGGTCTTTGGCCGATTATTTGCAGTTGGTGAATAGTGATCCTCTTCAATATCAAAATCTGGTTTCAGATCTGACCATTCACACCACCTCTTGGTTTCGAGAAAAACCTCATTATGATTTATTAAAACAGCAGGCTGCGGATCTCTTCAAGACTGCGAAAAGGCCCTTTAAGGTTTGGTCATCGGCTTGCTCAACGGGCGAAGAAGTTTATTCCGCCGCATTGGTTTTAGAAGGTCTCAGAGAGCACCTTCAAGGATTTGAATATGAGATCCACGGGAGCGATATCGACATTGTAAGTGTTGATAAAGCTCAACGTGCGCTTTATGAAGCAGCGGGCT
>DATBTE010000258.1:0-1890 GCA_036559425.1 Pseudobdellovibrionaceae bacterium | reverse complement strand
CGCCGATTGAAGCGCCGCTCTTTGCCCACGAAGATCGCGTCCACGACGGTCTTTAGGTTGTCGTACACCATGCGCTTAGGGACGCCGCCAAAGTAAGCAAAGGCTTGGCTATGCGCATCCAACACCATTTCCTGGGTCTCCCGCGGATAGGCCACCACGAACATCTGACGGCTATACGCCAAGCGGAAGTGGGCCACTTTAATAGTCTGAACCACGCCGCCCAATAAGACCGTTTCTTGGCTCCAATCAAACTGGCAGGTCTCGCCCGCGGGAAAGGCTAGCGGCACAAAGGCTTGTTTGACAGAGGGACTACCGGCTCGCGTTTTCTTCCAACGCTTCACGTGACGTTGTACGACCGTATAAGACCCGAGATACCCCTCAACCTGGAGACATTCATACAACCGTTGAGCCGTACGCCTTTGCTTACGAGGGAGATCGGCTTCTTGTTCAAGCCAGGCGTCTAATTGCTGATGAAACGAACCCAACTTCGGGTGGGGTTGATTTTGACGCTGATAAACAGGCTCTTCAATCGTTTTGAGATGTTTACGGATGGTGGGGCGGGACAGATTAAAGGTACTCGCCAGAGAACTGATGCTTTCTTTATCTATATGATGACGCCGTCTGATTTCGGCAATAACGTCCATTGCTAACACTCCAGGATTCTCCGGTCAAAAACCGGACATTAAATAACCTGAGGTGGAAACTTTTCAACGCTCTTTTCCCCAGGACCCTGGAAAGTTTTGCACGCTTTTTACCATTCCGAGGCTGCGCGTTGAATTCCCGTATCTGGATGGTACGCTGGACAAATATCAGGTCGAGCGAGTCATCAAGGAAAAGATCAAAAGCGATCTGCGCCTCGATCTTGGCAAGCGCGGCAGTGAGATTGGGATGATCAGCCTCGACGATATCGAGTCAAAGAACATGCTTATTGCACAAAACGATGCAGTGCAGCAACAGAATCACAAATTCTATCCTAAAGGTGTTCCAACTGATGAAATGAATGGCGGGACATTGAGATTTAGCAATGGTGTGTTCCACGAACATTACAGTCTCCTTCGAGAGCAGCTTCAAAGCATCAAAGAATCCGGCAAGTTTGGCTTCAATGTTACTCATTTGCTGCCCATGGACGCATTGTGCGTGCGTGCCAGAATTGACCATGAATGTGGGGGAATGATGCGCAATATTGGGGTAGGCAGGGGTAAGAAATCGACAGTGTATGAAGTCGAGTATCTGGTCAACATCAGAGCGATAGATGGAGGTCAGGGGACTCCTTTAATAGAGGCTGGGATTATTTCTGCTGAACTTTCATCGCTATCTAAAGCGCTTCGATATGGTTATCCATTTGGTGTCTCAGAATTGCCTGGAGCTGCCAAATTGGAGTTCAGCCGGGAGTGGGGAACCATGATTAGACAGGTGGTAATCAACAATCCGTTTTCTGAAGAAGAGAGATCTCAGACCGTTCTGCTTGAACGGGTGTCAAATTTCTGGATCTTGCGAACCCCAATATTTCATGAACTTGACTTCAATTTCCAGCTTCCTGATGTGGGAGAATTTGTAAAGGGCCTTAATGAGGATAGGGATTGGGGATATCTCATTTCTGACCAGAAAATAATCTGGTTTGTTGCATTTATACTTGATGGCGAGTCGGTCGATCGGTGTGTCGATTTTATCGAGTACGTGGCGGAAAAAGTTGGAAAAGTCGGTGATCGTCTACAACATTTATATAGAGGGATGGATGAGAAGGATTGCTGGGGATATAGATCAAGGGCAGGATTTCCGTCCTTGCCAGATTTTAGCGAAGACACAAAGCGAAGAGTGTCATCTTACAAAGTGGACTTAACAAAAATGAACCAACAAGAATTACAACAGTGCGGTCGATTGATTTACGGG
>DATBTE010000257.1:0-13090 GCA_036559425.1 Pseudobdellovibrionaceae bacterium | reverse complement strand
CGCCACAGCCAAAGGAACCTTCACAAGCCCACTTCATTGCTCGGTCCTATATCAAAGAGGGGAGGCTTTTAATTGATGGCTGGGAGGCTGACCTTGAAACTCTGGCTCGGATTCTGTTTCAAAGAGAAAAGAATTTTGGTTTTTACCTATGGAGGGAAGATGGATAAATACTGTTTTTTGACCCGATACGAAATTGAATGTCTGGAACGAACCCTTGAAGAGATGATTCAGCTTTTTCCACTTGTTCCCATCGCACAGATTGAATCTGACATGGTTGAAATTCAGGAAAACTGTCCCGAAATGGGAAATCTGGATTGATTTTCGCATATAGAGTCTATGTGGATTTCATTGATGGTTTAATTCTTTCTCATGGTGAGGAAGAGCCATTTTTGAGCCTTAAACTTAATAAGTGTTTAAAACTTAAACAAGGAGAAATCTCTATGAAGAAACTGATTCTGGCTACTGTATTGTTAGCTTCTGCCTTCGCAAACGCCGAAGACAGAAAAGTGTATAATGTTATCACTAAACAAAGTGATATCGTTTCTGTTCTTTCAAACTTAATTCAGCTTGAAAAGGAAGGTGTCGCTCAACGAAGTGGTACAATGTACGATTTAACGGCTTTGAGCTTATCGGGCTATCAAGTTGTTAAAATCACTTTTAGAGATTCTTTCGGTGATGGAAAATATTGTTCCGCAGATTTAACATTCAATAAATCTGACATTAACGATAATCAGTTCATGTCATTTATGAATATGAAGCAAGATGCTAACCGTTGGACTATCTTCGTTCCTTACTGTAAGTAGGATTTTATTTCTGAGGGGCTGAAAAGCCCCTTTATTTTACGAACCTTTTTTCTCTTCTCGCTTCCTTCGCTCTTCATCAAGATTCGCTACTTCGGGAACATGGATTCTTCCAATGTCTGCTAATGTTTCGGTCGTTCCTTCATTCATAGGGATTCAACATCAGATTTGAGACGCTTCAACTTGGTCGCAATGATATCCCAAACAAGGGCATCGTCGACCCCAAAATAACCATGAACTAAAACATTTCTGAATCCGACGATTTTTCTAAATTCAGTCACCTTTGTTTCTATCTCTTGACTGACTTGACTCGCCTGATTGAGAGCCTCCCCAATATTCAAAAGCTTTCTTTCAACGGCCGCTTTTGTGCGGTCGTCTTGTAAATATTCCGCGAATTCGATTCCTCTGACGAAGGACTCGATCTGAGCTATAGACTCTAAAATTTCCTCCACATAAGCCTCTAACTTACGCGGCATAAAGATCCTTTTTGGATGACAGAATCTCTTCGCGAATCACCTGATTCTTCAGGGAGCCTCGAGTCACCAGATCAATGTCAGTGTAGTGAAAAAGTCTTTTCAGACCTTCGAGAAAATCAAAGAAACAATCGATGGAGACCAATTCAAACTCAACAAGGAAGTCGATATCGCTTTGACCGGGCTTAAAATTTCCCTGAAGCGCGGAACCGAATATAGCCAAAGACTTGACGCCCATAGCCTGACAAAGTTTTATCAGATCCTCTTCACTTACTTGGAACTGACTCAGGATTCTTTTTTTCAAAACATCATTTGCATCGGTCATTTCAGCTCCCCAAGGTCAACATAACATGAATAAATTAGATTGAACTGTAGAGTTCGGACAATCTTCATTTTTTAAATCTTTGCAGACGATCTGTGTCGCCAATCTTGTATTCAGTGACATCTCCTTTGAGCACCTGATTGGCGGACAGGAGACTCTTCTGGAGAGACGAAATCTCTTTCAATAGGCCTCATAATACTCCTCTGACATTAGCACACAGGCATTGCCCTCGCGCTTCTGGATGCGAATAGGATTCTCATCAGCCATCTCCATGTATTCCTTCAAGTTAGCTCGGAAGCTCCTGGGCGAAGTCGATTCCATAAACACCTCTCACTTAAAGCAAATATAGCACAAGTACCCAAATGTGTACCATATAAAGCCATCGCTTATTTCCTGAGTCGGTTTACCAACCCATTTTCAGTTGATAGAACTCTCTTGAGATTCCACAAGTCTATGATTTTTCTCACATTTTTCAGTTTACTTTCAGGCGATTTCTCGATAGGTTGCAACTTGGGTGCCCGGTTCAATAACGCCTCTCACTACCAAATTCTTCAACCTGCAATTTTTCGATGCCCATATTATGAAAATCAGACTCAGCGACTTTCCCCTCAGGGGGAAGCTGCCGGTGTTTGCTTAACTCAATGACGTTCTCTTTATTATCCGCTGACGCGGATAAACTCTCTGCCCAAATCCGAATTTAAACCCAAATCCTGACTGCCCCCGTTATTGATGTAGAGCCTAAACTTCGCAATATCACTCACTGCTGAGCGAAGACCTTCAGCTTTTCAAAAAAAACATAATTTGCTTAAATTTTAACCCACGAATTATTCAAACGAACCTTTTTTAGAAATCTTGAAACAACTCCCATTGAACTGGAAAAATAAATTCACAACCCTCCGGGAAATTATTCCTGATCCTCAAGCCGCTCTCGCTTTAAATGCTCAGCTTATGAAAAACTGGGGAGCCGACGAATCCGCGCAAAGAATTACAGCAGCAGCCCTTCATGGCATGCCAGAGTTGAATGCCGCTATTTTAAAAGAATTTAATCTCAATCTCGCCAAGTTTTTCTTTTACTTTAACAGAGCTTGGGAAGGCGCTTCCGAGATAGGAACGAGCGCGCGACTGGAGTGGTGGAAAACCAAAGGGCCTTCACTTCCCTCCCATATAAAGTATTACAACATTGGCGGCGTGCTTGATCAACCCAATCAAACTTTTTTTCAAAAAGGAATTGGATACGGATGGCGCCTGAATACTGTCGATGACCGCTTCCTTACTTTCAACCACCGTGAATTGTTCAATGTTGGAAAAACCGACGGGCTCCCTTTTGAATTTGCGGGGTCACGCATCAATGACAGCCAGGTCGATCTGTACAAAACGTTTCTGTGGCCGAGTGTCGCTCGTGAATTGACCAACGGGCATTGTTTTGACAGCAAACTTGTGGGTGTTGCCAGAACTCACCACTGGGGATTGACCCTTCCTTATGCCTTCGTCAATGTGGATGCTCAGAAAAAACCAATTGCCAATCCCTTCCCACGAGACGTGCTCCTTCATGCCCTGGTTGACGCCATCACTCATGATTTAGCAACGACTGAAAATATTTGCGCCACCCCTAAGCCGAGTTCGAATGTTGCCAATACTGAAAACTAATGACACTCCGTAGGCTATTTATTCATCAAAAGCTCTCGTTCATACTCTTTGCCATTGCAAAGTTTCATGTACGAGGTAATCTTGATCCAAGAAAATGCCGAGTCGTAAGCGAAATGTGTTTTCGTTATCCTTTCGCATTTACCGAAGCGGATCAGAGAATCCAAATCTGTAGTCAGCTCTTTCGTTTTAACTTCATTTTTGACAATTTCGATAGCGTCGGCAGTAACCCCATAAAAGGCAGCCTCATAGATTCCCAGGGTATCCACCGAAAACGTGTGGCCATCGCTGGTGTTGAAAGAAAAATTATAAACCTCGGTGCGGTTTTTGACTTCAGCTGAAGCGTTCTCTAATGCGCCGGAATCTTTCATGGGAATCGTTCTGCCATTTTCCACGTAGGAAACGACATGATAGCGTCCGAAGGCCTCCGTCGGTAAGCCAGCCCAGCTCGTAGTCGCAAATCCTAATAAAGCTGCCATACAGGTAAATTTCATTTTCATTTTTCCTCCCGTTTTTAAACTGGATATATCAACAAAACCTATCATTCAAGACGCGAGTGGCGAGTTGAACAAAAAATCTGCAACTTCGTCGTTGACAATTTCGGAAATATAATAGCATCTCTATCAATCATAAGTAGTTTGTTAACCTTACTTTAGCGTCGACTACGTCTATTTCGAAAAAATCTTTTCGACTGAACTCCAACAAAATGTTTTACAGATTCCTTGTCTTCTTGTTACCGTGATTCCATCATCAGCCAAGGGGGGTTCATGATGAGGTTTGTCAGAAGCGTTTTCGTCCTGTTTTGTCTTACAATTGTGCCCATTCATCAGATCTATGCATTATCGCCACAAATTCAAGGAATGAATTTCATTGCTCAGGTGAACGAACATGCAAATGATAAATATTCAGCTCTCTGGGGCTACACCGCTCCGGATGGAAGAGAATATGCCATCTTGGGAGTTCGAACCGGAACGGCTATTATTGACATCACCGACAATAATAATGTGAAAGAAGTGGCTTTCATAAAGAGCGTAAGAAGCTTGTGGCGTGAGATGAAAACTTATTCTCATTATGCTTACGTAGTCACTGACAACGCCGATACAGGTATTGAAATCATTGATCTTGCGCAACTTCCTAGCTCGGCCACCTTGGTGAGTGTTTATAAAGACCTGCCTATGAGCCATACCATCACTATTGATGAACCGCGAAAGCTCATGTATCTCATGGGCGGATCGGGAGAAACAGTGGTTATTTTAAGCCTCGAGGACCCGCTTAAACCTAAAGAAATTGCGCGCTTTGGTTCAAGTTATGTCCATGATGCGTACATAAAAAATGGCCGAGCCTATTTGAGTGAAATCATGTCCCAAACATTTTCAATTTGGGATATTGCTGATACGGCCAATCCTAAATTCTTGAAACGCGTCCGCGACAAGGATGCACCTGCAGTTTCTTTCCATAATTCTTGGACCACAGAAGATGAGCACTATCTGGTCACGACCGAGGAAACTCAAGATCGCACGGTAAAAATATGGGATATTAGTGATTTGAATGCGATCAAGGTCATTGCAGAGTGGCTTCCACCGAATCGATTGGCGCACAATGTACAGATCAAAGGAAATTACGCTTATTTCTCCTCTTATGGTGGCGGCATTCGTATCCTGGACCTGAGCAATCCACTTCATCCGAATGAAGTGGCTTTTTGGACTCGAAGCGAGGAAGTTGAAAAGGGATTTGTCGGCATGTGGGCTTGTTATCCTTTCTTTAAGTCTGGTAAAGTCATCGGTTCCGACATCGAGAACGGACTCATTGTCGTGGATTTTGAAGGCGCCAGGGAAGCGGTCCGATGAAGATCGCGTCTTTGAGTTTTGCGCTTTTTTTGAGCCTCGCTTTAACGAGCCGGTGCTTTGCAGCACTGGCAGCTCAACTGTTTTTCAATAACGAAGAAAACCCAGTGATGACCGCCGGCGAAGCCACCAATCTGAAAATTGAAGTCTTCAATTCGGACTCGCCGGACCCCGTTCATCATTTTCATCCCATGCATGAAAAAGAAATGCATTTGATTTTAATCAGCGAGGATTTAGAGTCCTTTGCCCATCTCCATCCCCAACACCTCAGTGATCACATTGGGATCTTTGGAATTGATCTCAACCAGCCGACTCAGGATCCTTACAATCTGGATGCCATAAGCGCTGTTAAAAGACCCGGCCCCTACTTTCTATTTGCAGAGTCCATGCCCATGGGTTTCTCAATGACCACCCTGCCACTGGATTTTAGGGCCTCCGGAGTTGCAACTCAGAAAAAACCGCTCAAAATAGATCCCGTTTCATCGGATGGATTCATTTATAAAAATTTTAATGATTATCAGGTGAAGCTTAAAGTGAATACATATCCCCACTGCGGCAACTTTGCCGCTTTGCTCGAAATGGAACTCAAACATTTAGATCCTCTCAGCCAAACTTATCTGGACGTGACAGATTTACAGCCCTGGCTCAGCTCTTTTGGGCACACGATCATGCTTTCTGAGCAAGGAACCATCGCCAAAGAAAAAAAATTCATCCACCTGCATGCGGTATGGCCTCTTGTTGATGATCCTGAAACAGAACGAGGTCCTTACCTCAGAGTGGCCAGCGATAGCCACGCCCCTATGACGGAAGGGATTTTCAAAATTTGGGTGCAATTCAAGCATCATGATCAAGTACAAACAATTCCTTTTGTGGTTGAGATTAAGGCTCCTTTAACTCCGTCTCACGCGAACATCCAATGTCTCTAATAGCGACCGTCTCAAAAAGTGCCTATCTTAATTTGGATTAACTAACATTAAGGCGGTTGTTTAGAGTATTTTCACCTCTGCAAATTCCCAAAATAGATGAATGTAATTCTATAATTTTATGCAACAGACTCCTTATGGAAAAGCGTCTCGTTCCAAAGCGACAGGGTAGCTAATTGTTCATCAACCCCCGGTTGTCCAATCACTCCCTATTCCAATGGGCGAGTATGAGTTTTGCATTCTTAATATGTCTATATAGGAGAATTAAATGAAATCACAAAACGTATCTCAAATTGAAGGATTTATTCTAATTCTACTTTCGGCTTTTCTCATAATGAGTTTTACAGGTATCGATAAAGCCCATGCCGAATCCATTCAACCTCTGCCAGAACATAGCGAAATTTAAGGTCCGATATTGTTTTTCAAGATTTCCACTTCTACCTGCGATTGCCTCGAGCATACCGTATCATCAAAGGGGTCGAGGACAAACCATGCACTAGGATGGAGGCCGCCACCATTGAAAAAGTGATCGCGCTTATTTTTTTTTCAAGCTCCGCCGGAAGCCCTTGTTCAATTACAAAAGCTAAATAGTATAAAGACCCGATGCCGCGAATTCCAAACCAAGAGATTAAAATCTTATGACCGCCTTTATTAAGACCTGTCCCTATTAATACTGAAATAGGGCGTACAATAAAAAACAATACTGGTATAAACCAGAAATATTCCAATCTCAGATTTTCTCTAGAGAGGAGGGCGCCTAGAGCTGTCACCACAATAAGTTCCCCGATCCGTTCCATTTGTTCATTAAATTCCAGAACCCCAAGAGCCATATGTCCCGAGACGGTGTCCGTCCTCAAAAGCCCTTCGGATTTATCGAGCATCGGCCGAAAACTTCGACTCTCTTGCCGCTCGCGCTGGCGAATCGCGAAGCCCGCCGCAAATACGGCAAGAAAACCATAGGCATGCAAAAGCACTGCGACCCCATAAGACAAGCCGATTAAGCCAAGTGCTAAGAAATCATCAAAACTTTCAGCCTCTTCATGTTTGGCTCGGAGATAGCCGACAACTTTGCCCACGCCAGCGCCTAGTAAAGTTCCAATGAGAATTCCACCGCTAACCCCCCAAAGCAAATCGATTGAAAACCAACGCAGGCCCCACTCGCCAAGATCTCTTAATCCAAGAAGTCCCAGGCCTAACATCACAAAGGGAAATGCAATCCCATCATTCAGACCCGCTTCCGCTGTTAAGCTAAAGCGCAAACGATCCTGGTCTTCAGGACCCAGGACTTGCACACTCGAAGCCAGAACAGGGTCAGTGGGTGCTAGGATGGCACTCAAGAGAATCGCCGCTCCCACTGAAAAGCCGAAAACAAGATGGGCAAATAACGTCATAAGGAAAATGGTGATGAGCATGGAAAAGGTGGCAAGCCAAAAAGCAACCCGCCACTCCATGGAGTCCAGCGGAAGCCGCAATTTAAGACCCGCAGTAAAAAGGGAGATGATCACCGCAATTTCGGTGAGAAGCCTCAACAGCTTCACGTCACGCAGTAAATCCAGGGAAATAACGCCTAAGAGAGAATCCCCCAATAAAATTCCTATCGTCAGATAAACGATGGCGGTTGTCAGAGGAAGTCGCTTGAGCGCCGCTGAGATCACGGCCATCACTATCAGTAAAGCGCCCGCTAGCGCGAACCACATTGCTGAACTCATAGGTATCACGAACCTTTCAAGTGAACTAAAAAGGCCAGCTCAAAGATTAGACCAGTGTCAGCAATTCTGTAAAGTTACTTTACTGGCGCATGAGCTTATCAAGAAAAGAGACTTTGTCGCCAGACAGTCCCAGCTGAGTTAAATAACAGTTTGAATAAATTCGATGCGCCTATAACCCCGTCCCTTGCAGCGATAATGGCAAAGAAGTGCCGTTGTAATTGACATTCAAAGAGGCATAGCGTCCGTTTATTGCTGCAGGAGTAAAAGTCACTACCACAGTGCAAGTGCCGGATGGCGATATATAACCCGTGCAAGTTCCACCCGTGCCTGGATAGGTTCCCCCTTTGAAAGTGTATTCAGCAGCCTGACCTCCAGTGATTGTCATCGTCCCCAAGCTCACACCACTGCTTGAAGTATTGGTAATGGTAATGGTTTTATCCATGGAGGAGCCAACAGTGATTCCAGGCGTAAATAAACCCACTCCACCGGCTACGTTTGGTCCGGAAAGGGCCAGAGAAGAGGCACAAGCCCCACCACCATCCACAGGCGGACACCAAGCGAAGCTCGTCGATGCTATTGTATTTCCATTCTGGTAGGTGGGTGAATATGAGCCAGAGTAAGAGGGAGTGACCGACACATAAGACCCGGAAGACAACAAACTGTTCATATAAATAACAGAAGTGCTGGCGCCTGAACCGATTGCCGTACTCTTCGACGCAGCAACGGAATCGGTGCATCCGGCGACAGAATAAAGTCCCCCACTCACAGTTGAAGCATTCGTGGTGATATTGATGGGCACAGGAGAACCGCTGAGATTAGGAATCACATTCCCCGAGCCCGCGATAGAATTATCCATCAGTTCAAAAGTCAAGGAGCCGCAGGTATTGTCAAACCAGCTTCCATTGAAGCCACCGGAAATCACATGCATCCACAAACTGCCAATAGTATAGTTTTGGCTTCCACCGATAGAATAATTCATATTGTCGATAAAGCCGCTCAAGCCCAGGGATCCAGAATTTTGCGGTTTAAAATAAATATTAATACTCGTTTGACCGCTGGTAATGCCAGTCTCCGCATTAACCATCGAATTCGTACAGTTGGCGTCGGTATAAAAATTATTTCCTGCTCCTCCACCACTCGCAGTGAACTTGATGACTTGAGTGGTTGGCATCGGCGCCTCCGCATTGGTATCATCGTTAGCGGTTACCGTGATGGGCATACATTGATTGATATATAAATAACTCGGCGAAGGAGTTCCCAGAACTAAATGTGTGGGTTGACCCGCCGAGGAAATTGCCATTCCATAATTCGCCACAAAATTGAGTGTATCTATTGTCGCACTGGCTTGAAGGTTAACCCATCCGGCAGTGGTTCCTTTGATATAAAACGAAGCCACTCCCGCGGCAAAGCTCAGGGTACCTCCGCTCGTAACACTACAACTTGAATCCGTGTAGAGAGTGGCACCTGAACTCGTCACACTTACAGCGCCATTGTAAGAAATTAAATTTCCATTGGAATCCACCGCCTTCACGGACATCGGAAAACAGGTCCCGACATTCGCAGATTGGGAATTCGCAACGAATCTCATCTCTGTCACAGAACCTGTTGCTCTGGCTCGAATGGTTTTTGCAACTGAAGTCAAGGCTGAAGCCGCATCCGTCGGAGTTAAAGTAATGTCTGTTTCGGGAGTGGCGCTTGTCTTGAAGTTAACTCCCAACCAATTCGAGTTCGCAGGAATGACAACTGAAGTGATAGGATTCCCCGCACAATTGTAATCATTCTCGGCATAAAATTCACTTCCAGTTCCCGTCTTTGCCAGATTCACTGTGACAGGATTAGCTGAAGAGGTGGGACTGTCGGCGCCAGTCAACAGACTTAGATTGACATGACCACATTGATTGACCGTGATGGCAGACAAATTCATAAAAGCGATCTTGGCGGCAACTCCGCCACCGCCACCGCCACCGCCACCGCCACCACGCAGATAACTGGCATTGACCCACACTCCAGGCCCAATGGGTGCACCGGCCTTTGTCGGACAAAGGACAAACATGGCTCCTCCACTGGCTTCGGTTGAAGTCAAAGGCAGAGTTGCCGTATAAGTCCCTCCACTGACTGGCGTGTCGCCTACGAGAGTATAACCCATCGTAGTTAAAGATTCGCAGGGTGCAAAAGAAGAATGATAGTGAAAGTTCAAACCTAGGTTGATCGCTTTGTAGACGGAAAAATTATCCAAGATGCTAGGAGTTCCCGGCAAAAGAGTTCCTGAAATAGAAATTTTATCCGCATCCACCACCGTCGAAGAAAAAATACTGCCACTGCTATTATTTGCGTAATTCAGCTGAAACGGCAGCCTAAATCCCGCACTGTTGTCGCGGCCACTTTCAAGCATACTGGATTTGAATCCCAGGACTGATCCAAATAGATTGGACGCAATATTCTCTTGAGTATCGCAAGGAGAGGCTCCTCCAAGTGCCACGCCCCCACGAAGATTCACGGAGCTCAGTGTTGTATCAAATAAATCGCTTGGATCCGCACTGTTGTTATCAGTCACTGTAAGTGCCGTCGCCGTGCCGACCTTTAACAAATAAGTCAAAGAAGAGACCGATTTACAAATATATTTTGTACTCACCAAAGTGGAATCACCAAAAAATCCATAGATAGAAATGCTTGGGTCTTCTTGATGAGTGGTGACTGTCCCTGAATAATTGTCCGTCTTCAAATGAATAGGAAGAGCCGCCCGCATAACTTGACCAGAAGGTGGAAACGAAGCCTCCGATAAATCCACTGGCCCACCCCATAAGAAAGTCCCGTCTTGCAGTCGATAGCCCAATTGAGCTCCCAGCAGACCAAAAAATTGAAACCACCCATTCATGATCATTGAGCGCTCCACCACCATCGGAGTTTTGCCCCCTGGAGGAATATAAACGATATCCACTTGACCCGTCGGACCTTCTCCGGCACTGGTCAGATAGCGACCCTGTATTTGACCGGAGATAATGGCTGTTCCCTGCCCCACGGAAGCGACAGTGACAGGGGCGTCTTCAACGGCCGCCGCCAAAGTTTTTGTCACGTCTCCGTAATAAAACTGCATGGCTCCTCCATCACTATTGGGGGAAGTGGAGTCACCATAAACAGCCAAAACTTGAATTAAACGGTCAGGTCCCTGCGGAATATCAAAAGAAAAGGACGTCGGAGCCGTCGTGGTTGTGCCCGCTAGTCCTTTTTTTTCGCTATCCCAATTAAATACAATAGGAGTTTGAATTCCGCTGCCGCTGATATTGATCGAAACGTGAATCAGCGTATCAAAAGCTTGTGCCCCCACTTTTTTTGAGCTCACGCTTTGTGGAATAGAGAAAGAAATATTGGATTTAGATTCTTTCGTCGCTCGGGTGCACGACATTAAAAAAGCGGACAAGATCAGATACGTCAGCAACAGCTTGTTAAACAAATTTGAATCCCTCATAACCTCTCCTTGGATTAGAACAATGACTTGTCGGAATCCTAACCGAAAGACATGATAAGAAGTCCAAATTTTTTGTTGGGCATCCACTATATTCGATTTAAAAATAAAATTCTTATTTTGAGATTTTATAAGAAAAACTTATTAGCGTTTCCCTTTAACGGAATTTGTAGGGCTTTCCAGTTTTGTCACTCCTCTTTCCTTATCTAAAGAAGCAAGGTATCTTTCATTGTTCATGACTTTTAAACATTCTTTGCTATTACAGCAGTTCTGTAACTGGGAAATATGTTTAAGGGCCCAATCATGGGTCTTCACCATCTCTCCCCAGTAATCCGGAGTGATATATTGAGCCATCTCGGGCTCAAGGTCTGGAAGACCTTTTGCGTTGATGGTGGTGCATTTGTTTTGTGTGATGAAAGCCCGTTGCTCTCGGGAATATTGAGGCAAAGAGAAACAGGCTTGCTGGGACTGTAAGCCGAGACGAATTTCACTCCCTTCGGAGGAAGACGGCGATTTAGGTTTGCCAATAAGATACATGGGCTTATTATTGTCGAAAAATATTTTCATATGAATCGTCTGGCGCTCCGGACTGTAGACATCGAACTCCAAGGGAGATGATTGAGAGGACCCTGACCCACTTGTCTTCGCTGAGCACCGCATTTCAGCGATCCTCGGCCTTTTGGAAAAAATAACATTTCTAAAGGCAAGAGTATTATTATCCCTGAAAATCTTCTCTTGTTCTTCCAGCGGCAAATTGAGGTAATCCTCATAAACTTTTTGGTCCGTATAGCGATCAGCCATGTCGTCGCCCAAAGTACTTACCACACCCGCTCCCGCTGTCCCAATTGCAGAACCTATATTCCACGCCGAAACACCTGCACTATTGAGGGATTCACCCAATTCTTTTTTAGGATCTGTGGCATCACGGATTGCGTAGGCAACAGCTCCGGCTGTCCCTATATCCATAATTCCATTTACCATTCGATGCGCTGCCAATTTCGAAGCGGCGGACTTCGAAATCGCAGACCGTGGGGCTTTTCCTTTTTCCACTTCCACGGCATTCACTGGACTGGGAGTCTTAAGTGTTTTCTTTACCTGAGCCTTTTCCTGATGTTCCGCGATCAATTTTGTCGCTTGCTCGTGCTGAATATCTCCGAAAGAAGGATCACTGCCTCTGAAACGAGTCCGCATTCTTTTATAATCCTGGGGAGTAACTCTTCCCACAGCCTTTTCCAAGTTTACTTTATCAGGCTCCGCAGTTACAAAATCATCCATCGCGGCAACCTTATCTATGTTATAATGATCCGTCGTAAAACTCGATGGTTTTAATACTTTCCGGATATACTCCCCAGGACGCAACATTTCCTTGCCAAATTCTTGGGCACGGAACTTGTACGCATCCCAACGGTCCACAAAAGCTTCAAGCGTAAAAAATAACTTTCCCTTTTGATTGATCTCACCAGATTCCTTGATAAAGCCCTGAGTTTTCATCAATTTTGTTATTTTCATTTCTCCATCTGCATTGAATGCAGTTCGAAAAGCCTTGGCTTTTGCCGCTTCTTTTGGAGGCAACTTATCGTAATCAATTCCCTTGTCATGAGCTAACTTTGTATAGACATGCTTAGGGGCTTTTTCGATATCATGCGCATTGGCTAAAGTGATCACTTTTTCAAACTCCGGAACGAGGATTCTATATTCAGGAAATTTATTTAAAAACTCCTCATTGCCCAGCAAATAAGCCATATAACGAGGTATTCGCAAACGATGCGATTCCGTCTCATAATGAAATTCCGTGGTAGGCAAAAGGTGTTTTGTTTTTGGCAGAGTTTGAGTTGTATCTTCAAGATTATTATAAAAAACAGAAGCAGTTGAGGGCTTTGCACTGACTTCTTGTAAGGAAGGGATTCCCGTA
>DATBTE010000256.1:0-23907 GCA_036559425.1 Pseudobdellovibrionaceae bacterium | reverse complement strand
TCATTTCACTTTTTAAATGATCCGAGTCATTATCAAAATAAGCTTGACCGAAATCAAGGACCACGTCTCCTGTTTCCATATCAATGTCCGCTTTGATCCCTGCTTTCGCAAAACCTTTTTTCACTTCATCCGCTACAGATTTACGGGCCTCGATTTCAGCCTTGGCTTTTGCCAACTGACCTTCTGTATTCTTTAATTGGCCACCAAGAGCCGCTATCTTACCGCCCAGATCCCGCTCTTTAGCGGCCATTGCCGCTTTGAACTCACCCTCGCGGCGGGCTCTTTCAGCAGCGCCCATCGCCTTATTTTTATTTAACTCGGCATCAAATAATTCGCGTTCGCGAGCTTTTTCAGCAGCGAAACCAGCTTGAAGACCCGCGATTTTCGCTTGAGCGTCATCCCCTTGCTTTTTTAATTGCCCGTAAAGACCACGAGTCTCATTCTCTTTTTGAGCAAGCACGCCTTGAGTCTTCGCTAACTGAGTATTGGTTTGATGAAGTTGAGCACTGACTTGATTTAATTGGCCCGTAGTGGCTTCCAGTTGTTCCGAATATTTCTCATTCGCTAAAGCCAACTGATTCACCCGCTTGTCGTTTTCAGCACGGGCTTGAGCAATACGTTCATCATACTTTTTTTGCGTAATTTTATTCGTACGTAATGCTTGTTTTAGCTCATTCGTTTTTGTTTTTAGAGAGTTATTGGCTTCGTCAATTTTTCTTTCACCTTCAGCAATCAACTCTTTTTTCTGTTGAATGTCCTCTTGTAAATCGCCGATCTGGTTATCCTGATCTTCGATAGTCTCGTCTTGATCTTTAATAAGATCATCACGGTGAAGAATTTTAGACTTCGCCATTTTATTTGCATTTAATACGTTCCGAACCATTTGTTGATATTTATTAAGAGCTTTGCCTTTTTTGTCGTTCTCGAGAGCTTGCTCGATCAACTTATCTTTTTCACTTTTCGCGTCTTCTTGTAAAAGGGTTAGTTTATCCATCAACTCTTGATATTCTTGAACTTCATCTTTTGGAGCATTATTCATGTACTCGTTTTTCACATTTTCGTACATTTTGAGTTGTCCCTTGAGCTCATTGACTTCCATAGAGAGCTTTTGAGATTCAACTTGATAGCGAATTGTATCCGTGCTCGTGCGTAAGCTTGAAATCACATAGAGCAACAAGAAGATGGTACTCAGACCTAAAAATAAATCCGAATAAGACGTCCAAAAACTGTCTTGTGAATGTCCCTCTTTATTTTTGTGATAATTGAACGACATATTTCACCACCACCAGCACAAACTTTAACGATCTCAATAACCGCTACTAACCAAGTTAACGGTTATCTCCCGTAAAAACTGGAGTCTGGAGGGGGACGCTGCAAAAATTCATTTTCAATTAGGAGTGCCAGAGAGAGTCATCCTAGACCTTGTTCTAGGAACTATCGGATGGCTTGGCTAAGGAAATTCTAATTTAGTCTATAATGTCTATGATTTATTCAGTCAGAAAGTTTTCTTGGCGGTTTCTGGTCCACTTAATCTTTTCATCCAATTTATTAAGTTGCTCGCTCAAAACCTGGCCTATGTCGCTTAGTTCATTAATCCGTTTGAGGATTTCTTCGTCTCGACCACCTACCAAGCGGATGCTTTCAAGCTTTGCGCTATTAAGTTCTATCTCTTTATGCAGAGACTCTAACTTTTGATTTAATCTTTTACGGTCTTGGCTTAAAGCCTTGATAATGTCATTAAGCTGTTCTCGATTAAGAACTTCTAACTTTCCCGTTTCAAAAGCATCACCAGTCTGGCCTTCTCCCGCAATACTCTCCCAGAAAAGAGCCCATTCATTTTTCAAATTTTTGACTATTGATCTATTACTACCCTCTTCGCCCATAAATACTTAAGAACTCCTCAATCCGTAAAACCTTATTATTATGGAATAGATTTTAGCACAGACAGCTCTTCACTTGCTACGCTGGAGAAAGTCTAGAAATAAATGCTTTGCGTTGATGTCGCCTATTCGAATATACGCTTTATTAGGATAAACATATCGCTGCCGCCCGACAATTGACCTCTAGCGTACGGACTTGCGTCCTGTAAAATTTTCAGGACAAACGCCCAGTGACTAGAAGATCTCCATCAAAAGCCATAGTTTTTGGATTCTTTAAAATTTGCCGTTGCTTCATTTCAAGAATATTCAAGGACTCCGTCCACGACTTACCCCCTTCTGCACCGATAACAATGGGGGCTTGAAAAAGATAAAGACGATTCACCAGACCAGCGCTTAGGAACTTAGAAGCCGTCATTGCCCCCCCTTCGATCATTACTGAACGAAGACCTTGATTCCAAAGATTCTGTAAGAGGTCTGGCAAATCCAATGAACCTTCAGAGTTCGCTTTTATTTTTAGAATTGTCGCCCTTGAAAGAGTGGCGTCAGACACAGTACTCACTTTGAACTTTGTGTCATTCACACACCAAAAAATATTCTGGCTATTATGATGATGGGTCACCTGTAAGGTTGAAGCTTCATTTAATAGGCTCCCACTTGGATCGATAATGACGACTTTATTTGTTTTTTCGATTCGTGGATGGCGAATATTCAAGACCGGATTGTCAATCTTAACGGTGCCTCGGCCTACAAGGGTGGCATCGTGACAGGCTCTCAAGTAATGAACATGTTCGCGGGCTTTCTCATTGGTAATCCATTTGCTTTCGCCACTTTTAAGTCCCATCTGACCGTCAAGACTTTGCGCTATTTTTAAAGAAACAAAAATTTTATTCTGGCGGAAATTCCACAAAAATGCTTCACACGTTTCTTCAAGGTCAGGTTTAAATTCAGGGTGGGTGTCGGAAAAAATCTCGGTTGCGATTCCGGCGCCTCGCAAAATCTGCGCCCCTTTGCCAGCCACTAATGGATTTGGATCCACCAAACCATAAATAACTTTTTTCAAAGGGAGTTTTGCCATCATCTGAGCACAAGAAGGGGTCTTCCCTTGGTGAGCACAAGGTTCTAAAGTCACGAATACGGTGGCACCCCTCAGTTTTTCAGGGGATAAATGTTTAAGAGCATTCACTTCCGCATGCGGTCCACCATAAAATTCATGGTATCCGCTGGCGAGAAAATTTTCTTTACTATCCAGGACGACAGCGCCCACCATAGGATTGGGACTTACGAAGGTGGCTCCTTTGGAAGCCTCTAGCATAGCCATTCTCATTGCTTGTTCTGAAGTCATTTTCATAAGCGAAAACTACCCCTCCTTAGAAGTGAATTCAAGATGGAACTGGCCACATGGCATATTCTGAATTGTCCAAGGGCACAACGACTTTAAAATACAGATATAAACAATCAATTTTTTCAAGAGTTTCTCATAAAGACTTCATCAACCGTCCCCATACTAGGCCCATGTTCAATTCAAGGAGGAACAATATGAAAAAAATTATTTCTACGCTGCTCGTTTCAACAATTTTATCTTCAGCTCCAGTAATGGCGACTGAAACCGAGACTCCGTTACCCCAGAATCTCGGCGATATGGGAATCACGGCCCAAGACTTAAATACCCAAGAAGGTATTGCTGACCCATCCAAAGATACAGAGATGGATGCAACGCAATGGGGATATCGCCGCCGCTGTGGATGGGGATCTTATCTACAACGATATGTTATACGTATTGGACGTTTTTCTTACATACGTTATCGCTGCGTGAGATATGGCGGCCGTTATCCTGGCTATCCTCGCCCTGGCTACCCTCGCTATCCAAGATATCCTCGTTATCCAGGATATTATGGCACAATTGAAAATCAATCAACACCTCAGGATCAGTCGAATGTTCAGGAACCTGTTGAAGTTCAAGAGGAGTCAGTTGCGCACTAGAATCTTGATTGAGAACCCTGGGATAAGCTATTCCACTCGGGCAGTGAAGCCATTAAACCTATCACTTCTGACTTAAACTTTGTCAGAAGGTGCACAGGAATCGGCTCTGCCTGAGGGAATTTACGGCCCAAGGGATCTACGTAGCGCCCCCCTTGGAAAAATTCAAAATGAAGATGAGGTCCGGTGGAAAGACCTGAGTTGCCTACATAGCCGATGATTTGGCCTTGTAAAATACGTGCCCCAGTCCGAACTCCTTTAGCAAAACCACTGAGATGTTTATAAGCGGTTGCGTATTCAGAATTATGGCGAATACGAATCATTTTACCAGCACCCCCATGGGTGCCAACAGCTATCGCGACACCATCGCCCACCGCTCTTACCGGAGTGCCGATGGGGGCGGCGTAATCCACACCTAGATGGGGACGATTGAATTGTAAAATCGGATGAAATCTCTTGGTGGTAAAACGAGAAGAAATTCGGCCATAGCGAATAGGACTTTTTAAAAACATCCGACGCAAACTGACGCCTTCAGGGGTAAAATAACCTGACTGATTTTCATCTATGCGATAAAGCACCCCAGCGTACTTTTGAGTTTCGCTTTCATATTCCGCTGCCAGAATAGAGCCCCATCCAATAGGCTGACCCTTCACCAATTTTTGTTCGACGGAGAGGCGCCAGTGATCCTTGACTTGGACCTCACGGGAAAAATCCAATTGCCAGGCAAAAACTTCGGCAAGATCAGAGATGAGATTAGGATCCATTTTCGCTTCGGCTGCCGAACTCCATAAAGAGCTTGTCACCACCCCAGAAAAAGTCATGACCTTCTTTTCAACCACTTCAGTAATTTTTTGCGCGAACCATTTATCCTGCGTCTTTTTGACCTCTAGCATCTCAGCTGGTGAAAAAAGAAATCGAATCCCTACAACCTCAGAAGAGGGATCCGCTGGAAGTACATAGGTCAGCTGAAAACGCACCCCCGGCTTCAAACGTCCAAGATCGCTAACGGGTTTTGCCGCTTCAACAATTTGATGAATGGTCTGGGAACTGACATCAAGCTCTCGCAAAACACTATTTAAGGTTGAATTCGGAGGAATAAGGTAAGGGTAAAGCTCTTCTAACGATGGTAAAAGGGTTGCAGGAGGCTGTTCTAGACGAGTTATTGTTTGTTCTGTTTTGCGTGATTCGAAAAGACATTGTCCTCCCCAACCCAATCCCAACCCAATCAAAAAAAGTAAAATAATTTTCCAAAGATTTTTTTTTATATTCACTGACTTATTATAGGCAAAAAATCACAGGAAGGTGAAGCTTTCTTCCAATTTTATTCTAACCCGTTATAAAATCCCAAAACTTTTGGATCCACGATGATTGAACGTGGATTCCACCCCACTAATTTTAAGCCCTTGGCGGTTCTCAAGCGACTGAGTGCCACATAAGCTTGTCCCGGTTCCCAGAGGGAGCGAAGATCACACCAAACCTCATCCAGGGTTGCTCCCTGACTTTTATGAATTGTGGTTGCATAAGCGAGAGTCAACGGAAATTGGATGACTGTTGCCGTCACATTGCCTTCGGCGTCTTGCAAACTAAAAGTTGTCTTATCCACGCTGACTTCACGTCCGTGATCTTTTTTAACAGTGATCTTGTCGATTTCGATTTTGGTAACGGTACCACGAGTGCCATTGATCCAACGTTTTTGTGGATCGTTTTGCAGAAAAATAACTCTGCAACCAACTTTTAAGGTGAGCTTCTGAGGCACAGGAGACATCTTCATCAAAGCTTCAATATGTTTCTCAGAACCCAAATAAATGGAATCAATGGTGACCTCCGTTTCATTAATTTCCGCCAATTTTTTTTGATTGAATTTTTCAGATACATCTCGGCGCCCAAAAAGTCGAGTGCCCGAATCTTCTTCGTTATGAGGCAAAACTTTTTCACTGAGAAAATCAAAAACTCGAGGGCTCACTTTCCCATAGCGAACATCCGCAAGAACATCGAGGAAACTATTGTCCTGAACCCGCTGATTATGCGAGAGCTGGCAAACTTGAAAACCACTCCGCGACCAAACTTCATTTAAAAAAGCCCAATCTCGAGGACCTGCTCGAGTCACCGGCGGTAACTGAGCAAAATCGCCTACACAAATTACCCTCATACCGCCCCAGGGAAGTTTTGAGCCGCGAGCTTTTTGCGAAAGCATTTCCGCGATCATCAGGGCCGCTCCAGGGATCATGGAAATTTCATCGATGATAACGCCCTCGACTTTTTTCAGACGATTGAGAAGTCGATGATCTTTCGAACAGCGCTCTAAAGTGGCCTCAGCGCCCCCCTCCATAATGCCTAGACCAAAAAAACTGTGAAAAGTTCTCCCTCCTAAAAGGACGGCCGCTGCTCCAGTGGAGGCCAGAATAGGAGTTTGTTTGGGATCTAATTCATTCATAAAATGACGAATCAAATAGCTTTTCCCGCTTCCCGCTCCGCCCGTTAAAAAAACGTTTTCGCCTGAACGAAGAAGTTCTAAAGCATGTGCCTGTTCCTGTGAAAGTGTAGGGGCTAGGGTATGAGTCATCAGTTTCCTTGCTGTCGCAAGTATACTACGATAATATAATACTTTTGACTATAACGCAGGGGCTAGCGGCAATATAAATCTATCCCTCTTCGTTCCCTTTAAAAAAAGGATTTTTTTTCTATGACTGGAAAAGTTTACGTAAATAGAACCCTCAATCTCAAAAGAATTCGCTACATTGGATTCGACATGGACCACACTTTGGTTCGCTATAACAGTGAAAACTTCGAGAGACTTTCTCACACCACTATGATCGACAAATTGATTAAGGGAAAGGGCTATCCTGAGGCTCTTCGGAAACTTCTTTTCGACTACAAATTCGCGGTTCGTGGCCTGGTGATAGATCGACAGAAAGGGAACTTGCTCAAGCTCAATCGCTATACTGCAATCCGAGCCAGCTATCATGGGATGAAGCCTTTGGATTTCAAAATTCATCAGAAGCTCTACAAGAGCACTTACATCGATTTGAGCAATCCTAATTATATGGCGGTGGATACCTCTTTTTCTATATCCTTGGCGGTTCTCTTTGGTCAAATCGTCGACCTCAAGGATAGCGATAAAAATGGCACTTATCCTGAATATGCTCAAATTGCCGATGACGTTTTAGACGCATTAGACGAGGCTCATCGCGATGGTAGCTTGAAAGATGAAGTTAAAAAAAATCTCGTTCATTATATTATTAAAGACGAGAGCGTGGTCCGTGGCCTGGAGAAATTTGTTAAACATGGTAAAAAACTTTTCGTCTTAACAAACTCTGATTTCCATTACTCAAAGCTTTTGTTGGATTATGCGGTTAATCCTTTTCTAAAGGACGGAAAAACTTGGCATGATCTTTTTGAAGTTGTTGTTACCTTGGCCTCAAAACCTAAATTCTTCTATGAAGACCAAAAATTCCTCGTGGTAAATCCACAGGATGGAACCATGACCAATTTAAATAATAAATTTGGCGCTGGCATCTTCCAAGGTGGAAACGCGAAGAAGTTTACCGTGGACTTGGGCTTAAATGGGGACGACATCCTTTATATCGGAGATCATATCTATGGCGATATTCTTCGTTTGAAAAAAGACTGCAATTGGCGAACCGCCATGGTCATCGAAGAACTGACCGAGGAAATTGCGAATAACAAAGAGGCCGAGCCCACCAATCAAGAGATCGAAACTCTGATGCGAAAAAAAGAACCGCTCGAGGATGATCTGACGGATCTCATGACTCGGAAAATTGAAAAGCAGGCTGATTTAAATGAAGCGACCATTGAACAGTTGCAAAAAGCGATTGCTGAAATTGACACGCAAATTAGCCAGCTCATTAAAAAACAGCAGGCGCTTTACAATGAACGCTGGGGTCAACTCATGCGGGCAGGCAATGAAGAGAGTTATTTTGCTTATCAACTCGATCGCTATGCCTGCGTCTACATGACTAAAATTTCGGATTTATTGGAGTTGTCACCGCGAACTTATTTTCGGGCGCCTCGCCGTCCGCTGTCCCATGAAATGTACTAGGGAGCATTGAAAAGCACGAGATAATCTTTATCGCCGACCTGGTCTAGGACACCTTCATAGAAACCAGGTTTCGATTTTTTGCGATAAAGAAGACGGGCTTTTTTCTGGACCGCGCAACCCAGGGCTCCCTCTCCATCGCGATCATTTTGTCCCATGGCACAGGGGATTTCCATGTTGGCCTCTTGCTCGGGCGAACGTGGGAATCCTATGATTGAAAAACTTATTGGCTGAAGATCCGAGTTCTTTTTAATGTTCTCTGCGGGATTACTTTGTAAAAGCTGTGAAGCATAAATACTGGGTACGAGGACTGCCATGCGGAGACCTTGAGCCTGGGCATTCTTGGCTCCTGCAATAAACCGCGCAATATCTTTCTTTAGGTCCATTTTAATGGCATTTGGAAAGAGTTCCTTAATAAAAGGAAGGTCGGGATCTACAATCACCACTTGGTATTTAAGCTCGGAGGAGGTTTGATCTAAAAATGATTTCCATATTTCGAGATCTATTTTACGTCCGGGCATCACGCCCAGCATAAGGAGGGGGGAACTTTTTAATTCAGGCTTCATTTGCACATGAATGGTTTCGGCAAACTGGCCAGGATTTCTATAGTAATTAAAAACAATCTTTGGAAGACTGACCGTTTCTTGCCCCCAGTAAACCGATAAACCCACACCAACCATGATCACAACAGCGGCTACAGCCCAGTATAAATATTTCATAACAGGGGGGTAACATCCTGTTTGCGGCTTAGCAAGCTTCAGCTGAAGAAAGGCTTGTTTTTAGTGGAAAACACGTCTAAATTGTGCCACTCTAAAAACATAGGACTTGATCAAAAGGTTGTGAACCAGACAGGTACCAGACGTTATGACAAAGATGTTAATTATTGGTGCAGGCAAACTTGCTCAGCACTTAAACCATTATCTTCATATTCTTGAGCTTTCGCCGCTCAGCTGGGATCGCACACAAGATCCTCTTCTTTTAAAAACTAAAATTTCTCAGGCCTCCCATATCCTCTTGGCCATTTCGGATTCCGCTATTGAAAACTTCTATCGCACTCAACTTGCGGGTTTTGATAAAACCGTGGTCCATTTTTCGGGAGCACTTCATATACCCGACCTGATCGCGGCTCACCCTTTAATGAGTTTCGGACCACAGCTTTATGATCGCGACACTTACTTCCGCATCCATTTTACACTCACAGGCGCTGACAGCCTTCTAGACGCTTTGCCGGGCCTTCCCAATAGCTTTGCAGTCTTAGTTCCCGAGAAGAAGGCCCTCTATCATTCCCTGTGCGTAATGGGAGGCAATTTCCCCGTGATCCTTTGGCAGAAAATGTTGGGAGAGTTTGAATCTTTAGGAATTTCTAAAGAAGCGGCCCGAGTTTATCTCGAAACCATCCTCGACAATACTTTGAGGAATCCGCAGACCGCACTGACGGGCCCCCTCGCGCGTAAAGATAAACAGACCGTTATGAAAAACCTCGAGGCTCTGAAGGGCGATGAGTTTCAAAAAATTTATTTAGCTTTTATAGACACTGTAACTCCAGGACTTCTGGAAAAGAAAAAGAGAGATTTATGAACATCCTTGATTTTCAAGAAAAAAAGCACAAAGGACAAAAGATCTCAATGATCACCTGCTACGATTACACCTTCGCCAAGATTTTAAACGAAAGTGATATTGATTGTATTCTCGTAGGTGACAGCTTAGCGATGGTGATGCATGGCTATCAGACCACTCTCAATGCCTCTGTGGAAATGATGGCACTGCATACCGCCGCGGTTTCCAAAGGGGCTCCTAAAAAATTGATCATCGGGGATCTTCCTTTTATGTCCTATCGGAAATCACTTTCCGAAAACATGAATGGCATTGAACAAATCATGAAAGCCGGAGCTCAGGCCGTAAAACTCGAAGGCGCGGCGGGAAACCTCGAGGTGATTCGTCACTGCGTGGAGTCTGGTGTTCCAGTGATGGGACATTTAGGTTTGACTCCGCAATCAGTGAATCAACTGGGCGGATTCAAAGTTCAAGGTCGTGATGAAAAAGCCCAAGCTTTGATTAAACAATACGCCCATCAGTTGCAAGATGCGGGATGCTTTGGTGTGGTCCTGGAATGTGTGCCTTCACACTTGGCTCAGGAAATCAGCCAAGAACTGGAGATCCCCACCATTGGCATCGGCGCTGGCCTCGCCTGCGACGGGCAGGTTTTAGTGCTGCAAGATATGCTTGGGATGAATGAAGGTTTCTCTCCGAAATTCTTACGCAAATATTTTAATGGTTTTGAAGAAATAAAAAAAGCTTTTAACAAGTTTCACTCCGACGTTATCCACAAAGAATTCCCCAATGAAAAAGAGAGTTACTCATGACTCGAGTCATTCGCAGTCCCCAAGAATTCAAACAATGGCGCCGCGATCAAGCCGGCATGACCGTGGGTTTTGTTCCCACAATGGGCGCTCTGCATGCAGGCCATGAAAGTCTGTTGCAGCGTTGCCGCGAAGAGAATGAAATCTCCGTGCTCAGCATCTTCGTGAATCCGACTCAGTTCAATGATCCGAAGGATTTTGAGAAGTATCCCATTACGTGGGATCAAGATTTGGCCTTGGCTGAAAAAAACGGCGTGGATGTAATTTTCTATCCTCGACCCGAAGAGATGTATCCCGATGGTTATCATTATAAAGTCATTGAAAATGATTTTAGCAATGTTCTTTGCGGGGCCTCCCGTCCCGGTCATTTTGACGGTGTTCTCTCCGTGGTGATGAAACTCTTTAATGTGGTTTCGCCGTCTAAGGCTTATTTCGGAGAAAAAGATTTTCAACAACTGACTTTGATTCAGGGAATGGTCCGCGCCTTCTTTCTGGATTTGGTTATTGTGCCAGTGCCGACAATGCGCGAAGCCGATGGCCTTGCTTTAAGTTCGCGCAACACGCGTCTGAAGCCGGAGGAACGGCTGAAGGCTCCAGCTATTTACAAAACTTTAAAAGCCGCAAAAAGCCCTAGCGAAGCCGCTGCAATTTTGGCAGAGCAAGGATTAAAAGTAGAATACGTAACCGATTTAAAAGGCCGTCGCTTTGCCGCGGCCTTCTTAGGAGACGTGAGGTTGATTGATAATGTCCAAATCTAAAATTCTATTTATCATGACCGGATCCATTGCCTGCTACAAAGCCTGTCAGGTGATCTCGCGTTTAGTTCAGACAGGTGCCGAAGTTCAAGTGGTGGCCTCGCCGAGTGCGTTGCAATTTGTCGGCAATGCAAGCCTTGAGGGACTCACCGGAAAGCCTGCTGTCAGTGATTTATATGCCACTGGCCATCTCATGGATCATATCCATCTGATGCGTTGGGCGGATCTGATTATTGTGGCACCTGCAACAGCGAATTATATCAATAAAACCGCTCAAGGTGTGGGTGATGATTTAACCACTACCCTATTTTTAGCCCACGACTTTAAAAAGCCTTTCTTGCTCGCCCCTGCAATGAATACCAGCATGTATTCTCATCCGGTGACTCAGTCTTCGATAAAGCGCCTGCAAGAGATTGGGATCGAAATATTAGAAACAGCTTCTGGGGTTTTAGCCTGTGGTGAGACCGGATTTGGCAAACTTTTAGAGCCAGATCTGATTTTAAAAGAGATTCTACAAAGACTTCCAATGACACCACCACCGCAGCTTCCAGAGACGATTCCACCCGGTGACGTCACTAAAACAAAGACCCATCCTTTGCGAATTTTGGTCACCGCTGGGGGAACGGTGGAGCCAATTGATGATGTCCGCGCCATCACCAATCTTAGCTCTGGCTTGACCGGGGCGAAACTTGCGGAACTCATGACGGACTTCGGCTGCGATGTCCACTTACTGCATGCGGAAAACGCAAAAGCGGCCGATAGCCGGGTGGAGCAAAGTACATTTAGCACTTTTTCTTCTCTGCAAAAAAATCTGAAATTTCTACTAATCAATCGTGAATTCGACGCCGTCATCCATACTGCGGCGGTCAGTGACTTCTCTGTCGCCAATCTCGAAATCAATGGCCAGATACAGATTCCCGGTGATTTTCCGAAAATTCACTCTACTGACACGTTGACGATTCATTTCAAAAATAATCCCAAGATTGTAGATGAAATCAAATCTTACAGTCGCAATAAAAATCTTAAACTGATCGCCTTTAAACTGACGAGTAAGGCTTCCCAGGAAGAGCGCAACCAGGCTGTCGCTAAATTGCAAGCTCACTCCCAGGCTGACTTAGTTGTACAAAACGATATGTATGAGATTGATAAGGTTAAACAGCGACATCCTTTCATCTTATATGACCGTCAAAATCAAGTTCCTCTCGAAAACATCCAAACACTTGCAACTGAACTTCTCCAAAATCTTATGAAGGAAAAAGTCCTATGATACTCGCCCTTGACGTCGGTAATACGCAGATCTATGGCGGCGTTTTTGAAAAAGACAAAATGCTGCTCTCTTTCCGCAGAAACTCTAAACAAGGCTCTTCCTCGGACGAGGTCGGGATTTTTTTAAGAACGGTGCTTCGGGAAAATAATATTGACCCCACAAAAGTGAAGCAAATAGCTTTTTGCTCAGTTGTGCCGGATGTTATTTATTCTTTGCGCGGAGCTTGTAAAAAATATTTCAATATCCATCCCTTTATTCTTCAAGTGGGAGTTAAAACGGGGCTTAAAATCAAGTACCGTAATCCTGTCGAAGTCGGGGCGGATCGAATTGCCAATTCCATTGCCGCCACTCATCTTTATCCAAATGAAAATTTAATTATCGTGGATCTAGGGACTGCCACCACTTTTTGCGCTATTTCCAAAAGCAAAGATTATTTAGGAGGCTCCATCGTCGCGGGTTTGCGGCTCTCGATGGAGTCCCTGGAGGCTAAAACCTCTAAGCTGCCGTCTGTTGAGATTATTTCCACAGGGGAAGCCCTCGGCCGATCCACCATTGAAAGCCTTCAATCGGGCCTTTATTACGGCCATATCGGTACTATCAAGGAAATCAGCGAGCGCATTTCGAAGGAAGCCTTTGACGGTGACAAGCCCTTTATTATTGGTACAGGAGGTTTTGCAAACCTCTTTGAAAAAGAAAAAATATTTGATGCGATTATCCCGGATTTAGTATTAAAAGGTTTATTGTTTTCCTTAAAGATGAATGCATAACTGGCGGAACGGAAAAGACTATGAATGTAACCATGATGAAATGCAAAATCCATAGAGCCACTGTCACTGATGCAGATCTCAGCTATGAAGGCTCTATTTCCATTGACCCTCGGCTTATTAAAGCAACGGGTTTATTTATTAATGAACGAGTGGATATTTATAATTGCAATAGCGGTGCCCGCCTTTCCACTTATGTGATCGAAGGCAAAAAGGGAGAAATCTGTCTGAATGGAGCGGCGGCTCGCCATGCTCAAAAAGGGGATCTGGTCATCATCGTCGCCTATTGTGATATGCCTGCTGAGGAAGCTCCGAAACACAAACCCACTGTTGTCTTTGTGGATAACAAGAACCGCGCAAAATCCATCCGCGCCGAGCGAAAACATAAATAATGGCTATTACACTGATCCAACTTCAAAACGGCGCCAAAGGTTTTGGCTCCCGCGTTCTTTTTGACTCCGCAAGCTTTGCCATCAATGAAGGTGAGCACGTAGGGGTTATTGGTCCCAACGGGGCTGGCAAAACCACTTTGTTTAAGATCCTGGCCCAGCAAGAAACCCTCGATGAAGGCCAGGTCACCCGCTCACAACAATTGCGCCTGGGGTATTTGGAGCAAGAAGCTGAGTGGGATCTCGACGAAATCGTGGAGGACTATCTCTCAAAAAACTGTCTTAAGCCCATCTGGGATCTGAAGCAACTAGGGCTTAAGCTTGGTCTAACTGAAGCTCACTTTAGTTCTCCGTTGACCGAACTCAGTGGTGGCTATCGCATGCGTGTGAAGCTGCTTTTCCTGATTGGGCAAGAGCCAAATCTTTTGCTGCTGGATGAGCCCACGAATTTCTTGGATTTGGAGACTTTGCTGGTTTTTGAAAATTTTCTGCAGGATTTCGCCGGAGCTTTCTTGATGATTTCCCATGACCGGGAATTCTTGCTTCGCACCACGGATCATATCGTTGAAGTTGAAGCCGGAGACATCACTAAGTTCCCGGGGAATCTAGATGATTACTTTGAGCAGAAAGCTTTGCTCCGTGATATTTTACAAAAGCAAATGCTCAACCAAGAGTCCAAGAAAAAATCCGTGATGGAATTCGTCACCCGCTTTGGCGCGAAGGCCACAAAAGCTAAACAAGCTCAGAGTAAACTGCGCAATCTCGAAAAAATGGAAAAGATCGAAATTAAAGATTTGCCGCTCAGAGCTTCGATCCAAATCCCGGAGCCTGTGAAAACGGGCAAAGAAATCCTCAGCATTACTCGAGGAGAGTGCGGGTATCCAGGCAAGAGCATTCTTAAAAATGTGGAGCTACGCCTAGAGCGTGGGAAGCATTTAGGGATTGTCGGTCTTAATGGCGCTGGAAAATCCACTTTGCTCAAAGCACTGGGGGGAGTGAGTCCCCTGCTGGCCGGAGAGCTCAAATACGGTTTGAATGTAAGCCTGGCGTTTTTTTCTCAGCACAGTGCGGATCAATTGGATCCTGATTGGACCGTGCTTGAAGCCCTGAACCACGGCGCACACTCTTCGGTTCTGCAACAGGAAGTTTTGAATATCGCGGGTTCTTTGCTTTTTGCCGGCGAAGCTGTGAAAAAGAAAGTAAAAGTTCTTTCCGGAGGAGAGAAATCCCGTGTGGCCCTAGGTCAAATTCTTTTAAAGAAGGCTCCGCTCTTGTTGCTGGATGAGCCCACGAATCACTTGGACTTCGACACCGTCGAAGCCTTGACTGAGGCACTGGCAAGATACGAAGGCAGTATTGTGACCGTGAGCCATGATCGCGCCTTTATCGGGCGAGTGGCGAATCAAATTCTTGAAGTTCGAAATGGGGGATTGCTTCTCTACCCCGGCTCTTATGATGAATATGTCTGGAGTCTGCAAAAAGGTTATTTATCTGATCTCAATAACTCTGTGAATTCCGCAGCCAACATTCGAAGGGAATCTTCTGATTCCAATAATAAAACGAATAACAAATTCAATTACAAAGAAGAACGAAAGCGCTTAGACGCTTCCATTAAGAAAATGCAGAAAGAGATAACAGACCTAGAGAAAAAGCTCGTGGAGTACGCGAAAAAGCAAATCGAGATGACGGAAAAGCTGATTACCATGACCGGCCCCCAGGCGCAGACGCTTTCCAAGGAACTGCATAATCTTTCCAGTGAGATCATTGGGGTTGAGGAAAAAGTGTTGAGTCTTATGGAAGAATTAGATCAAGCCCAAAAAGCTGTGGAAAATCTTTGAAGTCCTAAGTCGCCTCCCCAGTTCGAGGAGTTCTAAAGTGGGTGCTCACCAGAGCGTGAGCTTTTTTAGCCACTTCCGTCCGATCTGCCGTCGGAGGCTCGAGAATAGGATCAAGAAAGTGCAATTCCGCTTTCATTGAAGAACTGGTGAATGAGTTCCACAGTGCGGTGACAAAACTCATCTCCCCATACCAACAAACATTATCGCGGGATTTTAAGTTGAAATCTTGGCCGTTGATTTCAATGAAATTGATACATCCTGGCTGAATCGGGCGAGCGGCATGCGGTCCCGCCATCATCAAAGTTTTCTTAAAAGGTAAAACCGCCTCACCATTAGTAGAAGTTGCTTCGGGATAAAGAATCACATTAAAGCCCTGCTCGAGGGCTTCTTTTAAAGAGCCAAGCTCATCCATGATTTGAGTGCGACTGCGACGCTCGACAAAAATACAGCCAGCCATTTCGCAGATATTCCCCAGCACGGGGGTCTCACGCATTTCTTGGGAGGTGATAAAAAGAGCTGGCATGATGGAGGCCAAAACGAAAATGTCGACAAATCCCATGTGGTTTCCCACATACAAGAAATTAGTTTCCCTCACGGGGGTGCCTTTAACGACCACTTCGATATTTAAAACTTTGAGCATATAGGCGCAGTGAGACTGCGCATTTTCACTGAAACCCTTACGGCTGGCGACCGTATCATGACGATGACGCCATTTGATGTATAAGCCTCTCGTAAAAAAGGTAACTATTCCAACCAATAATAAAAAAATTCTTATGATTCCTCGGAATCCAGCTTGTATCGTTTCCACAGGGTCCTATTTAAATCTTCACGGTGAAGAATCGTCAAGAAATCAATGCACTTAAATTCGGCGTCCCAAGCGGGTTCCCCGCCAATAAAGGCACCGATCTTAATATAAGCTCGACAGAGGGGCGGAATCAACTCTTCCACCTCTTTTATTTCCGCCTCCGTCAAAGGATTTTGGAAAAATTGAATCCATAAATCCAACTTCGGCATCGTGTAAATCTTAGTCGGAATCGCAAGGTACTCAGGAATAATCCGACCCTTACTGACAAAATATTTATAAAGCAAAGCCGCTTGTCGCGGATTTTCAGTTTTGATACTCGCACAGCCGAAGAGCAGTTGAGCCTGGCTTAAAGACATATACTCAGCGATTCCTCTCCACAGCAGCGAAATCACCACGCCCCTGCGGAAGTCTTTATGAATACACGCGCGTCCAAGCTCCAGCTTAATCCCCGGCTGGGCAAGGATGCGATCCAGGTTGAATTCACGTCCAGAGTAAAAGTCTTGCGAAAACTCGGAGCAATTCAATCTATAAGTTCCTACCATTCTATTTGTTTTCTTTTCGACAATCGCCAAGTGATCACAAAGGAAGTCGAACTCATCGACATCGACACCCACTCCTTTGCTTTTACCGATCATCTCGCGATGAAAAACTTGATAGCGAAGTCGAAGAGCTTCTTTGAGCTCTTGCACATTACTCACAGTCTTGACCACGAACGGACCGACCTCAGAGTAAACTTCAATTTTCGGTTTGAATTTATTAATGCGATTCAAGCGCATTTGATACATAGAGTGTAAGGTTGTGGAAACACGATCTAAACTTCCAAGAACCAAAGTGTTCAACATCAAATCCTCCTTTTGGTTAATTCTAATGGTAGCGAACTTCATGTTAAGGTTGGGTCAGGAGTCCGTTAGTATTTTATTCAGCACAATCGAGTCTGGGGAATCTAGGTAAAGAAACTATACGTCGCAAGCTAAGCGATTTATGATTGAGAGAGGAGGACTTATGGTCGCATCGGCAATAAATTTTATTCTGTTTTCATCAGCCTTTTCTCCTAACGGAGAAATTCCTTCGAAATACACCTGTGAGGGACAAAACATTTCTCCACCTTTGTCTTGGCAAGGGGCTCCCGCTAATACCAAAAGTTTTGCTTTGATCATGGATGATCCCGATGCTCCGGATCCCCAGCATCCAAAAACGACTTGGGTGCATTGGGTGCTCTTTAATATTCCAGCGAATGTGACCTCGCTCAAGGAGCACATCGAAAGCTTGCCTGAGGGAACAGGTGAAGGCTTCAATGACTGGCATAAAACCGGTTACGGCGGGCCCTGCCCTCCGATCGGTCGTCATCGTTACTTTCATAAAGTCTATGCCCTCGACACCCGACTCACGAATCTTACGCATCCAAATAAAGCGGCGTTAGAAAAAGCGATGCAGGGTCATATTCTGGCTCATGCGGAGCTGGTGGGGACTTATATGAAAGGGGGATCTTCTACGAAATAAGACCCGCCTTTTCGTTCTACATTCCTTTGGCTCCTTTCTATTTCCGGTAAGCCTTGAGGTTAATGTTGAGCTGGTTCGCGCGACCACCAGCATCACCTGCTCCAGTCCCGATGCTCAATGTTCCGCTGGCCACTTGGGGGAGGGGCTTAAAGTCAGTGCCGTCGAGACTAAAGAGCAAATTATTTTGCTCTACCTTCATCCAAAAATTCTTTTTAATACTTAAAGGGGTGGGCTGGGTTCGCAAAGTCTCAAAGAAATCGCCCTCGGCGGTAAGTGTGGTGGGAATCTCATCCCCTTGGCGGAACTCCACTATAAGGTCCCGCAGTTGTCCTGAAAATATCTTCATCCACGTCGCACTATCTATATCGGTGGCCCGCAAAGTTTGTGCTTCAGATAGTGTGGCCACTAAGATCAAAGCTGCAATGGCGGTTAGTTGCATAAATTTGTTCATGGTCTTCTCCTTGTTATTACTACATATGTAGTAGTTAAATTCAAAAAAATACTTAGCCTTTTGCAGACTTTTCCACTGAGCGCTTTGTGAAATTATGAGTCGAATGATTGCCGCCTAGATTCGAACTTAACACCGCGCCAATCAGCCAAAAGGTCACTAGCGACCGACTCCAGATATTTTTCCAGGCCCAGCGCGGAGGCTTTTCGTCCAGGAGACCCAGAAGATGCTCAATGCGGGTTTTCAAAAGAGATTTTTCATATAAAAATGTGGAGCAAAAAATCATGGAAGAGGGACCGCTTGCAAATTCCTTCAGCTTAATCAAAGCGGAAGCCAAGACTGCAGGATTTGTTCCCCCACATACGGCTCTCTGATCCGCAATGAGTTCACGCATGCGCTCTAGCTTCTGGCAGAGCCAACGATAACCCGGCACAAACCAAAAAATATCTCCTAAAGCTCCAATAATCATGGTCACTAAAAGATCGAATTGCTGGACATGGCCTAACTCGTGCGCAATCACCGCCTCCAACTCCTGAGAAGATAGGTTTTCAAAAGCATCGTTCGGAATGCAAATGTATGGTTTAAGGACTCCGCCCGTAAAAGGTGTGCCCGAGAAAGCGCGCGAAACATAAATATCCACTGTGCGCAGAAAAAGCTTTCTCTGCTGAAAACTCACCGACAGCAGACGATCTTTGCGGCGTTGAATTTCAAAAAATATCCCTGAGAGGCCACGGCGTGCTAACAAAACCACTGCAACCAAGGAGATAAAATAGACCACATAGAGAGGGAATTCGGGACTCAGCTTATGAGCCAACCAATAGACAACGTAATCACCCACACTGGCTCCATACTTGTTCCCATCAAAATCATGAATGGTAAACAGAGCTTTAATTTGTGGAATATAATTATTGAGACCGATGCCTACTGAAAAATTCTGCACTCCCGGAGGAAGTCGATAGGGATCAATGTTTGTCACCAGAATGGAGGACCGGGGAACTCCCTTTAGGAAGTCGTAAATAACTTTAACAAAGGGCAAAGACAATAGGAATAACTTCCAAGGACCACAGTTGGCCCGCAGTAACCGATTGCAACCCAACACCAAAGCAAGACTTATCATCAGTGAAAAAGTGGCGTTAATAAAAAGGTTGAAAAAGATAACTGCCATGCCTAAGACCTCTTGAGCCTTTGTTCAACGGCTTTTTTGAGGGTCTCGAGTTCTTCACGGGTAAGGTCTTCCTCACTATCCAGCAAGCTCAAAATGGGAGTCAGACGTTCAGCTCTGAATAGAGAGTTTTTTACCTTCTCAAAAATAGAATGGGCTGAAGAATCTTTTTTCCTGGCAGCCGAGTATAAAAATAAACGCCCCTGTTTTTTTCTAGTAACTAAGCCCTTCTTATGAAGACGAACTAAAACGGTCATCACCGTCGTGTAAGCCAAGTCATGACCTGATCTCTTAAGACTGGTTTGCAGATCGGTCACCGACTGTTCTCCAGAGGAATTCAGAATTCCAAGGACTTCAAGCTCTAAGGGACCCACATCTAAAAGTTTATTTGCCATGAGTAAAAACTACTACAACCGTAGTATTTGTCAACTACGATTGTAGTAGATAAGCCTATATATCTGGAAAATACATTCATTTCAAGTGCTTACAAAAGCTATTGCGGAGTGATAAAGGCTTTGCTTGTTCTAAAAAACCCTCTCTATTATCCTCTCATTATGAAGAATTTCACCCTGTTTTTACTGCCCCTCTGACTCTGCGCTTGCACAACCTCACAGATCATTCGCGATTCTGAATACAAATATTCAGAGGCCGCCTTTAAGTTTTCAGACCCCGAAAAGGCTCTGGCGGAATTTCCAAAAAAAGAAGCTGGCGGCTTTGTCACTTCCATTGAAAAATCTTGGTTAGGTCTTTGGGCAGATAAGACAAATCAAAAAGATCTCCTCAAACAAAGCCGCACATTGGATGACCACACCTATACCAGTATCAGCCGCGAGGCCGAATATTTCTTCTTTGCAGAGAATGAAGATGGGTATATTCCCGCCGAACATGAAGTGATTGCCATGCACCTGATGAGTTCGATGTATTTTATGCGCAATAATCAGTGGGAAAAAGCCCGCGTAGAAGCTAAACAAGCTTCCTATTTTTTGGAGACGCTTTTTAAATCCGAACAAAAACATTTCGATGATCCAGGGTTGCGCATTTGGTTGGCGAGTATCTGGACAGCGTTGGGAGAATGGAATGAAGCTCAGGTCGATTTGCGCCGGGCCTATGAACTTTCAAAAAACAAAGACCTGCTTCCGCTTATTGATATGAAGTCTCCCCCGCTTGAACTCACCCTTGTTTTTGAAGGCAGTGGTCCCCGTGTAAATTGGAAATTCGATAGCCCGTTGCCAACTTTCACACAAAAGGATGAGAAGCCCAATTTTAAAATCACCTATTCATCGTTGCCTTGGTTTCAACGTCATGAAGAACGCAATACCTTAATCCGCGATCAAATCTCAAAATCCCATTATATGAGCCAGTACTATGGGATCCAGCTCAGCAAAGGCGGAGAAAAAACCATGGGCTTTGTCTCTGCCAATACAGTCCGAGCCACTGGGGTCCTCCTCGGAACCACGATCGCTGCAGGAGGCCTTTATCTTGTTGCGGCTGTATTGAGCGGTAGCGGCACAAGCGGTGGTGGAGAATTATTAACCTTTCCCTTTATTGCCGCGTGGTACGTCGGTAAATCCATATGGGACCAGGGAGACAAAATTGAAAGGGATTTCAATGCGTCTTCTCAGAAAATTGAAGATGCTGGTAAAGAAGATTTAAAAACCTTCCGCTTTGTGCGATTTTTACCGAGTTGGGTTTCCTTAACTGATTCTGTTGTGACCTCAGGAACTGGAAAGGAAATCACTTTCAAATTTCAGAAGTCAGCGACCGCTGTTCATTTCTTACAGAAATATTAAGGTCGCTATTGGAAATTTATTAAGAAATTATTTTTCTAAGCCATAGCTGATCTATGAACTCTTCATAAGAGAGAATTTCAATTCCATCCTCAGTAATTCGAGAAGTCTTTTCGGTGCAGACCACGATTCGACGTTTGACCCTAGGATGCTCTATTTTGAGTTCTCTCAATCCCTGCAAATGCTTGCTTGTAATTTTTTCCGTCGCTTTCACTTCAATCGCACACTCAAGATCGTTTAGAATGAAATCAACCTCCACACCGCTAGATAATTTCCAGAAATAGATATCCAAGTCTGGGGAACAGTATGATTTAAAACAACGCAGCTCGTGAAACACCCAATTCTCAAAAGCTTTGCCAAATAGCTCAGATTTTTTTTCCACATAGCCGCGCTTCGCCAGTGAATTTACAACTCCAACGTCAAAAAAATAAAATTTTGGCGCCATTTGAAGTCTTCTTTTCGGTCGTTTACGATAGATATGTATAAACTGACCAATCAGAGTATCTTCAAGAATTTCGAAGTAAGATTTAATTGTCGGTGCTGAAACTCCAACGTCACTTGCAATCGTGGCATATTCGACCTGCTCCGAATCAGAAAAAGCCGCAGTATGCAAAAAAGAGCTGAAGGCTGGCAAATTACGGACCAACCCCTCAGCAAAAATTTCCTCTTTAAGATAATCATTACAGTACGAACGCAATCGATCTTTATAATCCAGATGCAAAAAGTGGTTCGCCAAGTAACCTCTGTTCAAAGCGGTTTCAAGATCAAAATCTTTTTTTAACTCAAATGCAGTGAGACCGAAAAGTTCAAATCGCAAGGCCCGGCCTCCTAACAGATTGGCGTGCCCACGTTTTAATTTTCTTGCACTCGAACCACAAAGTGCAAATTTAAAGTTTCTATTTTCAAGGAGCCAGTGAACCTCATCAAGTAAGGCTGGGATCTTTTGAATCTCATCAATAATTACCCAAGATGATTGATCCTTACAAAGAAGTAACTCTTCCCGTAATCGGAACGGCGCTTGGTTGTATTTTATGAAATTATCAGAAAGCAAAAGATCAATATAGATAGCCTCTGGTAGCTCCATCTTAAGGAGTGAACTCTTTCCAGCTTGTCTGGGACCCCACAAGAAAAAAGAGCTTTTTACTTTGTATAAATCAATACTTCTTTTATACATGTAATTCGAAAGTAACACTTTATTTATGCTAAGTAAATGATTTTCATAGTGTTTTTATAAGATTTAAGTCCATTTTACGTAAAGTCGGCGACCACCAGGCGGTGACTGCCACAGTGAGCAGACACATTGTCCCACCAAAGATCACGGAGGGGACTGTTCCCATAAGGCGGGCGACCATTCCCGATTCGAACTCCCCGATTTCATTGGACGACCCAATAAAAATGGAATTCACCGCCGATATTTTTCCGCGCATATCATCCGGGGATGCCATTTGCACAGCTGCAGAACGAATCACCATGCTGATACTGTCGAAAGCTCCACTCAGAGCTAGGGCAAGGAAAGATAAATAAACATTTCGACTCAAACCGAAGATTAAAATACACCCCCCAAAACCAGCCACCGCTGTAAATAACCAAGGGCCCGCTTTTCGGCTGAGATCTATCTTAGTAAGAGCAAAGCTCATCATAGAGGCGCCCACGGCAGGGGCCGCCCTTAAAACACCTAGCCCCTGCGGACCAATCATCAAAATCTCTTTTGCGAAAATCGGTAATAGCGCGGTTACACCACCAAATAAAACAGAAATCATGTCTAAAGACATTGCTGGTAACAAGATCGGATGACTGAAAACAAAACGCACTCCTGATAAAAGTTCTTGCTTGCGAGAGGTATGGCGCCCACTTTGTGGGAGCGGCTCGGGATTTGCTTTAATTCTAAAAAGAACGACACTTCCCATCAGCAACAAAAGGGCCACAAGCCATGAGGTGTTGGTCATACCAATATAGCCATAGAGGAGACCGCCCATTGCCGGACCCGCGATGCGCGCCACTTGCATAACAGTGCTCATCTTTGCTGTGGCCCTCGGAAGTTCACTGCGCGCAACAATTCTCGGAACAAAAGAAAAAATTGCGGGTTGAGCAAAGGCCCTGGCGGCCCCGGTCAAGAAGGAAGCACTGTAAAGGAGCAGAGAATGTAAGGGTGTGCTTAAATGGCTTTCAAGAATTTGTGAGACCAGGACCACGAGTGCTGAAAAAAAGCTGATGGTTAAAACGCCTTTATAAATTCGAAGGGGCCGACTGCGATCTGTCAGGTAGCCCGCATACAGAGCCAGACCGATGGCCGGAGCGGCTTCGGTCAAGCCAATCAATCCCAAGTACAGAGGGTCTTTCATGAGATCGTACATACGCCACCCAAGAATCACCGCTTGCATTTGCACTGCTAACGTAAATAGAAATCGTGCGGACATCAGCTTTCTAAAATCTTGAAACAAACTCTTCATTTAAAACCCTGGATTATCAACTTTGCCTTAAAGATTTCCATATTAGTGAATTGCTTAGACCTTAGTCTTGGATAATTAAGCTAGTTGCTTTGTTAATACGGTCATAAAGACTTTCCCAACGTTCACTGGCATGGGCTGGATCTTTGTAGAGAACGATGCAATCAGGCTTTGCTTCCGCCAGTTCCCTCAGTTGAGCATAAAAGCTTCGTGCGGCAAGAACTGGATCTTCTGACAATTGCATATGTGCCAGTTTATGAACTTTTCCAGGAGGTTTGGCGAGTTTAATTCCTTCAATAACTTCAGGAAGCTCTGCAAGTCTTTGCTGGATTATTTCTTTCAGTTCTGCTTCGGTCTTTTTTATGTTTAAGCATAATATCAAAGGCACCGGTGGCATGTAGTGATGCTTCATATTTCCCGGAGACAGTTTTCTATTTACTGTCTCTATAAATTCAAATCCAATGTTTTTTG
>DATBTE010000255.1:0-2887 GCA_036559425.1 Pseudobdellovibrionaceae bacterium | reverse complement strand
TAAAGCCGCAGCGGAAGGCAAAGTTGATATTCTAATCGGCACTCATCGCCTTCTTAGTAAAGATATTGTTTTTAAAGATTTAGGCCTTCTTATTATTGATGAAGAACAAAAATTTGGGGTTACTCATAAAGAGAAAATTAAGAAAGTGCGAACCAGCGTCGATACGCTCACGCTTTCAGCGACTCCTATTCCGCGAACACTTAATATGAGCCTGGTCGGCACTCGAGATTTAAGTCTTATTAACACAGCTCCTGTGGATCGTCTTCCAACTAGAACCTTTATCTGTAAATTTGATAAGGACACTGTTCGTAAAGCCATCAGCGCCGAAATTTCTCGCGGAGGACAAGTTTATTTTATACACAATCGCGTACAGAGTATTTATGGCATCGCCGACGAGGTGCGAGCCATCGTACCCGAGGCCCGTATCCGCGTAGCGCATGGACAAATGAATGAGCATGAACTTGAAAAAACCATGCTTGAGTTTTTCCATCATGAAATTGACGTTCTGGTCTGTACTTCCATTGTGGAATCAGGAATGGATATTCCGCGAGCTAACACCATGTTTATAGACTCAGCTCATATGTTTGGATTGAGTCAACTTTATCAGCTGCGTGGCCGCGTGGGGCGCAGCAAAGCGCGCGCATATTGTTATCTTCTCATGCCAAAGGATAAAAAACTTGAAAAAGATGCGCAAGAAAGATTGAAGATTATTCAAGAAAACTCATCTTTAGGCAGCGGAATAAAAATCGCACAATATGATCTCGAGCTCCGTGGGTCGGGAAATATTTTAGGAGATGATCAATCCGGTCACGTCAACGCTGTTGGTTATGAACTCTACATGGACCTGCTGCAAGAAGCTCTAGCTGAGGCGAAAGGCGAAGAGACTGAAGATATCGAGCTCGATCCCGAAATTAATTTAAGAATCCAAGCTATGATTCCAGATAAGTATATTTCCGATATTCGCATACGCTTAAGCTACTACAAGGCATTAGCGGACATTACTTCTATTGACGATATCGATCGTATCGAAGGTGAGCTTAAAGATCAGTTCGGCGATATTCCAGAAGCCACTCTCAATTTAATGGGTGTTATGTTGATCCGTAAGCTCTGCAAAGATCTCGGTATTCGAGATGTCAGTACGGGCGTTAAATCCATTTCTTTAATCTTTACGGAGAGAACTCTTTTAAAACCAGAGACCGCCATTCAATTGGCAATGCGTGAGAATAAAAAGTATTCCATCACTCCCGATAACCGCCTGAATATTAGAATGAATAACATCACTTGGTCAGCGGTTTATGAAGAACTGGAATATCTCTTAAAGCAAATCTAAAATTCCATACGAATCCCGGCGCCAATCGAATAGTCTGTGCTGGTATCTGGATCATTAACATCCAAACTAGGCTCATATTTAGAAACAAAAATATCTAAATAGGTGTTCTCTAAGCCGTAATCTATAATATTTTTCCTAGAGACTGTGGGGTCAAGCCAGTTAAGTTGAAATAAAAAACCCGCTTGATAAAAATAAAGCATATCTATATTACCCGTTACTTTCTCCTCACCCGCCTTCTCTTCTAAACCCAATCTCATTATTCCAGCTGTCACATAGGGAGCAAAATAAGGTTCAGAAAAGAGCATATCCATAATATAGCTCCCCGATATACTATACTTCTTTAATTCCAGAGATCTTACAGTTCCTGAACCATCATCAGAAATTGAGCCGTAACCGAGGCCAAAATCCGCAGTCAACGCTCCTAAAGAGAAATTGTACTTATAGCTTAGATTAAGTCCATATACAGGGAACTCAGCTTCTCCAAACATATCTTGATAAAATGTAGTGAAATCGACAATCGAAACATAACGATCTAATATAACATTTTCATAACCTACGCTAAACATAAACCCTGCTGTCTCATGACGCTCTTTATATGAAAGGTTAGTTTCAACCGGATAATGAAGTTCAACTAAGTCGTTCGCCGAACGATAATCGGCTACTATCGGCTCTACTTCCGCAGCAAGGGCGTGGCTTACGATTAAAGTATTAATCAGACAGACCAAGGTCGCCGTTAACAGATCATAAGCCTTAAGACGTAAGTTCATTTTCTTCATAAGCACATATTCTCGTCTGTCGAAAGTGGACGAAGCTGTTATTCTTATTCTATGAAATTTTGTTTCCGCGGTGTTATTGGTTTTTTTGCTATTGGCCTATTTCCCAACTTTGTGTTAGCTCAGACATCACCTTCCGTAGAGGAAATGAGCCTTGACCAGAAAGTAGGCCAGCTATTTTTAATTGGATTCCCACAACAAAGTGTAGATCCTCAACTTGAAAACTTTATAAAAAAATACAAGATTTCTTCTTTTATTTTATTTAAAAGAAATATTTCTTCATTATCCCAAGTTGCGAAAATGAATGCTCAACTACAAAAAATTTCCGTCGCTGCCTCTGTTATCTCACCCATTATTGCGGTCGACCAGGAAGGGGGGCAGGTGGCGCGAATTCCTACTCGTCCGCCCATTCCCAATGCCATGTCGATCGGACAAACTGAAGACTTAGGACTTGCCCGCTCACTAGGTCAAGAGACTGCTAAAATTATCAGTACGTTGGGCTTTAATATGAACCTTGCCCCTGTGCTTGATATCAGCAATCCAGATAGTCAAAGTTTTATTGGCCAGCGTTCGTTCGGCTCAAACGCAGACAAAGTGAGTTCAATCGGCGTAGCTCTTTCTCGAGGTCTTCTTGATGAAGCGGTTATACCTACAGCAAAGCATTTCCCAGGGGTAGGATCAATCTGCGAAGATCCACATAAAAAAGTGGTTGAATATAATGCCTCCGCTGAGGCTTTTTCGGAGAGAGATCTTAAACCTTTTGAGGAATTCTCAAAGCTTGGTT
>DATBTE010000254.1:0-13953 GCA_036559425.1 Pseudobdellovibrionaceae bacterium | reverse complement strand
CCTACTGTCTCTGATCGCAATAGTTTATTTAAATTATTAGATTACAACGCCAGATGCTTGATTTGGATCTATTTTCAACCCTGGACCCATAGTAGAGGCCACAGAAATTGTACGAAGATAGATACCTTTTGAAGCAGCAGGCTTAGCTTTCACAATAGCGCCTAACAAAGCCAAGAAGTTCTCGCGAAGTTTAGTATCGCCCATGGATTTCTTGCCAACGCCAGCATGTACGATACCGGCTTTATCAACACGGAAATCTAATTTACCCTTTTTCTCAGCAGTGACAGCATCACCTACGTTCATGGTAACAGTGCCAACTTTTGGATTTGGCATCAAACCACGGGGCCCCAGGATTTTAGCAACTTTTGAAACAGTAGCCATCATATCTGGAGTTGCAATACATTTGTCGAAATCTAACCAACCACCTTGGATTTTAGCAACAAGATCATCAGCGCCAACGAAATCAGCCCCTGCGTTTTTAGCCTCAGTCTCTTTCGGACCTTTTGCAAAAACCACAACTTTAACGTTCTTGCCAAGACCATGTGGAAGAGCGATTGCGCCACGCACTTGTTGGTCCGATTGCTTAGGGTCAATACCCAAACGAAGAGCTACATCAATTGTTTCGTCGAATTTAGCTGTGGCACTCTCCACAACCATTTTGAACGCTTCATCAACTGTGTACTTTTTTGTAGAATCAACTTTTTTAGAAGCTGCTTTAAATCTTTTATTTGCCATACTTCACCACCCCTAGTCCGCAAGCTCTAGGCCCATGCTTTTCGCAGTGCCAATGACTTGAGACATTGCTGACTCAACTTTTAAGCAATTCAAATCAGGCAACTTAGTTGTCGCAATTTGTTTTACTTGCTCTAATTTTACTTTTCCAACTTTGTCCTTTTGAGGCATTTTAGAGCCAGACTCTAATTTGACTGCCTTTTTCAACAGAGACGACACTGGAGGCGTTTTGGTGATGAAAGTAAACGATCTGTCTTGATAAACAGTAATGATGATAGGAATAATACTATCACCTAACGCTTGCGTACGAGCATTGAACTGCTTACAAAATTCCATGATGTTTACCCCATGCTGTCCGAGCGCCGGTCCAACGGGAGGAGCTGGATTAGCTTTCCCTGCCGGTATCTGCAGCTTGATCATTCCTGTAACTTTTTTTGCCATGACCCACTCCTGCAATAGGGTTTGTTAATAAATCTCTCTTCCGAGAGTTAAAAATTAATTTTTTTCTACCTGAACGAAATCTAATTCAACAGGTGTCGGTCTACCGAAAATACTCACGAGAACTTTCACTTTTGCTTTGTCCTCATTAATATCTTCAACAGTTCCATTAAAGTTAGAGAATGGACCGTCAACAACGGTCACATTTTCTCCCACAGAGAACTTCACCTTTTGCTTCGGTTTTTCCGCAACCCCAGCCATCTGCTGAGTCACGCGCAAAACTTCGGCCTCTGGAACTTCTGGAGGGCGTGTTTTAGCACCTCCGACAAAGCCTGTCACCTTAGATGAATGTTTTACAAGATGCCACGTTTCGTCATTCAAAAACATCTGAACAAAGATGTAACCAGGGAAAAACTTACGGGATTTTGTTTGTTTTTGACCCTTTACGAGCTCAACAACGTTCTCAGAAGGAATTAAAATCTCCCCAAAAAACTCTTCCATTTTTTGAGAATGAACTCTCTCCTCGATAGCCGTTTTAGCTGTCGATTCACAACCAGTCTGAGTATTTACGATGTACCATTTTTTATCCATGGCCAGTTCCTATCTCATGAGAGTGTTGATGATATTAGCGGAAACTAAATCAAAGGTACTAATAATCAAGCTGGAAATCAGCACCATAACAATCACAACTATTGTCATTGCAACTGTGTCCTTACGAGAAGGCCAAACTACTTTTCGCACTTCAACTGCCACTTCGTCTGCCCAAGTTACAATTTTAGAATTAAACTGAAGATAAGCAAAAAGTGCAAAACCAATCATCAAAGGAACACCATGACGGAACATATCCGAATCTGCAGCTCGAGCTACAATCGCAAATGCACCAGCAAAGGCTTTGATTAGCAAACTAACAACAAGACCAGTTAAAAAAGCACCAATCGCAAAGCTTAGGGTGATAATTTTAGAGTTTGTCTTTTCCATTTTCGCTCTCTATTTCCATTTTAAGAGTTAAGTTCTTTTAGAACTGGCAGGGGCGGAGGGATTCGAACCCACGACCTAACGATTTGGAGTCGTTCGCTCTACCGCTGGAGCTACACCCCTGCATAAAAAAATTTTAAACCCTTCAAAAGCCGAAGGGGACAATCTCGTTGAGACGTCCCCTGGCTGTCAATCTTCAAGTTAAATGAAGACTCAATTAGTCAGCAAGAATTTCGGTAACAACGCCTGCACCAACTGTACGTCCACCTTCACGGATCGCAAAACGGAGTTCTTTTTCCATTGCGATAGGAGCGATTAACTCTACAGAAATTTCAACGCGATCACCAGGCATAACCATTTCAGTTCCAGCTTTTAAGGTACAAACGCCAGTAACGTCAGTAGTTCTGAAATAGAATTGCGGACGGTAGCCGTTGAAGAATGGAGTATGACGTCCACCTTCTTCTTTAGTGAGGATATAAGCTTCACCTTTGAATTTTTTGTGCGGCTTAATTGTTCCTGGTTTAGCAAGAACTTGACCACGCTCAACGTCTTCTTTTTTAGTACCACGAAGTAGAACACCGCAGTTATCGCCCGCTTGACCTTCATCAAGAAGCTTACGGAACATTTCGATACCAGTTACAGTTGTTTTTTGAGTAGGACGAATACCAACGATCTCCACCTCTTCACCAACTTTAACGATACCGCGCTCAACACGACCAGTCACAACAGTGCCTCGACCAGAGATAGAGAATACGTCCTCGATTGGCATCAAGAAAGTCTTATCAACCGCACGGGCTGGAGTTGGAATGTAGTTATCACAAGCTTCCATCAACCTAAGGATTGAAGGGCGTCCGATTTCAGAAGTATCGCCTTCCAAAGCTTTTAAAGCTGAGCCTTTAACTACTGGGATATCATCGCCAGGGAATTCGTATTTAGAAAGAAGCTCACGAACCTCAAGCTCAACTAGCTCAAGAAGTTCTTTATCATCAACCATGTCAACTTTGTTCATGAAAACAACAAGAGCTGGAACACCTACTTGGCGAGCCAAAAGGATATGTTCACGAGTTTGTGGCATTGGACCGTCAGCAGAAGAAACAACCAAGATACCGCCGTCCATTTGAGCAGCACCAGTAATCATGTTTTTCACATAATCGGCGTGTCCCGGGCAGTCAACGTGTGCATAGTGGCGATTTGCAGTTTCGTACTCAACGTGAGTAGTAGAGATAGTGATACCACGCGCTCTCTCTTCTGGAGACTTATCGATTTGATCATAAGACATAGCTTGAGCTTGACCAGTAGTAGCCAAAGTCGTAGTGATCGCCGCAGTCAAAGTAGTTTTACCGTGATCGACGTGACCGATAGTGCCGATGTTTACATGGGGCTTAGTACGTGTGAACTTCTCTTTAGACATTATTTCCTCCCGAAGAGATCTTATTAATTTTTAAAATTCAAATTCATATTCAAATAAAGTTCAAAACAATTCGCAAAATCTAGTCATCATTTTTGATGGAGCCCTTGATCGGAGCCGAACCGACGACCTCACCCTTACCAAGGGTGCGCTCTACCACTGAGCTACAAGGGCGCTTAGTTTTGGAGCGGGAGACGGGTCTCGAACCCGCAACCCTCTGCTTGGAAGGCAGATACTCTAGCCAATTGAGCTACTCCCGCTCGACTCGATCCTTACTAAACTTGGTCTAAATGCTTTGGTTTTCACCTTTACACTCATTTCAAGTCTTTTGGACTAAACGCAACTAAAGATGGTGGACAGGGAAGGATTCGAACCTTCGTAGACATAAGCCAACGGATTTACAGTCCGTCCCCTTTAGCCACTCGGGCACCTGTCCGTTTTTAGGAACGTGCACTCCAAAAAACTTGGAGCTGGTTATGGGACTCGAACCCGCAACCTGCTGATTACAAATCAGCTGCTCTACCAATTGAGCTAAACCAGCACCTTCGATAAATACGAATAATTAATATGTCGAATCTATCAACCGAAACTTTGTACTGAAAAAAACCCATGCCAGTCAAAGAGTATTATTCGATTTCAATTTATTTTTTTATTGGACCGGAATTCACATGCTGACGAAGTGTCTCTGTGAGAGCCATCGCCGTAGCCACAGAAGCATTGTAACTCGCTGCTGCACTGCTCTGCGGTATATATACTAGCTCATCACAAAGTCTTTCTGTGGTAACTCGCATGCCTTTTTCTTCGGAACCAATCGCCCAAACAACTTTATGGGGCAAGTTTAATTCGAAAATAGATTTCTTACCGCGTGGGCTTAAACCATACACCCAATAACCCATCTTTTTAAAGTCTTCTACGTACTTAGTAAAATTTGTGGTCTCCACGACAGGAACATGTTCAACTCCTCCGCAAGCCACTTTATGGACTGTCGGCGTGAGGCTGACTGCTCTATTTTCAGGTACAAGGACGCCTTGAACTCCCACGAGCCAAGAAGTACGAAGAATTGCTCCCAAATTATGAGGATCTTCGATGCCATCCAAAATGAGAGTGATGGATTTATCCAGACGAGCAAGCTCTTCCATCGATAAAGTGGGCGCGCCGTTCATAAATAACACGGCTCCTTGATGAGAAGTCCCGAAACGATCAACCACACTATCAGGTTTAAGCTCAATTTTAACTCTGGCTGCTTGAGCGATCTCATGAATTTCCCGAAGATCGACAGAAGATTCCCAGCTTTGTCGCAGCCAAAGGAGTTTTCCCTTAGAGGCATGAACGCTGAGGGCTTCTTTGATCGCATGGGTGCCAATCACTGGACGCCATTCTTTAGGAATTTCATTTTCCCTGCTGCGAGGTGCGCCTAATTGAGTCGGCGAAGGACGTCTTGAAGGGGTCTTTGCGGGTTGGGATTTATTGCCAAATCGTGAGTTATTTTTTTTCATAGAGTGCCATCACATAATCTGTTGCGGTTTCCCGAGGTTTCTTTGCTTCGATAATCGGTCGCCCTACCACAAGAGCAGTAGCTCCCGCCTTTATGGCTTCATCAGGACCCATTACACGCTTTTGATCTCCGAGGCCCTCCATATTAAATCGAATTCCAGGAGTTACAAGATAGAGGCCTTTGTTTTGTAAAAGATCCAGTTCATGGGGTGAACAAACCAAGCCCGTCATTCCCGAAGAAAGGACCAGGTCCGCAAGCTCCACCACATGCTGAGAAATAGGTTGTTGTTTAAGATTTCCTGGTAACGACTTCTGATCCCATGAGGTGAGAATGGTCACTGCAAGAATTTTGAAGGGACGAATCAGAGTGAGTTCTTTTTCAAGCTTAGCCATTTTCACAAGAGCCTCATAGCCTGAAAGGGCATGCACTGTAACCAGTGTCGCTCCCGCTTCAAAACTGGCCCGAACAGCCGCCTCCATGGTGGAGGGTATATCGAAGTGTTTATTATCCATAAAGACCGGGCCACGGGCGGCAATTTCTTTCACCAGTTCCTGGCCGTAACGAAGGCAAAGGCGCGGCCCCACTTTGAATCCGCCAACAATATCCGCTAATTCATCCGCCAACTTGAGGGCGTGTGTTATATCGTCCACATCCAATGCTGCAATAATAGGGTTTCTCATAGGGTGAGAACGCTGATCAGGCTTCATAGAAATCTTCTCCTTTTTTTACTGCCCTTGAAAATGTGGCGGGCGCTGACCCTTCACGGCTTCTAGAGCTTCGAAGTGATCTTGGGTTCTTTGCGCAATTCCTTGAAAGCTTGCCAGCAAATCCAGGGATGTTTGGAGATCATGCAGATAAGAAATTTTCATCGCTTTCTTTGCCATCTGCTGAGCCACAGGAGCATTATTTGCGATTTTTTCTGCTAGCTTCTCGGTTTCCATTAAAAGATGAGCATCTTCGACAAGAAAATTCATTAAACCAAAGTCTTTAGCCTTTTGCCCTTCATACACATCAGCAGTCAATGTCATTTCCATGGCTTTTGCATAGCCTACAATTCGTTGCAAAAAGAACGTGCCGCCGTCACCGGGAACTAAACCGATTTTGGTGAAAGTCTCGCCGAACTTGGTTGTGGAGGCTCCAACACGCAGATCGCACATCATGGCGAGATCACAGCCTGCGCCGATAGCGGCTCCGTTAACCATGGCGATGAGAGGAGTCGATAAGTCTTCGATGGTTTTCGGAATCTGCTGGATGCCATGCATGTAACGCAGACGAAGCTCATTGCTTTCGCCCTGAAACATTCCCGTCCTCTCGGACATTGCCTTTACATCTCCCCCAGAACAAAAGTTTTTCCCAGCTCCTGTAATAATGAAAACTCGAATCTTAGGATCGAAGTCTGCGTATTTTAAGACTTTGCAGAGAGATTCTATCATTCCCGGGGTGATCGCATTGCCTTGTTCAGGATTATCCAAGGTGATCCACAGTTGATCACTCTTTTTTTGAAGCTTGAGATGAATGAAATTCTGTGCGTAAAAATCTGTGCTTTCTGAAATGTTTTTAGTCATGCTCTATTTCGTTTTCTTACCATTTCTCGCTGCGCAGGCGTTTATTATTGGAGTCTTTTTTCTTGGAATCTAAACGCTTGCGCTGAGAGGATTTAGTAGGTTTAGTTTTAATGCGCTTCTTAGGCACAAAGAGGGCTTTATCAAGAATTTCTTCAAAGCGGCGGATCGCTTCTTTGCGATTGCTATCTTGATCGCGATGCGTTTCCGCCCGAATCAGAAGCTCACCTTCGTTCGTAAGTTGAGTGCTGAGCTTATTCACCAGACGTTCTTTAACGCTGCCAATAAAAGCCTGAGTATCTATGAGATTCCAACGCAAAATCACGGCGGACTCAGTACGATTGACATGCTGACCTCCGGCTCCACGGCTTCGCGTAAACTCGAAACTCACTTCTCGAGAGATTATTTGCTGTAAAAGCTCGTTATTCATGAGCTCTATTTTACAGGTGAGAGAACTGGGCGTTCAACTCTTTTTATTATTATGTCAAAGACTTTAATCAGATATCAAAATGAGAGTGGTGGGAGTATCCAACTCTGTTGGATACTCCGCTGAATTACTAATAGGCTTTCGCAAAGATCACGCGGCGCTTGGAAGGTTTGCCGGTGAAGATGCAGGTTCCGTTTTCTTCTGGTCCCTCGAGAGGGATGCAGCGTGGAGTTACTTTCAGCTTCGCCAAGAGTTCGTGGCCAATGGCCGCTTCGTTCCAATGGACCAGGGCAAAACCTCCGGTTTGGGACTCCTCATCACCGCCAAAGAAATTTTCAAAATCTTGAATATTTTCGATTTTTTTGGTGTTGGCGTCGCGGGACGATTTCGCACGATTGTAGATGTTTTGCTGAATCTCTTCGAGGATTTGTGGCAAGCTCTCTACGAAGGAAGTGCGAGCCATTCCTGACTTTTCTTTTACGCCCTTGTCGCGACGACCTACAAAGACTTCGCCCTTAGCCATGTCTCGCGGCCCCACTTCGAGGCGAACTGGAACACCTTGTTTGATATACTGCCAGGCTTTTTCACCACCACGCAGATCGCGGTCATCGATTTTTACGCTGACGGATTGGTCTGCGTATTTGGTTGCACGAATTTCTTTTTCTAGACTCTTCACGTATTCCAGAACTTGAGAGCGTTCATCGGCATTGCGATAGATGGGTAAAATTACGACCTGTATCGGTGCAATCTTTGGCGGAAGAACCAAGCCGTCGTCATCACTGTGGCTCATGATTAAGCCACCAATCAAACGCGTGGAAACTCCCCAGGAGGTGGTCCAAGCAACTTCTTCTTTGCCCTCAGCGCTCAGAAATTTAATACCTGAAGCTTTTGCAAAATTCTGACCTAGAAAATGCGAAGTGCCAGCTTGCAAAGCCTTACGATCTTGCATCAAAGCTTCTATGGTGTAGGTATCCACGGCTCCCGGGAATCTTTCATCCGGAGTTTTCATGCCTTTGATCACTGGCATCGCCATATAATTTTCAGCGAAATCCGCATAGACATCGAGCATGCGCAGAGTTTCCTCTTGCGCTTCTTGAGCGGTTGCATGAACCGTATGTCCCTCTTGCCACAAAAACTCTGTGGTCCGGAGGAACATGCGCGTGCGCATTTCCCAGCGCATGACATTGCACCACTGATTCATCAAAAGAGGCAAATCACGATAAGACTTAACCCATTTCGCATACATGTGGCCAATGATCGTTTCACTCGTTGGACGAATGATAAGTGGCTCTTCCAGTTTGCCGTCAGGAATCAGCTTACCGTCAGGGCCCGCTTTGAGACGATGATGGGTTACCACCGCGCATTCTTTGGCAAAACCTTCAACGTGTTCGGCTTCTTGCTCAAGAAAACTCAACGGAATAAGGAGAGGAAAGTAAGCATTTACATGGCCGGTCTCTTTGAACTTTCCATCGAGAATCTTCTGCATATTTTCCCAGAGAGCATAGCCCCAGGGTTTAATAACCATGCATCCACGAACTGGGGAATTCTCCGCCATGTCCGCAGCTTTGATGACCTCTTGATACCATTCAGGATAGTTTTCCGAACGAGTGGGAGTGATTGCCGTATTTGCCATTACAATACCTCAATTCCATAGCTTTTAATCTTACGATGCAAGTAGCTTCTTTCAAGACCAATAACTTCAGCCGTCTTACTTATATTGCCGCCGTTTTCCGCAATTTTTTTGATCAAGTATTCTTTTTCAAATTGCGCACGGGCTTCTCGGAAAGTTGACATTGCCTCGAGGCTCATTTTCGCATCTTCAGAGCCGATAAGTCCAGCGAAACGCACATCGTGAAGATCCACGAATTCTCCGGGCGTCAGAATATAAACTCGCTCGATGAAATTTTTAAGCTCACGCACATTGCCAGGCCATTCGTATTTCATCATGGCTTCCGTGGCTTGCTCAGAAAAGGCCTTTTTCAAATAGCCCCCTTCGCGCGCCACATGGTCACTGAAGTAAGAAGTCAAAACGGCAATGTCTTCCGGACGTTCCCGCAAAGTTGGCATACGGAATGGAATAATATTGAGCTTATAGTAAAGCGCTTCACTAAAGGAACCGTCTTTTACCATTTTTTCAAGATCTTTGGTGGTCGTCGCAATGATACGAACGTCGTTGTGAATTCCATCTGAACCACCGACGCGTGAAAAAGACTTGGTCTCATAGAACTTCACTAACCGATGCTGAACTTCTGGTGTCAGTGCCGAAACTTCATTTAAAAAAAGAGTTCCACCGTTAGCAAGCTCGAGCTTTCCTTTTTTAACCTTATCAACACCTGGCATCGCGCCTTTTTCAATACCGAAAATTTCACTCTCAAGTAAATCTTCCGGAATAGCCCCGCAGTTCACATCCACAAAAGCCTTTCCGGCCCGAGTGCTCATGTAATGGATGTTTTGGGCGGCCAAAGCTTTGCCAACGCCGGTTTCCCCAGTCACCAAAATCCAGGAATGAGTGGGAGCCATCTTGGCGATGATTTGCTTTGTCGCCATAATTGCTGGAGCTTCTCCAATTAACGCAATACTCTTACGCAGTTTATTCAAGAGAAGAATCTTTTCTTCTTTTTCCTGCTGATAGTTCAAGATATTGGAAATAATGATGATAATTTTATCCATGGAAACGGGCTTTTCGATAAAGTCGTAAGCACCGAGTTTGGTTGCCTTCACCGCAGTCTCAATCGTTCCGTGACCTGAAATCATCACAAAATCTACCGCAGGAAACTCCTTGCGAGCTTGATTGAGCACTTGAATCCCATCCAACTCTCCAGGCATCCAAATATCCAAAAATACGATATCAGGATGGAACTGGCGAATGGCTTGGAGACCCGAAACCCCATCATGGGCGCTAGAAACTGTATAGCCTTCATCTTTTAAAGTGGCCCCCAGCACTTCGCGGATCGAAGCTTCATCGTCGATAATTAAAATTTTGTAGTTCTTGTTTTCACTGCTACTACTTATAATGTTGCTACTCACACTTTGCTCCCTGCTTTCGATGGGGTCCAAGCATCAACGGCGTTCACTGGAAGTTCCATCAGCATTTTAGTACCCTTTGGATCGTTCGCCGTTGCGCGAATAAAACCGTTATGATCTTCAATAATTCGTTTAACAATTGGCAGACCTAGACCGGTGCCACCCTCTTTGGTGCTGTAGTAGGGCTCAAAAATACGGTTGCGGTCACTGACTGGAATTCCTTCACCGTTATCTGCCACTGTGAGTCTGGCGATCTTTAAGTCCGCATCATAGAAAGTCGTCACTTTGATCTCTGGCTTAGATTCTTTACCAATGGCCGCCACGGCGTTATCGATTAAATTTACAAAAACGCGGCGGATTTGATCCGGATCAAACTTAAAATCCGGCATGTTGACATCATCCCTAAATTCAAATTTCACCTGAGGATGAGCTTGCCTGAAAACCATCAGAGACTCTTCAACCACTTTATTTAAAGTTCCGGCGACCGGTTTACTTTGAGGCAAACGAGCGAATTGACTGAACTCATTCACCATTTTCTTAAGATCATCCACCTGATGGATAATCATACTCGTACATTCTTTAAAGGCTGGATCTGTCAGTTGAGCGCCAAATTTTCTTTGCAAACGTTCCGCAGAAAGCTTGATCGGAGTCAGCGGATTTTTAATCTCGTGGGCAATACGGCGAGCCACTTCGGTCCAGGCAGCTGCCCGCTGAGCATTCACGATCGGACTCATATCATCAAAGACCAGGATCTTACCGACCTCATCCCCTTTTTCATCCTTCAAGATCGAAAGGTTCATTTGCAGCGGTATAGATTGTCCTTGCACATTAACATGGAATTCCTTTTGAATATGCTCGATCTCATGATCCTGCATGGTTTTTAAAAGCTCAGAGAAAGTGCGGAAGTACTCCAAGGTCAAAAGTTCGCGTACGGGACGACCGATATACTTGGCGGGATCGATTTTTAAAAGATCTCCGGCATGGCGATTCAAAGTGGTGATATGCCCGTTCTTACCCACGGAAATTACGCCTGTACTTACGTTTCCCAGCACGACTTCGATATATCGATTGTGTTGTGCCAAATCTTGCAAAGTGTGCTGCAAAGTTAAATTTGCTTCCTTCACTTCGCGTTCAGAGGCTTCCAAAGTCTCCGTCATTTTATTAAATGAAGTGATTAATAGGGCGATCTCTTCACTTCCAGAGCTGGTTGCTAGTTTTTGGCTGTAATCTCCACCGGCTACTCGGAGTGTGGCTTTCCCGAGTTGCACCAAGGGAACCGCAAGTTGTTTAGCCAGATGAAACCCGAACCAGGTGGCTGCGAGTAAAATCACAAAGGTGATTAAAAATAAGATAATCAAGTATATGGACTTAAGTGGATATTCCAGGGGATTGATCTCTCGGAACTCTTCATAAGCGGTTCCTACATCGTTCATCCGAGAAATCAAAGACAAGGGAACAAAACTAGAAACGACCACAGCACCGCGATCTTCGCCCTCTTTTACCGGTACAATCACCCGGACTAGATTACCCTCCCCGAATTGATGGATGGTGCTCCACTCTTTGTGGGACTTGACGCCTTTTTGCAGGAACTCTAAGGACACTGGAGGAACCGGCGGGATATTGTCATCCTCTGCAAAAGCCATGAGGCGTCCTTGGAATATCGATGGATAATATTCCACCGAGTCCAGAGCATACTCTTTGCGGAGTTGGTTGAGGTTTTTCTGTATGATCTGAGGATTGCGTTCCGTTTGAACTTTTGCAGCTATCTGATGCGCGAAGTGGTAGTTCTTCATTTTAGTTCCCGCATAGTAGGCATTGGTCACTTCAAGAGAACTTTTCAAAACTCCCACCATTTTTACGCTAAACCATTTGTCAAAACTGGAATTAATGTAAAAAACCGAGATAATGAACATTAACAAGGTGGGCACGGTGCTAAAAGCGACAAAGGCAGCGATCAACTTAGCCTTTAAGCTGCTGCCAAAAATCTTTCCCCGGCGCTCGACGAAAACCTTTACGATATTACGGAAGATAAGAAAAAGCAGAAGCAACAATAAAATAATATTAAAATTCACGAGTCCGAAGAAAAAGATACTGTGAACAAAAGGCAATGTTTTGCTGGTTGCGAGAATCCGGATTTCAAACCAAGTCAAAAAGAAAACGAGCAAAGATAGGACCGCCACCGTGAAAATCTCACGACGCCTTTTTCTCTGCTCCATTTTCGGAGAAAGATCGACGAATTTTTCTTCGCGGATCTCACTATCGGCTTCTACAGGTTTTTTACTCTGAGTCATTTTCTAAGTTTATTTCTTTTTTACTTTCTTGGTAGATTTTTTTGCAGTCTTTTTACGAATTGGCTTTTGGCCCTCTTTCGCCAGCTCACTGAGAAGCCCCATCATCTCGAGAACAACCTGAGCGCATTCAGTTCCTTTATTGCCATGTTTACCACCGGCGCGCTCTAGAGCTTGTTCGTCGTTTTCCGTGGTGAGAACTCCAAAACCAATTGGTTTCTTGTATTCAAGCATTAAGGTCGTCACACCTCGTTCAACACTATTGCAAACGTAATCATAATGGGAGGTTTCTCCGCGAATCACCGCACCCAGGGCAACAACTCCCTCGCAGCCGATGTCTAACAGAGCTTTACAGGCGAGCGGAATCTCGACGGCTCCTGGGACTTTTACCGCAAGAACTTCAATACCACAGTTTTCGAGATAACTCAGAGCGCCTTCTTCCAATTTATCAGTCACTTCGCTATTAAATCTCGCAGTGACCACTCCGACTTTAGGTATTTGCGGTTTCATTTTCTTCCTTTATTTTTTTTCGATACTGGATAAGATCGACAATGGTTCCAATTTTTAAATTATGTTTTTTTGCAAAAAGCTTCAGATCTCCGAGTCGGGCCATAGTTCCATCGTCATTGATCACTTCACAGATCACTGCCGCAGGATTAAGCCCCGCTAAAGTGGCGAGATCCACACTACCCTCGGTATGGCCGGCACGATTGAGGACTCCACCCTGCTGAGCACGGATCGGAAAAATATGGCCGGGCATATGAACATCCGTGGGCCTTGCAAGTGGATTCGCAGCCACCTTGATAGTATGGGCTCGATCCGCCGCGGAAATGCCGGTACTCACACCACTGGCGGCTTCAATACTGACAGTAAAAGCTGTTTTATTTGAAGAATGGTTCAACTCCACCGGAACCATTTGTGGCAATTGCAAACGTTCTATCTGCTGAGAGCTGAGCGGTAAACAAATTAAACCTCGAGCCTCACGTGCCATAAAGTTAATGGCTTCGGGGGTCACGTGATCGGCTGCTAGCACTAAATCACCCTCATTCTCTCGATCCTCATCATCAATGAGAATAACCATTTTACCGGCGCGAATTTCTGAAACCAGCTCTTCAATAGAATTTAAACTCATTGGCACTCCATATTTTTTGAAACTGTATTTTTTGCATCTACAACCGCGACCAGCGCACGAGCCAGATAATCTGGTTCAATGTTTACAACTTGACCTGCTTTTAAATTTCCTAGATTTGTACGCTTTAAAGTCTCGGGAATCAGACAAACTTCAACCACTGAGTTTTTAATTTCATTCACGGTGAGGCTCACGCCGTTAATGGTGAGGCCTCCCTTTTTCCAAATATAAGGCAGAAGTGACGAGGCCACTTTGACATTAAGAAAAAAAGATTCTCCCTCTAGATCGGCACGCACAACCTCGGCAAGGCTGTCGACATGACCAGTAACAAGATGACCATGAATACGATCCCCAAAACGAAGGGATCTTTCTAGATTCACTTTTTTGCCTACCGAATTTATTGGATTCCACTGGAGGATTCGAAGAGTTTCCGCAGCCAAGGCAAAGGTCATTTGGTTTTCATCGAAAGCTTCCA
>DATBTE010000253.1:0-6167 GCA_036559425.1 Pseudobdellovibrionaceae bacterium | reverse complement strand
GAACTTCCTTCAATACAAAAGAGTTTGAAGTCATGGCCAAGGAAGTTTTTTTAGTTACCTATTCTAAAATCAATGAAACCTTGGCTCATTCTCATCTGCCCATCATTCCACTTCGCCATGAATTCACCGAGATGGCCCTGGTCTCTGTGCCGGAGGAATTACAGGGTCTGGCTGTGACCGTCATGGATGGCCCCTTTTGGTCGATGATGCCCTTTCCCTGTCGGGGATTGGCCTCTTTAAGTCATGTCAGACATACACCGCACTATCAATGGTCGGATGAGGAGACCTTTAATCCAACTGCCAATGGGGAGTTGATAAAAAAGACGGCTTTTAATTTTATGATAAAAGACGCCGCCCGATTTGTGCCCCTGATGAGTCAGGTAAAACATGAGGACTCTCTGTGGGAAGTGAAAACGATTTTACCCAGAAGCGATGAGAATGATTCAAGACCTATTTTGTTTCAAAGAGATTGCGGCCTTAAAGGACTTCATATTGTGCTTGGGGGGAAAATCGACAACATCTTTGATATAATTTCACTTATAAAGCAGAACCCAATGAAACAGGATCGGAAATGATAAAAAATAAAGATTTTTTGGTGTCAGTGGTGTCTCCGGTCAAAGAAATAAATGAAGTCACGCTTCGTTATCTTGAGAACCTGCTGCAAGTGTTAAAGACCTCCTATGAGCAATACGAAGTGGTCCTCGTTCAAGACGGAATTTCAGTGAAGGGGGAACCATCGCTGATCTCTTTCGTGAGAGGACACGAAGGATGTCGGGTTATAAAATTAATGAAGACCTATGGTTTGGATGTCGCCATCACTGCTGGTTTAGAGAGTGCCATCGGTGATGTGGTGGTGGTGTGCTTACCTCCTTTTGATCCCACGGATAAGATCGTGGAGTTTATCAATGTCGCTAGAGCCGGATACATTGGCCTAGGGCAACGCCCGCCAGGACACTATGAAGGAATGTGGCACTCCTTTGCAAAAAAAGTATTCTATGTGGTGGTGAATCGCTTTTTGAACTTCGGGCTGCCTTCCGATACCACTTATTTTGTCAGTCTTCCTCGGCAAGCGGTGACGCATATCCAAAGGGCAAAAGATCGCTTTAGATTTCTGAAAGTGGTCACGGCGCAAACGGGTTTGCCGATCCAACTTTTGAATTATGTTCCCGCAGAAAAAGATGGGCGGGTCTATAGGACCTTTTGGGAGTCGATCCTTCTTAGCATTGATGTAGTGACATCGCAAAGTCTGACTCTGTTGCGCTTCGCCTCTTTGTTATCCTTGTTTGTTTCTTTAGGATCTCTGTCTTACTTGATCTATGCTTTCAACATCTTCCTTTTTAAGTCAGAAGTGCAAAAGGGATGGAGCTCGCTCTCTATTTTTATTTCCGCTTGCTTTTTCTTGCTAGGCCTTGTGTTCGCGATTTTAACGGAATATCTGGCAAAGTTATTTTCCGAATCAAGCAATCGACCGATTTATACCATCGGCAATGAGACGGTCTCCGATCGGGTGGTGGCTAATTCCCATAGGGCGAATGTTTTAGACACTTCGAAAGTGGATTAGGAAGGTTCAAATGAGAGAAGTTCCTAGGTATGACCGTTTTTGCTATCGTGGTAAATCTTCTTCTTATTGCGTTTTAATTCCTGTCCTCAATGAAGCTGGAAAAATTGAAAAGCAGCTTCAAGCTATGCAAGAAATCGCTGAACGTTTCGATGTGATTATTGCTGACGGGGGAAGCTCTGACGGTTCTTTGACGGATGATTTTTTAAGTTCGGTGAATGTTCGAGCCAAATTGGTGAAGACCGGACCTGGGAAGTTGAGCGCGCAAATGCGCATGGCTTTGGATTATGCGATGGAAGAGGCTTATCTCGGATTTATTTTTATGGATGGGAATAATAAAGACAATCCCGAGGCCATCGCTCGTTTTGCAAGCAAATTGAGCGAGGGGTATGACCATGTTCAGGGATCAAGATTCATTGAGGGGGGGAAGCATGAAAACACTCCCTTGAGTCGTCACATTGCTATTCGGGCACTTCATGCCCCTCTGATCTCCTTGGCGGCCCGATTTAAGTATACGGATACGACCAATGGATTCAGGGCTTATTCAAGGAAATTCATTTCTGATTCACGGGTCCAACCTTTTCGGGAAATTTTTAGCAAATATGAACTTCACTATTATCTCGCCATTCGAGCCGCGAGATTGGGGTTTCGGGTGATTGAAATTCCGGTGGAGCGCATCTACCCGGCGTCGGGAAAAGTTCCCACTAAAATTACCGGCTTGAGAGGATATGGGTTGGTTATGAAGACTTTGCTTCAAGCCTGCTTGGGGGTATTTAATCCTAAGAAGAAGGAAGAGAATCATGTCTAGTGCCTTGGTTGGATATACGGGCTTTGTGGGTGGTAATATCTTGAAGGGATATAAATTTGATCACCTGTATAATTCAGTTAATTTTTCAGAGATTCAGGGAATGAAATTCGATCTCCTGGTCTTTTCCGCTGCCAGCGCCGCCAAATGGATGGCCAACGCCGATCCGGAGAAAGATAAACAGCATATTGATTCTTTAATAAAGACGTTAAAGACGGTCTCGGCAGATCGATTTGTGCTTATTTCCACTATCGATGTCTATAAAAATCCGCGAAATGTCACAGAGGACAGTGAGACATTGTTTTCGGAAAATCATCCTTACGGCTTGAATAGGGGACGTTTAGAGGAGTTTGTGAAGACAAACTTTAGCAAGTCCCATATTCTGCGTCTTCCCGGACTCTATGGTCCGGGGATTAAAAAAAATGTAATTTTTGATTTCTTAAATAACAACGACATTGAAAAAATTGATTCACGCGGTTCGTTTCAATTTTATAATTTAAATTACATCACTCGGGATATCCAAAGGGTGATCGAGCAGGACCTGTCACTCATAAATATAGCGGTGGAACCGGTGCTTGTTTCAGAAGTTTACGAACTTTATTTTGGAAAGCCATTTGTAAATAAAATTTCAGACAAGCCCGCGGTCTATGATTTTAGATCGAATTTTGCGGCCTTATGGGGCGCCCCTAAAGAGGGATATTTGTACAGTCGTAGGGAATGCCTGGAAGATTTACGAAAGTTTATGTTTTCCTACGGAGTTTAAATTTATATTTCGTAAGCAGTGCAAGACAAACCCATAACAGAATTCCTATGGCAAAGCCGATAAATCCAAGGTTGAGCATGGGATCTTCCCATTTGAAGTGAATATCCCTGGCCCCTGCTGGAACTTCCACTCCCATCAAGGTTCCGTTCACTTGCAAGACGGGTTGCTTTTTTTGATCCACGTAGACGGACCACGATGGGTACCACGTCGAACTCACAACCAAGAGTTGGGGAGTTTGATCCAATGGCCTTAGCTGAATCTCAATAGACCCTCCCACATGGGAAAATCTTTCGATTTGAGTCTGCGCTGTGAAACTCTTTTCTTCATTGAGAGGGGTGACGACCACAGAGTCGGGGGTGCCGGCTTGACCCATTACATAATTTTCATAGTTGGCATCAGTTGCGGGAAAGGATTTTTTTGCAAAGAAACTTTTGCCGAGAACTTTTTGATTTTTAAAAATGAGCGAATCTTTTGTTTGGCTATTTAAGGAATACTCAGAAAGACGGGATAGCTGGGTGGTCATTTCAAGATCTTTTTTATCGACGATAAGATATCCCACATTCATCGTACTGATCAAATTGGACTTCAAAAGAGCAAAGGCATAAGGTCTTGCAGGAACGCCATAGACATCGGAAGGAAGAGCCTTGAGTCGCCATATTGGCGCTAAAGCCGTGACACAGCCACCAGCGGACTCGTAATTATTCATGGGACCTGAATGCATCAAGCCCAAGCTTTGCTGCCGGAAAGGTTCAGAGAGTGTGCTCAGCGGTAAAACCCGATCTGTCGTGGTTAAGCCCAACTCCACTTTGCCCATACTGGCATAGGTCTCTGTATAATCCTTATTATGGTTGGTTTGGGCCAGGCATAAAATTCCGAGGCTTGAAGATATAACGGCACCCCACCATAAGGAATTTTTTAAACGGTTTTTATTAAAAAAATAAGCAAGTGCCAAGGCTACAGTGAGAACGAAGGAACTTAATAAAAAGAAAATTCCTGTGGGATTCAAATGGTTCTCGAAAATATTCGAAGATAAAAAACTCAACGCGAACAACAAGAGAGAGAACGTAAAGACGGTCCGCAACTGCTGAGTCGTCATTGAGGTTGCCATTTCCCAGCCTAGGGCGCCGGCAGCGATGAGCAGGGGTAAGCAGAAATACAGCATTTTAAAAGGCCAGCGAAAACTAGACCAGAGGGGGATTTTGTAAGTGAAGACATAAAGCGGGGTGTTTCCACCCATACATAAGATAAGTGCGATGGCGCCGACGAGGATGGTTAAGAGGAATTTTTGCTGAAGCTCTGTCTTCTTCAATTTGTAAAAACCGAGAAGTCCTAGGAGGATTCCGGGCAGTACCCAGTAACTTTGAAAAAGCAGAATGGAGCTTTGAATGGGCATGACCGAGGCCGTTCCATCGAGGAAAGGATTTATCATCCCCAGCAAATCTTTCCATTGGACTCCTCGAGAAAGAAACTCTTCCAGAGAAATACTGGCTGCCCTGGTCGAATAACTTTTTTGAGCGAAGATGGGAAGAATGGAAGGCAAGGAAATAAGCAATCCAATTATTGCGCCCCAGAGGACTTCTTTAAACTCTGATATTTTTTCTTTGGTGTTTTGTTTTCCAATTTGCTTGGATAAGAGCAGGGATACCACGCTCCAAATTCCGCCGTACAATACAAGGTAAAAAAACTGTTGCGGATGGGCGGCCATTCCGCCCATGGAGATGCCTAGGGCCACAAGGCTCAGGCTTCTGCGCTCGATCCCTAAAATAAGAATTCCAAACCAGGCCCAGCAGGGAAGCATATCCGTCCATATTTGTGAATTGAACTGGATCATTCCGCCAAAGACCCCAGAGAGCCCCGCCACGGCGGAAATGGTTTTCCCTAGCTTCCACTGTCGGAGGATCAGATACCAACCTATAAAGGAAATCATCGAGTGAAGAAGCAGTGAAGCGAAGGGAAAGACCGAGTAAGGAAGCTGGAACAAGCGGATCGTCCATAAGGTCAGAGTATGCGGAAAGTAAAATACGCCCAGTTGGCCATTGCCAATGAGGGGGTCCCCTAAGTGGATAAATTTGCTCCACACCGGCACAACCCCTTCGAGCCACAGCGAATGGGCGTCAATGATCGCCGGGATCACAAATTCAAAATTATCCCATTTTAAATAATTCAAATGGGGAATAAGCAGATCCCCGCAGAGATAGACAAGTGTTAAAGCGACAAATGAATACAATAAATACATTAAAAGCCCTTATAAAAAAGTATTTAGCCAGCTCCTTGAGACCAGTTCACTGAGAGGAGGTTCCTCTCAGTTTTCGTAGAAGAAACTGAAGAGACTTGTTTAGCTCTGCGGGGATCTGCTCGGGAGAACCTTTTATCAACATTTCCACTGAAAGACAAAGGGGGTACTGAGTGAGAAGCTGCCAAGCTTCATCCGATACGCTTTGGTCTAAATGATATATAGGCACCAATTGGGGCGCACTGATATGCAAATGTTTTGCGTGACCGAGTCCTAGCCGCAGGGAGTCTTCCAGATTTTCGCCGGCCATAATAATATTGCCGATATCGAGATGTAAACCAAAGTGAGAATGCTTGACCTTTTCAATAAGAAACAGAGCTTCCGTCAGGGTTGTCACAAAATCACAGCCATAGGCTGCGGCGTTGGGTTCAATGCAAAAACAGAGTCCTCTGTGTTCGGCGTGTTGTGCAAGCTCAATAAAAACGGGAGCCACTTCGTGACAGGCCTCTGCGAAACTTCGCGGGCCCTTGAGGCGATTTTTAGGAGAGCCGAAGACTACATTTTTACAACCCAATAAAGCACAGACATCGATCACTCGTTTTAAGTAAGTGATGGTTTTTTGAACTTCCGCCGTTTCCCCGAAGACACTGAGTTCAGCCCGACCAAATAAAAGAGACTGAGCCGCGATGATTTCTAGCCCCAGTTTTTCAATTTGGTTTTTTTTGTGGAGAATAGAGAGTTCTGAAACAGACTTTAAATCTGACCAGTATTTCGTCGGAGCCACTTCCAGAGCGGTTATTTTATGGCG
>DATBTE010000252.1:0-2135 GCA_036559425.1 Pseudobdellovibrionaceae bacterium | reverse complement strand
TTTCCAAGATAGTGAAATTTTGGAGCTGGATCTGAAGGCGGATTTCCAGGCCATTTACAAAGCTGGGGAAGGTGGCAACAGGCCCAACTGACTGAAGCGATCAATTCTTTCAAATCGAAAAAATCGGCTCTTTACTTAGCGGTCGAAAAATCAAATGCCGATCCTGAGGGAAAAAAGAACGCTTTGAAACATCTCGATGTCTTTTTCAAGAATGTGGACAAAGCCATGGATTTTCAAGTCCTCGCCTCGGAAGGACTCCGTTTTTATAAAGGTCCCGATGCCCAAGAAGATCTCTTGAAGGAAAACCAAATTACAGGTGAACCAGGAACTTTACGTCCCGGAACTCCGATCATGGTTCTCGGCAAAGAGAAGGGCTTTTTGAAAGTGGCCATTATCAATATTAATTATGATCTCATGGATAGCAAAAATTCAGTGGGCTATATCCAGGACACGGCACTCGTTCAGGCGTTTCTACCCGAAAACCTCATAGCCATCGTGGATGGGCGAGACATGATATATTAATTCAGCCCGGAAAGTCCGAGCCTTTGTTCAATTTTTTCCTGGCTGAGGCCGAAAATTTCCACCGATTTATTGCGACCCGTTTCGCCCTTCAGAATTTCAATTTGACGCTTGGGAATATCGAGAACGTCAGAAAGAAATTCGATGAGGGCCACATTGGCTTTGCCATCCACAGGTGGGGCGGTGATCTTAATTTTGAGGGCCCCATTGTGAGGCCCTATGATTTCGTTTTTAGATGCTTTAGGTTGAATAAAAAGGGCGAGCTTAATGCCCCTTTCCGTCTGAGTGAACATTTCAGCCTGCAGAAAGGGGAGAAACCTCAGTGGTTTTTCCCGGTGAAGGCGTGATATTGTAATTCGGCAATTGCATTTGCGGCATGTACTTTTCACCTTGCTCAAGCAAAGTTAGATGGGCCTGGACCAGTGCTTTTAAATTAGCCTCAAACTGCATGCGAGCCCGTTTTAAATCGGTAATTTCTTGATACATTTTTTTCAAGGAGTCGCGGGAGTCCCGGATGATCATCTCTGACTTTTGATTCGCGTCGGCGATGATTAATTTCGCCTCTCTCTCAGAGTCTTGACGAAGGCGTTCTGTCATCTGGGAAGCCGTCGCGATCGTGCTTTTTAATACTTGGTCACGATCTTTATAATCCAGCAGCGCGAGTTCTTTTTCGCGAAGAGCCTCTTTCAAGGTATTTCTTTCTTGAATAAGAGCTTCCATTTGCGAAGCAATCTGCGCCATGAAGTCACTGACTTCATCGGCATCAAGACCTAGCATTCTTTTATTGAAAGACTTGTGAACTATATCGATAGGGGTAATTTTCATTGGGAGTTCCTCCGTGAAACTGACATTAAAATTCCAACCATAGGGTACAATGGTCTTACTTGGTTTCGCGAGAGATTTCTTTATTTCGCATAGCCGCTTTTTCAAAACTAATCCGCAATGCGCGCTCAATTTCGAGTTCCCTCATGGACTGAAGTCCAGCTGCGGTGACACCTTTTTTAGAAGTAACTCGAGCTTGCAGCTCTTCAAAAGGAATATCTTTGGATTGGGCCGCCAACATTGAGGCCCCCATAAAGGTCTCTAGAGTCATGCGTTTTGCCGTCTCCTCATCAAAGCCATGTTCGACGATCCAGTCTTGCCAATACATCATCATTTCTAAAACAAAGCCGGTTCCTGAAGAGCAAGAGATCATCAAGGCTTCAAATTGGTCTTCATCTTCAACCTTGAGAGTATATCCCAAGGGAGAACACATATCATCGACCACAGCTTCAAGGGCCGCATCGATCTCATTGAGTAAATAGCCAATCACACCGCGGCCGATGATCGAAGGGGTGTTAGGCATCATGCGCACAAGGCGGGTGTTAGGAAGATATTTTTCCAGAGTTTTCATGTTTATACCCGCAGCTAAACTAATGACAATTTGATCATCATGGAAGGAACTGGCGATGGGCTCAATCGCGGTTAATAAATCCTGGGGTTTTACAGCCAGAATCACGATGTCAGAGTTTTCAACAAGCGATTCATTGTTATCCATGCTTTGTATTTTATAATGATCAGTGAGCTTTTGTAATTTGCCAGGAGTGCGATTCGAGGCCAAAATATGGTCACCGGTG
>DATBTE010000251.1:0-17585 GCA_036559425.1 Pseudobdellovibrionaceae bacterium | reverse complement strand
AGGTTGCCACAATAATCAAAACGGTGGCGATGGGCCACTTTACTATGCGACTTTGCAGTCCTAGAGGAAGAAGAATCATATGTCTATTTTATCGTCGTGTCGCTGAAGCCGCTTGAGACATGCTAGACTATTCTGGACCCTTACGAAGTCCAGAACTTCGCTGCCTAGAAACTTCATCGAAACCTTGATCGGAAACTTGATCGGAAATAAGTCTAGTGCAGTCCGCTCTTAGTCAACTTCTCCTTAAGTTCCACTAACAATTCAACCAAATCCTCGACAGGAACCTCATAAGGACGGCCACACATTTGGCAAACCACTTCCGCAGCTTCGTTTTTTAGAATCATATCATTCAGATCCTCAATACCCAGGGTCTCGATCGCTCGCACCACACGCTCTTTAGTGCAGGGACAGAAGTATTCAATCGCATGAGCATGTTCAATTTCAGTGAAAGGAATGCCCTCCATATAGGGAGTCACCAGATCTAACGCCGTGGCCCCATTAAGAACCATTTTAGAAATATTCTCTTTGAAGGCTTCGGCATTTTTTTCAATTTTTTTGACCAGGGACTCATCCGCTCCTGGCATCACTTCCAGGACCACCCCGCCGGCAGCCCGGACCTGTCCATAAGTATCCAGGTAAACTCCCAAGGACACCAGACTGCGAATTTGATGGGATTGAATCAAATAATGGGCAATATCATCGCCGATTTCACCACTGACCATTTCCACGGTTCCGTTATGAGGCTGTTTCTGAAAGGGCAAATGACGAGTGACGGTGAGCATCCCCTGCCCCATATAAGGAGCTAATTTCAAACCATTATCATAATTTTCAGGTTCAAATGCAGGGACCGGAGAATAACCGCGAACTTTGCCTTCAAAACTGGCTTCAGCATAAACCGCCGTCAGCGGACCACTGCCTTTAAAGTAAAGACCTACTTGTTGATCTTCTTTCAAGTGACTTGCCAGTAAAAGCGCTCCCGTCATGGCCCGCCCTACTGCTACGGTCGGCAGAGGGTAAGTTTGCTGCAACTTCTGCATTTCCGCAACGACGGCTGTGGAGTTCACCGCTGCAATACGAATCGTAAAATCGTTAGAAACAAAACGATGGACTTTTTCTTTCATGGCAATCTCCAGACAATGAGTGTCAAAGATATCAAAGACTCGAAATAAACGCAATTATTGAGAGTATGAAAGTCTACCTTTTTCGCCACGGACAAAAAGAGTCAATGCCTTTTAAGGACCCTGACTTAACAAATTTCGGGCATCAACAAGCAGCAAAACTTGCAGAGTTAATACGCAATGGTGCACTCCTGCGAGGAACCCAATTCCTCACCTCACCGCGACTTCGCGCTCAAAGTACTCTTAAGCCCGCGGCTCAGCTTTGCGGCAGCCTTGTTCAGGTGGCTCAAGACTTGGATCAAAGAACCCATTTCGAAAGCCACGAGGTTTTTCGGGCACGGATTCAACATTTATTGAATTCCTTAGAAAATAGATTTTCGCAAAAAGACGTTGTGTATCTTTGCTCCCATCACGATTGGATCGAAGAATCCCTCTCGGTCATTCCAGCGGATACCGACCTCTTGGACCCCCGCTATTGGAGCTGGCGTCCCGCGCAGTATATGTATTTTGAAATTGTCGATGGACTTTGGATTCTTAAACATTTTAACAGGATTGAACCATGACCATTCGTAACATTTGGGCCGTTGGCAGAAACTATGCGGAACACGCCCAAGAACTTGACAATGAAATTCCCAATCAAACTGACTCAGAGCCTATGGTTTTTTTAAAAGCCGGCAGCACCGCAGTCATCAATAGCAAAGAGTTTAAAATTCCCGCTTGGGCGCAGAATGTTCATCATGAAATAGAATTGGCCCTGCAGTTCAATGAGCATTTGAAAATAGATAAAGCCGCTCTCGCTCTTGATTTGACAGAACGCACTTGGCAGCAAAAGTTAAAAGCCAAAGGTTCTCCATGGACGCTGGCGAAGTCTTTCACCAATTCGTGTCCTCTCTCGGATTTTTTCACAGTGGACTCTTTGGAAGAACTCAAAAATCTCAATTTTTCCCTGACTGTGAATGGGGAACTTCGGCAAAAAGGCAATACTTCGCAGATGATTTTCCCTGTGCCGCAGTTGGTGGAATATATTCTGCTGCACTTCCCGGTCTGCCCCGGCGACCTTCTGCTGACGGGAACTCCCTCGGGCGTCGCGGCCCTTCAACGCGGGGATCAACTGGTCGCCGAGCTTCCAGGGAAAGTCCACAAACAGTGGAAAGCCCTTTAACACTACCGCCAAAACCACATCCCTGCCTTAGCTGCGGCGCTTGTTGCGCCTCTTTTCGCGTTGCCTTTTATTGGCGGGAAGCCGAGCCCGATGGAATATGGCAAGTGCCTCCGGGGCTGACCGTGGATTTGGATTCCACCTACCGCTGCATGAAGGGCACGGAGGTCAAACACCAAAATAAGTGTGCCGCCCTCGACGGCCGGATTGGCAAGCGTGCCCATTGCACGATCTACGAAAACCGCCCCTCACCTTGTCGCGGTTTCAGAGCCTCTTACGAAGACGGCACTCCTCACCCGCGCTGTGATGAGGCCCGCAAGGCCCATGGCCTCTCTCCGTTGCGACGTGAGGATTACCCTCCCTCCATTCCTGTTTCTGCTCACAATGATAAGAAATTTCCATGATAGGTTTTTCGTTTTCCAAGATGTTGTGACCTTTTAAGTAAAAAAATAATTGTACTTAATCATTTTTAAAAAATTGAACTCAAAGCTCTCCTTTTTCTTCTTTAAGCTAACGTCGATTCTCAAAAGCGACGTTGCTAAAATGTAAGGAGAAGCTACATGGACACCTGGGATGCATACACTAAAACAACACTTTCTGAGCCGCCAGAATTTACTTGGGCCCGAGAGGGAAATCGTGTGGCGTTGGCGGAGTATTTTCGCAAGGGCGGCTCAGTGAATACAAAAAACCATAAAGGCTACTCTCTTTTGATGCTAGCAGCCTACAACGATCATTGGAGCACTTGCGCCTGGCTTTTGCAAAAAGGCGCCGACGTCAACTCCATTGATATTTCTGGAAATAGCGTCTTGATGGGAACTTGTTTCAAGGGACATCTTCGCATCATCAAGCTGCTCTTGAGCTCTGGCGCGGATCCTTTCATGCAAAACTGTTATGGGATGACTGCTTTGGATTTAGCGAAGGCCTTTGGCCGTCTTGAAGTGGTGCGGATCTTAACCGAAGAACCGCCCATTCCAGCAGACCACTTAGCCAAGGTGGTGAAGTTGATTTCACGCCGGATCACTTCATCGAATAGGGAAAGATGCCGAGACGATTCCCTTGGATAATGAGGAAGTCCTCCCCTCAGTAGGATTACTTTATCAAGCAAGGATAGGTCGCTAAGCTATTCCCTAAACTGAACTGGACAATATTGCCTTTTCCGTCGTGCATAAAACGAAGCCAGTGATCATAACTATCATGGGCTTCAATTTTAATATCCTCTCCGGCTCCACTCCATTGATTCGACACATACTTCAATCCAAAGGTCGCCAATTGAGCCGGAATCAAAACTTTCACTTTCAGATCCGCAAAAAGCCCTCGTGGATAATAGATAACTTCCATCACCTCAACGAGCTTTTTCCCGTCGGAAAACTTTCGCTCTTCTTTGATGGTGCGGACTTTAAGGTCACACTTCATATGGGGCGCCAATTTCCCGGCATAGAGAAGCTTCGTCACATTCTCAAACTCATCGAAATCCAACCTTTGCTGCGCTTGTGGCTCTTCACTGGCAAATTCTTGAGCTCTCACTTGAGCAGATAGAAGAGAACAAATTGAAAAACTCAGCACTAAGAAACGCATAAAATTCTCCTTTGGATGGAATTTTAATATTGGATTTAATTGTATCGGTCCAATCAATTAAACTAATGAGAAAAATAAGAATTTACCAAGAATTATGTTACAAGGCCTGAAGAATGAGGCTCCTTTCTTGACAACTGACTTGGTCAGAGTAAGTTGTCCATCTATGCAGTTTCCCAAATTACCCGATTACTTTAGTCTTCCGTTTCTCTTTCAAGGTGATCCTGTAATGAAAGGTATTATAAACGGAACTCATTGTGAGCGTTGCGTACTCGACACAGGTGCCCCAATAACCGTATTGAAGTTGCCCGAGGAATCAAATCTTCAAAACATTCCCCTTTCTCAAGAGGGATTTTCTTTTCTCGATTCGCTGATAATAAATGGAATAGAATTTGGACCGCTAAAAGTACGTACTAAGATAGTCAAGAATCTAAAAGCACCGGAAATCTATATTGGAACTTCAGAACTACGAAGTCACTGCTTATGAATAAATTATCAAGCTCAACTTATTCATTTTACAAATTCAATATTCCCAAATGATAACCAGCAAGATTGCTCGAAAATCTCTTTTTCAAGGGGTCGCCCAGTTATTCATTTAGGCATAGGTAAAAAAATAATGAAGTTTGTCCTGGATACAGGATCTAATGCTAATTGGCTCTTCCATAAAAGTCAAAATTTAGAATTGATCAGTTGTGGTCAGGCGCAAAATGAAAAAACTACTGCGACTTGTGGACTAGGCAATATTTCAGTTCACAGATCATTACATTTTTCTGAGATTAAAATTGGCGGATATACTGCCAATGAAATAAAGTTTCTATGTGCAAATGAAAATGACTTTGGCGGCCCGTCGGTTACGGTCGAAGATGGAATCATTGGAACTGGCCAAATTGCAGAGTGGTTTAACGGAATTCAAATCATAGACTTCATTTCAAATAAATTTTTTCTACATTAGAGTTTTCCGCCTACTTATAGTTTTCTAAGCTCAATCTTAAAAAATAATGACTTTAATTAAAGTCAAACACAGCTTCGCTTTTGCCAAGCATTATTTTTTGAGTTGATGCATTTTTCACTTGCGAGGTAAACGTGTCACACCGAAGGCTTCACTACAAGGCGATCCTCTTTAAAGAAGGACCCGACGCGTTTATGGAAAATACTCTTATTGCGGAGCCATTTCGCGCTTCCTACAAAGCATTAGCAGAGAGCTTCAATTCTTTTTTGTTTTAGAAAAAGGTGCAAAAATCACTTTCTAAAAACCATGGTATGTTCCTCTCTATAAAACAAGGAGCACAGCATGGACTTTCATAAAACTTCAGATCAAGACTTACTCGCCCGCCTCGAAAAACTCGCGCGCACCGAGCGAAAGCTCACGCATATGATTCTTTGTCATATCCATGAAGCTGAATCTCGCAGACTCTATGCGGAACTGGGGTATGGCAGTATGCTTGCTTATCTTATCCAACATTTATCCTATAGCGAGTCCGCGGCCTATCGTCGCTTGCAGGCGGCTCGTCTCCTAAAACAAACTCCTTCTGTGGCAGTGAAAATTGAATCCGGTGCCTTAAACCTTTCCCAGTTAAGCCAAATGCAAAAATGCCTGAAAGAAGAATGTAAAAAACAGGAAAAAGTCTTTCTCAAGAGCGCACGGAAGAAGTTCTAGGACTCCTAGAAAATAAGACCACTTTTGAAACTGAAAAAGTCCTCGCTCAAGAGTTTGACCGCCCTGTCAAAACCCAAGAAGTGCATAAACCGCAAAAGAATCATTCCGTTCGTGTGGAGCTGACGTTTACGCAAGAAGAGTATGAAATTTTACAACAAACAAAAAGCCTTTTATCACACTCTTGTCCTCAGGGTTCTCTCAGTGAAGTGATTGTGCATCTGGCAAATAAACTGGTTAAAACAAAGCTTGGAAAAACTTCTCCAAATTCCACACAGTGCAACACCGAAGCGGAGGAAAAGGCCAAGACTCCTCAGAAAGTTAAATGTCAGAAAAATTCCCGAGAGTTTATTTCTGTCAGAGTCAGAAGAATTCTTTTGAAAAAAGCCCATCACTGCTGTGAATATGTTCACCCTCAGACAGGAGTGAGATGCACCTCAAAATACCAACTAGAAATTGAGCATATTAAACCCGTCGCTTTTGGGGGCGGCAATGAACTGGAGAATTTGATGATTCTCTGCCGCACTCACAATTTGCAGGCCGCTGAGAATCTGGGGCTAAGATCGCACTGAGAGATTTTAATAATGAAATCTGATAGCAGTAATAATAAAGAATTTCGCAAGACTCTCGCTCTCCCAGAGCTGCGTTGCGTCGCCTCACTTCCTCAAGGCCCTGTGCCGTTTCGCAAAAGCCTTGAGTTTTCTTTCTCTCAGAGAGAACATACGGACCTCCAAATTGAGGTAAAACCATATGTCAGACACACAGGCGCAGATTCTATCTAAAGGTGAAGAAATTCTCAAAAATATGGAAGGGCATTCCAAATCCTCCATTTTCTCTAAAGACTTTTGGTACGGCTCCATCATGGAATGGAGCATGAAAAACGAAAAATTCAAAACCAATATGTTCCGTTTCGTCGACGTCTTGCCCTCCCTCAACTCCGGCAACGAAGTGGCTCGCCATTTAAAGGAGTACTTCTCTGAAAATGGGGAAGAGCTTCCCTCTGTCTTCAACGTGGGCCTGGGCTTAGGTTCTCTCGCTCCGGGCTTCATGGCGGGAGCCATCCGCAAAAATATCACGGGCATGGCTAAAATGTTCATCACCGGTGAAACCCCCGATGAGGCCCTGCCGGTTTTAAAAAAATCACGGAAGAACAAAATGACTTTCACTGTGGATATTTTAGGTGAAGCCACTTTGTCGGAAAAGGAAGCTCAAGCTTACCAAAGCAAATATAGGGAACTGATTGACTGGTTGGTGAAAGATTCTCAGAAATGGGAAGAGATTCCGCAAATCGATCGCGATCATGAAGGTGCTTTGCCGAAAGTGAACGTGTCCGTAAAAATGACCGCGCTTTATTCGCAAATCAACGATAAATCTTGGGATGAAACTAAAAACATTTTGAAAGAACGCCTCCGTTTTATTTTCCGCGCGGGCATGGAGAAAAATATCTTTATCAATTTGGATATGGAGCAATACTCCGTCAAACATATGACGGTGGAAGTTTTCACTGAGCTTATCAATGAGCCTGAATTCAAAAACTATAAATTTTTCGGGATCGTTATCCAAGCCTATCTCCGCGATAGCTTCGAAGACGTCATCGTCTTGACAGAGTTCGCGCAAAAACGGGCGGTTCCTTTCTGGATCCGTTTAGTAAAAGGGGCTTATTGGGATTACGAAGTCATCGAGGCTGAACAGCATGGCTGGCCTATCCCCGTTTACACCAGTAAGGCTGAGAGCGATGCCAACTATGAACGTTGTGCCAAGTACTTGCTCGAAAATATCAAATTTCTTCGCCCCGCCTTTGCCTCTCATAACGTGAGGACTCTGGCGGCCTGTATTGTGCATGCGGAAAAATTGGGTATTCCCAAGGCCGCCTTGGAATTCCAGATGCTTTATGGCATGGCCGAACCTATTAAAAAAGCTCTTGTAGATATGGGCTATCGCCTGCGAGAGTATGCGCCGGTGGGAGAATTGATTCCAGGCATGGCTTACTTGGTTCGTCGGCTTTTAGAGAACACCTCCAATGAATCTTGGCTGCGCGGAAAATTTGCTGAAGGCAAAACCACAGCGGAGCTTTTAAAGGATCCCGCACAAGGTCTAACGCCAACCTCGAGTGAAGTTCCCAAAAAGCCGGGACGATTTTACAATGAGCCCCTTTTGGATTTTGCGATTAAAACAGATCGGGAAAAAATCCAAAAAGCCCTGCAGGAGATGAAGATCTCTCTGCCGCTTCAGGTTCCTTTGATTATCAATAACCAGGAGAGTTCCTCGCAAAAAACTTTGGATCGGGTCAATCCTTCTCACCTTGAACAAATCGTTGCGAAGGTCCATCTGGCGACCAGCCAGGATGCGGAAAATGCGATTCAATCGGCCCACACCGCCTTCAAAACCTGGAAAAATACTCCAGCGGAAAACCGAGCCGCTTTGGTGGATAAACTGGCTGACATCATGGTTCGCAATAGATTCAAACTCATTGCGACTCAAGTTTACGAAGTGGGCAAGCCCTGGGCGGAAGCCGATGGGGATATCGGAGAAGCCATCGACTTCTGTCGCTATTACGCCAAACATATGCGCGAACTGAATAGACCCCAGAAGATGGGCAATACTCCGGGAGAAAGCTCTCAATACATTTACAAAGCCCGTGGCGTTACTGCCGTGATCGCTCCGTGGAATTTTCCCCTGGCGATTTTATGTGGCATGGTCACCGCAGCCGCAGTGACTGGGAATACCGTGGTGATGAAACCGGCGGAACAGTCTTCACTGGTGGCTTTGGGTCTTATGAAAATGATCCAAGAAGCTGGTTTCCCCCCTGGAGTCATTAACTTCTTACCAGGCCTGGGTGAAGAAGTGGGTGAGTACATCGTGAACCATCCTTTGACGACGACGATTGCCTTCACCGGCTCCAAAGAAGTCGGGCTTCATATCTTAAAGCAAGCCACCGTCGTACGCCCGGGACAAACCCATGTCAAACGCTGCATTATTGAAATGGGCGGCAAAAATGCCGTGATTATTGATAATGATGCGGATCTCGATGAAGCCGTCAGTGGAGTCCTCTACTCGGCCTTCGGCTTCAGCGGACAGAAATGCTCTGCCGCCAGCCGCGTGATCGTATTGGATGAAGTTTACGACCGCTTTGTAGATCGTCTCGTGGCTTCCGCTGAAAGTATTCATATTTTGCCAGCAGAAAATCCAATGGCTTATATGGGACCCGTGGTCGACAAAGAAGCTCATGAAAGAATTCTTGCGACCATTGCAGAAGCAGAGAAAACCCATAAAACTCTTTTTAAAGCCAACGTACCTACAGGGGGCTTCTATGCACCAGCCACCATTTTCGGAGATGTGGCCGGAGATGCAAAAGTGGCTCAACAGGAAATCTTTGGTCCCGTGATCGCCGTCATTCGGGCGCGGGATTTAGAGCACGCTCTTATTATGGCCAATAGTACCGAATATGCTTTAACCGGAGGACTTTTCTCTCGCAGCCCTGCAAACATCAATAAAATCCGTGAAGGATTCGAAGTGGGCAATCTGTATATCAACCGTGGCATCACCGGCGCCATGGTCGACCGTCATCCTTTTGGCGGCTTCAAGATGTCAGGTGTGGGTTCAAAAACGGGCGGGCCCGATTACTTGAAACAATATATGGAACCGACTTGCATTACGGAGAACACTCTCCGTCGTGGTTTTGCTCCACTTGAGGAATAGGCTCTTCAAAACTCAGGGGGCGCTCAATCCGTAGCCCCCACCGAGTGAAGGCTCCGGCAACGAGTCCGAGTAAGGTGCCACCGACATGGGCGGAGTAAGCGACTCCGCCACCTATGCCTTCGGGATTGGCAATCAAACTGGTGAAATCCACCAATAAAAACAAAGGCACTATCAAAAGAGTGGGTAAGTAAATAAAACCATTATGCCCAGGATAAGGCGAAATAAAGTATACATAGCGCACGCGACGACGCGTTTCAGCGATCATATAAAAAGCCAAAAGAGCGCTGATTGAAGCACTGGCCCCCACCATCGGGACAACCCCCTGGCCGTTGTAATACAGAAAAGCAATCCCCCCGGCCACCCCGCCCAGCAAATAAAGCACAAGTAAAAAGCTGCCGACCAGAGCTTCCACCGCACTTCCGATAACTACGAGAAATAACATATTGCTAAAAAGGTGAGTTAAACTTGCATGTGAAAATTGATAGGTCAGCCAAGTGATCGAAAAAATCTTAGCTCGATTCAATCCAAAGTTATAAATCGTATCTTCATCATAGAATTTTTTAAAGGCTTCGATCTCCCGCCGCCATTTCTCTATGGCCACCTCATCGCCGTGAAACTTCAGCGTTTGCGATTGACTGAGAAAGTCCCCATCACGAAGAGCATAAGACCCCAAAATTTCCATATGATCATCGTTCTGAAAACTGAGCTTACCAACCCAAGAAGCTCGGCTCTTCTGCTCGCTGGTGCTTAAAGATTGAAGAAATTGATAATAGAGCTTTCCGGTCACTATCGTGGAATTTGTTTCCAAAATCTTTTGTGCCCTGAAGACGCCTGGAACACCCGTTGGAGGACCGGCAAAAAACACAAAATAGATAACCACATTTAAGGCCAACAAAGCCCAGGTCAGAGGATAACGATGAAACTTTGAAAGGGGTTCTGGCTGAGGTAAAATCATTCGATGTCATATCTTTTCTTAAAGCCCGTCAGAATGTCCTTTTCCTCGGCACTCGCGGGTCTGCGAGATTTCCCCTGGCTATTCGCTTTCTCATTCAAGGCCCAAGCAGCTTTCACCATATTTTTGTCCAAGAAAGAACGCAAACTAGGTTCCGCTTCAAGGTCTTTAATTAAATCCACGGCCGAAATATAATTATTGAGCTCCATGGAATCTTTCAAAAGCAAAACCCTTGAACTTACTAGCCCTAACCCCGCGCGGCGCAGGCCGTTGCCGCGGTCTTCATCTTCTGAGAGTAGGTAATTTGACATCGCACAGGCTTCAGATTTTTCACTTTCTTCGCAAACCTTGGCTCTATAAGCGGAAGCTTCCATTTCGTCATCGCTGATCAAGGCCATTGCCAACTGTCCTAGAGATTTTTCTTCGCCCCCCAGAGTCCAAACCGCCTTTTGCGCCTCCGTAAAAACGCAAGTTTCATCCACTTCATCGGTAAAATAAAGCGCCAGCGCTAAATCCAAACGCTTTTGATCCTTATACTTATCCACGGAAATATTTGAACAAGATGCTTGGGAAAGGATAGCCCTTCCATTGAGGCCCTCATACACAGCTGCCTGATAGGTCTTTCCCATCAGTGCGAGGCCTAAGAGAAGCATGAAACCATAAAAAACCCACATAACGGAACTCACATAATGTGTTTCCATAGCCAGGGGGAAATCCGCGGCTTCTTGCTTGTGAGAAAGTACGATCGTGTCAGAAACTCTTTCATGAAAAGCACGACGCAGGGGATGACCAAGAATTTCCAGGAAAGGCACCCCCAACATCAAGAGGCCTCCCCACCATCCAAAAGCGCGAACCAAACATTGCGCAAAACTCAATTGATGAACTCTCTGCGGATAAGAGGAGACCTGAAGCTGCATAAATTTCTGACCGGGAGTAGCCTGCCAGAAATACATGAATAGCGCTTGCAAAAAAGAGGAGACGACGACAATTCCTGCAAGAAATAAAGCCCAAATAATCAGCGCTTCTTCGGATTCAGAATTTAACAGCAGAACTGTTTTTAGATTTCTCAAAATACTGGCAATGAAGAAACTCACCACAGGTGAAAAAATCAAAAAATCCAAAATAAGAGCTATAAACCGATCGGTCACCGGTGCCAGAGGAAGTTCCGCAAAAGTGGATAAATGAGACGCTACCGCCGGACTTGCTTTTGAAAATGATAAATCCCTTATAACCATAAGGGATTATCGGTTCAAAGAACTTAAAACTGCGGTCTAGGAATGATAGTTATTGAGTGATTTTTAAAGAAAGAACTCGACCTTGTGAATCCAGTTGGAAGCGAGCTTGCCCCAGATTCTTATTGACTGAGCTTAAGAGCTTATAAATTTCTTCAGTGCCTTGTCGACTTTCAAACTCGACTTTAGCATACCTCACAGTGAAGGCACTTTTAAAAATCTTTAAGAACTCAGCCTTTTCTTTAATGATCAAGGGTTGATCGCCCGCTTGGGCGTTAGAGAAATCAAAACTTTCAATTTTGGTGTTCACCATATGCGTTTTATATTTTCCTTCAAGAAATCCAAATAACAATTCGTCTCTGAGCGTGGGTTTTACCGCCGAGAAACTTTTTGATGTATCTTTTTCTTGTCCTAGTTTTTGCGCAAGTTCATGTTCCCATTTGATACCTTCAACCGAATCACGATCTTCAAAGCTGGCGATACCGCGGCGGCTCTCTGTAAGGGAATTCACGGAATGTTGAGACTTCACAATCCACTCATTAAGAAAAACCGTGATCACCAATACAGAAATAATAGAGACACTTAAAACCGTTTTTTGATCTTGTCCACGGTCTAAGAGGCGCTTACGCAAGGATTGAGATTTCGGAAATTCCAGTACTTTATTTTCAACAGTGCTTTTGGACATTTCTAGTTCCCCTCATTTGAGACACATGAATTTTCGGTTATGGTTAGCTCTATATTGAGATATTGCGAAACTCATGCCGATTTTTTAAATCACTAGGTTCTTTTAAAATACATCTTATCGTACACGCACTCAACATCCGACTGTAAGTTGTTAGACGTTCTATTATGAGACAGCTCATCAACAGACTGGTTCTCATTGCAGGCCTTAAGTCCGTGAACTAGAGTCCATCATTCCAGCTTTGCTAAAACAACTGCACTGCATGTTTAAGCCAGCTGTCTTCCCCGTTCTGCAGTTCTTCTAAATGATAGTAGAGGACCTTGTCCACTTGGACTCCTGGGCCCTCGATTTTGTGCCCACGCCGAGTTTGATAAACCGCCTCTGGAATCGAGATCCTCACTCCTTCAGCAAGTTCTGGGACCGGATACCATACCCCCACGAGGAGCTGACCAGCGCTGGCTGAACCGAAAATTTTCGCTCCGATATAATCCTTGAGGGCTTGAGCCACCATCTCTGCCGTGGAGGCACTGCCCGAATCCACCATAACGGCGACTGAAGCGGTTAAACAATCGTAATCAGCAAAGGTTAAAAGTCTGACTAAAAAGGATTCATCAAGAATATTCACCTGACTTTCATCATCAAGGTTATCATCAAAAACCGCATCCTTTTTAAACTTTGATTTTGGCTTCCACAAATAACCAATATCTTGGGGCCCACACATGAATGGAGATAAAAGGCGGAGCCCCGCCACAAAATTACCACCGTTATTACCCCTGAGATCAATAATGATTTTTTGATATTTTTTAAGTTCAGTCACTTGTCTTTTCCATTTATCTCGGTCAAAAAATTCAGCGCGAAAAGAAGGCACCTTCAGCATCACCGTACGGTCGGAGATCCGCCCGATCTCGGGCTCTTCTTCGCGTTGGATCGTCTTGACTTGGATTTTATATTCCGTGATTTTCTTATGGCGCTGAATGAGATAGCCTCCAGAAATTTTTTCCGCCATTTCCGGCGTTCCCAATTCCTCATTAATACGATAGATCACGTCTCCCATGCGTAGTCCTGCCAACTCCGCCGGAGAATTGCGATGCACTTTCAAAATCACCAGCTCGCCATCAACATACTGGGATTCGATGCCAGTCTCTTTGCTTTCACCACTCCAGACCTTTTTGGATTCGTCAGCATCATAAATCAATAAATGTGAAGTTTGCAGAAGAGAAAACTGCTCATTGAGATCCTTGATAATATCCGCGACGGGAGTGTTTTTCCGAACCAGTTCAGAACGAGCAAGACAGGATTTATTCCAAATTTTCATTGGCTCATCGTTGAGATAAATATGCTCCATCACCAAATGGCAGATCCGGGCATAGGAATTTACTGGAAGGCTTCTCCTGGCCGCCGCAAAACCTAATCCCATACAGAGGATAAAAAATAAAAAGCCAGGAGTCCCTCCTGGCTTTTTGAAGAAACTAAACCTCATCGACTCAATAATTAAGCTGCACGTTTCTTACGAGCTTGAGATGGATCAATATGATATTGCTTCACTTTACGATAAAGAGTGGCACGACCAATACCCAATGCTTTTGCCGCTTCAGTCAAATTGCCTTTGTACTGAACAATCGCATTCTCGATCGCATGCGCTTCGAGTTCATCCATTTTTCTAATTTTAATATCCGTGGTGTTGTAAGTAGAGCTGGGAGCGGGGAACGCCAAAATATTGGCCCCACCGACTTCGCCACTGACTGAGCTCGAGCCGAAAGCCAAAGCCGGAACTCCAGCCATCAGTTGTTGACGGAAGAACGAAGATTCCATTCCTTCTCTCCATTGAGTAGGTGAATAAACTTGGAAAGTCACATCTTGGTGTTCCCATTGTTTCTTGGCATTTTCGATGGCCTCAACATTATCACTCACCATAATCATCATTGTACGAGACATTTCGTCCCTCCCCTATTGATACGTTAAACGTTCATGATTGAATCACACTTATCGTATCGGCGTTTCATCGTGAGAATTAAGGGGGCCTAGAAAAAATATTTCGAGACACTTTAAGCATTGAGAATGACTTTAGAATCCCCCAATCTCATATTGAGGCTTGATTTATTAAAAAAGTGGTTCTGGGCTCAAGTCCGTATAAACGACTCTAACAACCCGTCCCTTTCGCTGGTGGAGCCATCTGGCGGCAGCGTGGCTGAGCTGTCGAACACTTCAAACGAAGATGGAAGTGGTTATCATGATGAACTTCAGGACGCATGACTCGAAGAGTTTCAAACGCTGTCCCATTGCTCGAGTTCAAATCCCCTTTCTTCGCCGCCACTCCACAAAGTTCTTTTTTAAGAGCGGGGTGGATAAAGATACGATCCACGTTACCTTGTCCAACAAAAGTTTTGAACATCTCCCACTGCTCCTCAGCCATAAAGCTACGAAGTGGTCTGGACGATTTCACCGCATCCACCAAGCCTTTTTGTTTTTCTTTTGCATCAAAATAATAGGAGATATCGGCATCAAGACCCATTTGGTGAGAGGAATGCTTACCTAATGGCCCACCATTCTTTGCCGAAATATCCCCGACATTTAAAACATACCCGTTCACTTTATTTCGACTATAACGTCCCATGTTGCTTAACATCGCCAACATATCATCCGTCCCAAAATAGGCTTTTCTTTTCGGATAGAGAATATGAAACCCGACTTGAGGATTCGACTCTTCATAATTAAAAATATCCGTAGGATTTTCCAGGTGCCCTTTCACCAGGTTTCGCGTTCCCAGGGCCGTGACAGCTTGACCCAGCCCTTTCACCATAACGTTGATCAACCTTGAAGCGCTGGAACCTTGCGCAGGCAGAGTTTTCGGCGGCTTTGCCTGTATATTGATATCCTTTGAAGGAGGTATATTTTTATCGTCTTTTTTCTCATCTTTTTTCGACTCTTGATCTTTGCCTGCGTCTGCCTTGCCAGTATTGGCATCCAAATCTGGAAATAAAACCTCAATATCACGCTGAGGCTCTCCGACATAGGTTCCTGCCTCTGCTTCCTCATCAATATCATGCTCATATTGGGAGCCATCATCAGCTTTGTCTGTGGCTTCTTCTGTGGCTTCTTCCGATGGAACTTTCGTTGGCTCTGTCGCTTTTTGATCCTTAGGTTTCGGATCCGCAACTTTTTGATCTCCAACCTTCTGCTCTTTTACTTTTGAATTCGCCGAAAAAGTATCTTTGGCAGGAGATTCTTTAACAGGTGTGGCTGGCTGCTGAGTCGTAGGCTGGGCCCCTTTCGCTTCGACCTGGTGATGGTAAATGACTCCCTTATGAACCACGTAAATATCCACAAAGGACTCTGTACAGTCCTTGGTAAGACAAGTTAGCTTCGCGCCCGATTGTAAATCCATTACTTTCAAACGATCGGAATTAGTCGGCTTCATAAAGGAATTGTATTCTTCAATCGAGCCGGAAACATCCACCGGAACTTCTATACGATTGCCATCCGCAGGCTGAAAACTGAAGGTTCCTTTCAATTCTGAGGTTGCCTTTGGCCCGTCGATATTAAGTTTGAAGTCGGAAACTTGGGAAGCGCCATCAACCATTTCACGGGTCTTAACTATTTTCTTAGTGGGTATGGGTGGAGAATAGGTCGTGACTGCGGGAGCCTCTTGCACTGATGCAAGTGGTTCTTGAAAACCATTCTGTGCACACGATGTCATAAGAAATACTAATAATAGTAGCAATATCAATCTACGTTCCATAGTACTCTCCCACCTTAATTCGTTAGCATGAGTTGTGCCAAAATGAGAAAAACCTTCATCTCGAAATAATCCTTGTGTCGCCTTTTTTTTGTTGTCTAACTCTTTTATAAGTGACTTTTCCCGTCACTCGCCTGTGCCGTGATTCAGTGCCGTGATTCGTTTATTCACGCGACTTAAGTTTTGTTTTTACTTAGGCTTAGGTCCTAATCTTGGATGTTTAGTCAATATTTTTTCCCTCTTCACCGACACCCTCTTGTAGCCTTTTTTCGTATACCGAAACTTTTGAGGGGAAATCCAATGATAAAAATATGCTCAAAGAAAATTATGATTTGCGGTATAATATTCGGCCTCACAGCTTGTGGAAGCAACTTTGATACTCCAAGATTAAACGACGATCCTACCGAAGAACAACCTGCTGACGCAGCTGCCGTACAAGTGGAACAGGTACTGGTTGAACTACCTCCTGTTTTGAGTTCTCAGGAAAGAGAAAGTATTCTCGCCAAGTATGATTACTTGGATCCAAACAGAGTCGTTCCCAGTAAGGATTTATCGGACACGGTCCTCTACTTCGAAAAAAATAAATCCAAAATTAAAAACCAAAATTATATCGCGGTCATTAATTTTTCCCAGAGTTCGAAAGAAAAACGATTTTACATCGTTGATATGAAAACCGGCTCTGTGCAAGCGATTCATGTCGCTCATGGTAAAGGTTCCGATGTGGATCACGATGGTTACGCCGAAAGGTTCAGCAATCAATCTGGAACGAATGCCAGCTCGATAGGCTTTTACACCACCGCTGAAACTTATTACGGAAATCATGGTTTATCTTTGCGTCTCGATGGAAGATCTTCCACCAATTCACATGCTCGCAGTCGCGCCATTGTCCTTCATGGAGCTGACTACGTCAGAGAAGAAAATATTATTCAGGGACGCAGTTGGGGGTGTACCGCAGTGAGCATGGTACTGAGAAATAGAATCATAGCTATGCTTAAAGGTGGAGCGTTGATCAACGCAGTAAAATAACTTACCGAACGGCGAAGATCCCCCTGAAGAACCTCCGCCCTGGCTTTTGATGATTATCTACGGCCGCTTTTGATCTTAACTTGTAACTTGGAAATCAAATGAACCGCCATTTTTTCTTGAACACGACACATTTTTAATTCATCACGACGATAAGATCTTTGAGAAGGAGTCAATGTCCCTGTCTCTAATTCCATTTCGTAATCCAGTTTCGAAGAACGGATCCCTTCCAACTCTTTGGTTTGCTGCTTGAAAAGTTTGGTCACTCCACTTAAAGGAGCCACTTCAATCCATTCTTCTTTAGCGCGATACCAGCTCACCATTCTTAAAAAACGAGCTTTATTTTTGGCAAGCGTGAACTTTGGATACTTATCATCCTTAAGTTCAAGGATGTTATCAATCTCATCCAAACTTATATCTTCTTCTTCTTCACCAAGTTGACTCGATGGATTCAAAGCTAACTGACCTTCAAGAGCATCAGCAGCTAAAGTCTCATCCCCAAACTGATCTATGACTTTTTCATCTTCATCAAGATCCTCGTCCAGTTCTTCATCGAGTTCATCCATCAGTTCTTCTTTAATAGCATTCGGATTTGTCCCTGAATCGATCACGGTGCCCAGTCTCCCCATTTTTTTTTCGTTCGTTAACAGAGAAAGGTTATAACCTAAAACTCCGCATGACACAATATGACAAGTGGATAAAAAAATAACAAAACCAACAATTTACACTATTTAATTCTTCTTTAAGATATTGTTGAA
>DATBTE010000250.1:0-2611 GCA_036559425.1 Pseudobdellovibrionaceae bacterium | reverse complement strand
CGCTGAATCAAGAAGAGCACCTGAATTCGCAGGTCGAGGCTCTGGCTGCCGAGTTGGCGACTTCAGAGACCGCCCTTTTACTTCAGCTTTGGGAACAAAGCTTGGAAAATAAAAAAGTCGCCCTTCATGCCGCTGAAACCTCACGAGCCAAGTTAGGAGCCTTGTTTAAAAAAGCTTCACTCTCTATCTCTGTTAAGGCCAACGTTTCAGACATTTTTTCCACTATAAAAGCCCGGATGTCAGAGCTGGCCGAGGAAATTAAGAAGACTTCTGAAAGCAACGCCCTCCTCGCCGAGCAAGTGACCCTTTTAAAACAACAGGCGACTCCTTTGCGGCAAGACATTGAGCATCTCTCCACCCATCAAACCCTTATTGATCCAGGACTTTATAATATAAAAACAGCCGCCCTTAAGGAGTTGAAACTGCCCAAAAACAGTCTCATGTTCATAGGTGAGCTTCTTTCCGTAAAAAGCCCTGAATTACGAATCGCCGCGGAATCCGCCTTGGAACCCATCGCGAAAAATCTTTTGGTGCATCCTGATTATCTGGATGTCTTCACCCCTTGGTTGAATAAGAATAATTTAGCAAAAAGTATCACAGTGAAACGCCTTACTGCGCTAGATCTTAAAGAAACGGCAGTTCTTCAGCCTTCCGTCGAAAATTCAATTTTAACAACCTTAGAAATCCGCTCCTCCCAAGAACATCCATTTTCCGGATATATGGCCTTGTGGCTTAATAATTCTTTTGATTATCAGGTGGTTGAGGTCAAAGAGTTTAAAAAAGGGAAATCCCTTCTGGTCACAAAGGAAGGCCTGGTTAAAAGGGACTCTTTTACCATGCGCAAGCTTTCTAAAAACTTAAGATATACATTGGGGTGGAATCCCGAAGAACGAATTGCTCAATTAGCGGCGGAGCTGGCGCAGCTTCTGGAGGAAATCAATACAAAGGAAGTCACTGTTAAAACGACGGCCTCTGCAACCGACGACCAGAGAATCCTGCTCAATACTTTTTCAGAATATAAGACAGTCCAAGATCTTGAATTTATCAATGTCGACCACCTTCATGAACAAATTAAAGATCTTCGCCAACAAATTACAGATTTAAAAAGGAAAGATCAAAAACACCACGATCGCAAAGAGCTATTGGAAAAATTAAAACTAAGTCTTCGAAAAATCCAAGAAACTCGGGCAGGAATGGCTTCTGAACTGGAGCGGCTAAAAAGGGTTCTCAAAGAACTTAAAGAACGACATTCTGAATTGCGGCAAACTTATGAAAGTTCTCGTCACCTTGAACTTTTACGGGTAACGGAAAGCCTTGAGCAGATAGAGCTGCGTTTAAACGAAAATCGCAACAGACTCACGAAAAATCAGGACGAAGTTTTAGAACACATTGAAGGCAAAGAAAAAGATCTGGAAACAAAAAAGGATTCCTTGATCGCAGCGGTCAATCGGTTGTTAACCCAATATCAGGACCGCTTTGGAGATCCCCAACTAGTCTATCAATTACGCGATATTTCTATACTAGTTTCAGTAACTCAAGATTGGAACTTGCATAAAGAGCGTCTTGAAGGCACGGAATTAGCGGGACTGGAAATGAAATGGCAGCTTTTCTTTAGTGATATTCTGATTAAATCCATAAAAGATACGTTAAATGAAATCAAATCACAAAGATTGAAAATTGAATCCAACATTCAATCTATCAATGATGTGCTTAAGCTGAATCACTTTGAAAAACTCCCCACTGAGAATAGATTTTTGCAAATTCACTCAGAAAGCTCCTCGGACGCGCGGGTCCGAACTTTTCGCAGATCCTGTCTTGATATAGAAAATTTATTAGCGTCACCGGCTTTACGGGTAAAGCTTGAAAATGCCTCTAAAGAAGTTTTGGCTCCCTTGGAAAAGTTCGTGAACGATCTTAAAGAAGATCCTAAGGTTCGGGAGTTCGTGACTGATGTGCGCAATCACTTTGAATTTGAAGTGCGCTCTTGGAGTCAAAAAGATCATTCGCCGGAAGTGGAGCTTGCGGAGACCTTCACCGGATCCCGCAATGATGCTAAAAGTTCAGCGCAAACCACACAACTTGCCTATACTTTATTGGCCTCATCTTTAGCCTATCGATTTAAATTTAATGATCCAGTAGCTGGTCAAAACACTCCCCGAATGATCATTCTGGATGAGTTCGGGGGAAAGTTCGATAATGAAAAGCCCCGGGACATTATAAAAATGCTGAGTCAAATGGGTTTTCAGTCGCTCTTAGTAAGCCCGATGACCAAAGCGGAACTTTTAGCAGATAGTGTAAACACCATCAATCTTGTCCATAAAGCTTCAGCCAGCAAATCCAAGGTTCAACACTATGTCATTCAGTCCAAAGAGGATTATGATAAGCTTATTCGGTCGATGGCCATGGAATAGCCTAATATGAAAAGATTGCTGGATATCGACTCCCTCCTGGATAAGGCTTTTCGTCATTTTGTTCTTACGTCAGAGCGGTCTTACATTTTTAATATCCGCAATTCCGGGGGGATTGAAAATTTTTATTCTCTTTTAGAAGTGGAGCTGAAAACATATCCCTTCTTAAAAATTCAAGAATATAGAACGATAAAAGAGGGACT
>DATBTE010000249.1:0-2414 GCA_036559425.1 Pseudobdellovibrionaceae bacterium | reverse complement strand
CATTGGTTCCCACGGCTTGCAGAATTTTATTTTTCCATTTAGCGACTCTTTCATCATTTTCTGTGAGAAAGGTGCGGGTTAAATTCCTAAAAGCTTGAATGAGGGAACTATAAGGAATATTTTTTTGATAAACGTCGAACTTACCGGAAGTGAAATAACCTTGATTTTTCACGATGGGTCTTTGCAGTTCTTGGATCAGCCGCGTTTTACCGATTCCAGAAAATCCCGAGATAAAGACACTTTTAAATTCTTTTTGGGTGACACTGGTGTATTCACTTAAAATTAACTGAGCTTCCTCATCACGTCCCACCATTTTAGAAACAAAGGTGACTCGATGAGTGCGATCCTTGGTCCCCAAGGCGAAATCAGCAATTTTTTTATGCTGCATCCATTGTTGCTGGCAATGGTATAAATCCGCATAAAGCCCGCTTCCGGACTGATAACGTTTTTCAGGTTGCTTGAGCATGAGCTTTGAGATTATTTTTCCTACGACGGCTGGAACGGAGAGGTCAAAACTATCAGCTGTGGGAGCTTCCTCGGCAATATGCGAGTGAATCAACTCCAGAGGGTCCGTCGAGAAAAAAGGAAGTCTACGGGTTAAAATTTCGTAGAAGATGATTCCGAGGGAATAGATATCTGTTGTAAAATCCACGCGATGATTGATGCGCCCTGTTTGTTCAGGCGACGTGTAAGCAAGGGTGTCTTCGATAAAATCCTTATCATAAATGAAGTGGCTAATATTACGGATGTCTAACGGTGTGATGAAATCGACGATTTTCACATCCAGTGTTTTGGGTTCGATGATGACATTATGAGGTTTGATACCGCCATGGATGATGCCTGATTTTTGAATAGAATCGATAATGTCAGCCAACTTTAAGGCGATAGTGAAAAATTTTTCCAAGCTTAAGGAAGCTTTTTTCTGAATCCACTCATTGATCGGGATTCCCGAAAAATAGTCACGAATCAAGAGTTTTTGCTGTCCGTATTCTTCAAAACGAAGAGGGGGCGCCACCCGAGAGTCCGTCAATATTTTGAGATGTTCAATTTTTTGCAGAAAGTAACGCCGTCTCTGTTGAGACAAAATACCGGCTTTAAACAGCTTAATGACCAGTATTTGATCAGGTTGCTGTTTGTGAACCCCTTTATACACGAAAGCCAAGGGGCTCTCTCCGAGGCTCTCAATAATTTCATAATTAGGAATGTATAAATTTTCAATTTTCTCTTTATTTTTCATGATGAATTGTTATCGGAATTTAAACGGTTTCACTTACCGATATTCGGAAGATTTTGTAGGGTGCGGAGAAGAAACAGGGGCTTTTCCACAAAATAATGACTTAAGTCTTAAGTCACATTATTCATCTGTCAGAGCAGATCCGGTTAAAAATTCAAACTGTCTCACCAGGAGACATCAATCTCGAAAACGCGCAACCAAACTACGGCGTTTACGCTGAGACAATTGCGTCCAATAACTTTCTAATTGTTTATATATAGAAACTTCATTAACTTACCGATGGATAGACTGAATTGTTATATATTTTACTCTGGGAGAGATTAATTATGTCGGAATCATCTGAAAAAAAAACCATCTCATTTGGAACTAACCATGGAATGACTCTCGTGGGTGTTATTGTTTCGGCTGGGATTGGTGCGATCATTATGGCCGGACTGATTTCAATGATTTCTGATGTTTTTAAATCGCAACGCTCAATTAAAGCCCGAGATGCCGGTCGCGAGCTCACCTCTGCTCTCCGCGAACTTTTATCAGATTCAGCAATTTGTACGGCAAGCTTCGGAGGTGGTGAGCCAAAAGAAGAGGGGTTTACCAGAACCCAAATTGTAGATTCCTCTCCCCAGCGAAATATAAAATATGAAACAGACACGAAGTATTTAAATAATTTAGTGACGATAACTGAATTTAAAATTAAAAATTATTCTGCTACCAATGGATCCGTTAATCCTAATGTTGGAACCGCAGAGCTTATTATAAAAATGGATAAAGTTGGGGCTGCTGTCGGCGGGAGCCAAATGACAGTGAACTACATTCTTCAGACAGTTTTAGACGATTCTGGAAAGCTGGTTCAATGCTCCGCCGTAGGTAACGTGCAATCGGGACCAGTTGGATCACTGTTAACCATGATGACGGCGACTTGTCCATCAGGTTATCTTGAAGCAAATGGCGCGGCCGTAAAAAGGTCTGAATATGTTTTACTTTTTGAAGCAATAAAAACTATTTACGGAACAGGTGACGGTTCAACAACATTTAATTTGCCTGATTTACGAGGCTACTTTTTGCGAGGATGGAATCATGCATCCGGAAACGACCCTGATGTGGATTCAAGGACGAATAGTGGAGGCGGAGAAGTTGGGGATAATATTGGAACAAAACAAACAGATCAGTTCGCCAGTCATAC
>DATBTE010000248.1:0-2399 GCA_036559425.1 Pseudobdellovibrionaceae bacterium | reverse complement strand
TTCCGCACGCAAATAGAGATAATCATTTTTATATTTTTCCACCTGTTCTTGAAGTTTTTTAATTTCGGATGATACGTCAAATGACGTCTCTTCAGAAGAGTTACCATTTTGATCCACTGGGTTTTGATCAGACACAAGAGTCTCCTTATAATGCATATATACCAAGCTAAGATTGTGTACGTATTAAGAAAAGTCAATGCGACAGACTTAAATCTCGCCCTCTAAAAAGGTCAATTGAGTGAAGATTTGGTTACTGATTAAGATGCCCTCTTTGGTCATGGACCAATGCCCTTTGTCATTAATTTCGAGCCATTGAGAAGCTTGGAGACGGCGCAAAATTTTAAGGACTTCTTCTGCGGTTTCTTTGCTAAACTTGAGGGCCAATTTTTCTGGACTTAAGCCTTCCAGCATTCGAAGTGAGGTATGGCAAAAGTCAGTCAACGACTGATGTTTGACGAGCTTTTCAAACTGCTCTTTTGGCAAGTGATCGATTGGGTTATAAAAACGTTGACCTGCAGAGGCTAAAATTTGTTTTTCGTATTCATTAATATTTGACAGGTTCCAATAGCGGAGCCCCCAATGAGTCGATTTGGAATACGAATGAGCACTGAGGCCCAGGCCCCAGTACTCTTCATCCGTCCAATACAAAATATTGTGTCGAGATTCATAACCAGGAAGGCTAAAATTCGAGATTTCATATTGGTGAAAACCGCGAGACTGCAACTTTTCTGCAATGATTTCAAACATTGCGACTTGGTCATCTTCAATGGGTCGAGCTTTTGAAAGGGGGTGGCCCTCGGGAACTGTAAGGCAATAAGGACTCAGGTGCTTGGCACCTTGCTCAATAGCGATATCTATATCGCGCCGGAGTCCCTCGACGCTTTGTGAAGGAAGAGCAAAAAGAATATCAAAGCTGAAATTAATATTATAGCGGCGTAAAAGTGCCAAGGTGTCTAAAGTCTGCCGGGCATTGTGTTCGCGATGAACCATCTTTAAAAGACGATCATCAAAAGTCTGTGCCCCCACGCTGAATCGATTGACGCCGACGCTAAGATACGTAGCAAGCTTTTTCTCATCTACGGTTGCTGGATTGATTTCGATGGTGATTTCGGTCTGGGGTCCAGTAGTAAAGCCGTACTTTGCGAGTTCTTGAATAAGAGATACAATAAGTTCTGAAGGAACCAGGCTTGGGGTGCCGCCGCCAAAATAGAGAGTGTCAATGGTACGCGCGGGATAGTAGCCTTTCTTTTGACGAATTTCTTCAAAAAGAAGTTCAAAGTATTTTTCAGGTGGAAGAATTTTGAACTGCTCATAGGTCGCAAAATCGCAATATGTGCAACGCTGGATACAGTAGGGAATGTGAACGTAAATTCCAAAACTCATAGGAGCACTACTTAGATTATGTCTAAAAAATTTCAACTAAAAAACGGTCTCAAAGTACTTTTCCTAGAATCTCACAAATCTCCCGTCGTTTCAGTACAAATGTGGGTCAAAACGGGCAGTGCTGATGAAAAAAAGACAGAGGAGGGCATTAGTCACTTTATCGAGCACTTGGTTTTTAAAGGAACTCGTAAATACAAAGTAGGGGAAATTGCCTCATTGGTGGAGGCTTCCGGTGGAGAATTGAATGCCTATACTTCCTTTGATCAAACGGTTTTTTATGTAACGATTTCGAAGCAATTTGCTGATGTAGGTCTGGATGTTATAAGTGAAATGATGGGCTTTCCAACTTTTGACGCCGAAGAAATTAACAATGAGCGCGAAGTAGTCATTGAAGAGATAAAACGGGGTCAAGACAGCCTTAGTCGTGCAGGAAGCCAAATGATGTTTTCCAGCGTCTTTAAGGGACACCCTTATGCGGTTCCAGTTATTGGATATGAGAAAAATGTTCGTAAGTTTTCAGCGAAAAAAATTGCGGATTTCTTTCATTCTCGCTATGTGCCTCGTAACATGTTCCTGGTCATTTCCGGAGACTTCGAGTCAGTTCAGATGAAACAGAAAGTGCAAAAGTATTTTGGCGAGTTTCAGGACTACAAATTGCGTAAATCGACACGTCCTAAAGTAAAACTGCCTAAAAAAAATCAAATTAAAGTGGAAAAATCCACTTTTGAACAAACTGTTGCTTATTTGGCGTGGCCTGCTCCCAACGTGAAGCACAAAGATGTCCCAGCGTTGGAAGTGCTGAGTTTGATCTTAGGACAGGGGGACAGTTCCCGTTTAATGCATTCTTTGCGTTTGGAAACGCCACTGACGAATTCAGTTGGCTCCTATGTATTTACCCCCCAAGATGCGGGGGTTTTAGCCATTTCTATGGGTCTGAATATCGAAAATCTTCAGGAGTCTTTAGATAAGATTAGAGAGCATATTGTCGAGATTATTAGGACTCCTCCTGCGGCAGG